>NZ_JBIVQF010000006.1:0-219561 GCF_044755045.1 Pseudarthrobacter sp. NPDC092419
AGAACATCCGGACAAAGAAAAACACCCCGGTCCGAAGACCGGGGTGTAACCGATGACCCGACTCATCCGTGAAGGATGTCTCGACTCATCACATGCGTGCGCGAGGGGGGATTTGAACCCCCACGCCCTTTCGGACACTGGCACCTGAAGCCAGCGCGTCTGCCGTTCCGCCACTCGCGCGCAACTTCTTTCACTTGTTGGCGGGCCGGTTTCCCGTTCCGCGTCCCTGTAAAAGCAGCGAGATCAAGCATAACGGACACCTGCGGCAAAACACCAATCGGGCTCCGGAGCGGCCTTGACCGGCAGGTCAGCAGGGTGGAGGCGTGAACCTTTTGGCGGCGCCCGGCCGTTGCGGATTAAGGTCATTCACAGGCCCGCCCAGTAGTATCGGGTGTAGGAGTGCCTGCCATCGTGCTGGCTCCCCGCAGAGTCACGGGCTGCACCACGTGTGGAGTTCCACCGCCAAGAATGCCCCGCTGCCGGGGGGAAAGGAGAAGACCATGGGTCTGCTGGACAAAGTTGAACGCGGCATCGAAAAGGCAGTCCGGGGCGTCTTCTCCACCGGATCCAAAGCGCAGGTCGAGCCGGTGGAAATCGCCAGCCGACTCCGGAGGGAAGTGGACAACAAAGCGCTGACTGTTGCGGCCGGCAGGACCCTCGCGCCCAACGTCTTTGACGTACAACTGAGCGGGGAGGACTTCGCTCGTGCACAGGAGTGGGGCACGCCCCTGGCCGAGGAACTCTGCGACGTCGTTATCAACCACGTCCGGAGCCAGGGATACACGCTTCAGGGACCCGTCCGGATTTCGTTTCGCCGCCAGGAGGAGCTGCGCGCCGGCGACTTTGAAATCGTCTCCCGCACCGAGAAGGCCACGGGTGCTCCTGCCCCCGCGCGGCCCATGGTTCCCGCGGCGCCCAGCCGCCAGCCGGTGCGGCTCCAGCCCGTGCTGGACATCGACGGCCAGCGTTATTCGCTGAACGCGCCGTCGATCGTCCTGGGCCGGTCCTCCGAGGCCGACATCCTGATCGAAGACACCGGGGTATCGCGCCGCCACTTGGAAATCCGCACCGAGAACGGCGTGACGCACGCGGTGGACATGGGTTCCACCAACGGCAGCTATGTCAATGGCCAGCGGGTTTCCGGAAGCACCGAACTCACTGACGGCTCCACCATCACGATGGGACGGACAAAAATCATCTTCCGCCTGCTTCCCGCCAGTCCCGGGGGCCGCGCATGAGCGACCTCACCATCACGGCACTGCGGTTCGGTTTCCTGCTGCTGCTCTGGGTCCTCGTTTTCAGCATCGTTTCGGCCATGCGCCGGGACCTGATGGTGGGCCGTAAGGCAGCGTCGGGGGCGCCGACCGCGCGGCAGGTCCGCAAGCATCCGGAGCTCGCCGAAGCACCTCCCCAGCCCGTGAAGCAGCAGGCCCACCAGCTTGTGGTGGTGGAGGGCCCACTCAAGGGCACCACGATTCCCCTGGCGGCCAGCCCCATCCTCCTCGGCCGCGCCCAGGAAGCCACGCTGGTCCTTGAGGACGACTACGCATCCGGCCGCCACGCCAGGCTTTTCCCCCAGGGCAGCCGCTGGTTCATCGAGGACCTGGGCTCCACGAACGGAACCTACCTGGCAGACCAGCAGCTCACCCGCGCCCTCCCTGTGGAGCCCGGCGTTCCCGTGAGGATCGGCAAGACGGTCATTGAATTGAGGCCATAGCCGTGGCTGTCCCCGAGACCCCTGCCACCGGGCCAGCACCCGCGGGGCGGCCCCTCATCATGCGTTATGCGGCCCGCTCGGACGTGGGCCGCATCCGGTCCAAGAACGACGATTCCGCCTATGTGGGCCGCCACCTTGCCGTCGTGGCGGACGGAATGGGCGGCCACGCCGGCGGCGACGTCGCATCGGCCGCAACCGTCCTGGACATGATCCACATCGACCGCGCCGACTATGCAGGGGAGGCTTCCACCACCCTGGCCGACGAGATCCAGACCGCGAACTCGCTGCTGTCCGAGCTGGTCCACGTCAATCCGAAGCTTGCTGGCATGGGCACCACCGTCACCGCGCTGCTGCTTGCCGAGGGAAAGCTGCACTTCGCCCACATCGGCGACTCCCGCGCCTACCGGCTGCGCAACGGCGAGTTCGAGCAGATCAGCGTTGACCACACATTCGTCCAGCGTCTCATCGATGAGGGGCGGCTGCGCCCCGAAGAAGCCGAGTCCCATCCGCACAAGAACGTCCTCATGCGCGTCCTCGGCGATGTGGATGCGAGCCCCGAGCTGGACCTGGACACCCTTGACGTCGAACCTGGAGAACGCTGGCTGCTCTGCTCCGATGGGCTAAATTACGTTGCAGCACACGCGGTGGAGCGCACGGTCCGCGAGACCAAGGACCTGCGCGAATGCGTTGAGACATTGGTGGACCTGACCCTCGAGGCCGGCTCACCGGACAACGTCACCGTGGTGATGGTGGAGATTGTGGAGGAAACGCACGACGACGTCCGCACTGCCGCCGTCGACGTCGTGCCTTCCCAGCCGGACAGTGCAGCCGCGGCGGCTGCGGTGGCACAGGCGGCCGCCGGTGAGGGCAAACCCGCAGATGCAAAAGGCAGCCCGGCAACTGCATCAAGGGACAGCGCGCCAGAGACCGCCGCCGGCAAGAACAGCGCAGCTGACAAGACCGCGAAGGGAAGCAGTCCCACCGCCACCTCGGGCGATGTCGGTGCCACCGACCCGAACCTGGGCGAACACCTCTCAGCCGAAGTGCTGCGCGAGGAACTCGCCTCCCGGCCGCATGAGCTGGTGGGGGCGGCTGCGGCCGCTGCCGAATCTGGATCCATCCCCAGCATTGCCGGACGCACCGTCGCCCGCCGCGCGGCCACGGTGCTCACCCACAAGGCCGAGCCCAACGGCGAAGCTGACGAAGTCCTTGTGCCCGCCAAGCCCCGCCGCTGGGTCACGTGGTCGGTCGCCGCTGCGCTCCTGTTTGCCCTGACCGCTGGCCTGTGGCTGGGCTACGCGTGGACCCAAACCCGCTACTACATCGGCGAGTTTGATTCCCGCGTCGCCATCTTCAACGGTGTCTCCCAGCGCCTCGGTCCGTTTCCGCTGTCCACGCTGGAGGCAGTGACGGACATCCGGGTCGACTCTTTGCCCCCGTTCTCCCAGCAGAGGGTCCGGCAGACGGTGCCTGCCAGCGACCTGTATGACGCGCAACGGATCGTGAAGAACCTCGAGCTCACCGGCACCACGTCTCCGGAAGAAGGCTGCCCCACCCCGGCGGCTTCCCCAAGCGCTTCGGCCACCCCGACGGCCATTCCGACGACGAGTGCCACGAAGCCTGCTCCCCCGGCCACCGCGAAGCCCACTGCGGGGGCCACCGCGCCCGTGCCCTCCCCCAGCCCTGCCGTGACCTGTGAGGTGGGCCAGTGAGCCAGATCAGTACCGCCATCAAACCGCGCCGCAATGTGGAACTGGCCCTGCTGCTGCTGGCGCTGGCCGTCGGCATCGGCGCAAACATGCTGGTGGGTGTGGACCAGAAGAAGGCTTTCGACTCCGACTTCTGGTTCCAGTCGAGCCTCCTTGCTGTGGCAGCGATCGTCTTCCATGTTGCCCTGCGCCTCCGCGCAAAGTATGCCGACCCGGTAATGCTTCCCTTGGTCGTGGCCTTGAACGGCCTCGGACTCGCAATGATCCACCGTCTCGATGAGCCCGGCGGGGACACCGGGAACAACCAGCTGCGCTGGACCCTCATCGCCATGGCCGTCTCCATTGCCGTGGTCTGGTTCCTTAAGGATCACCGCATCCTGCGCCGGTTTACCTTCATTTCGCTGGCCGCTAGTGCCCTGCTGCTGATCCTTCCGCTGATCCCCGGCATCAGCGCCGGCGAAATCCTGGGCGCCCGGGTTTGGATCCGGCTGGGGCCCATGACCTTCCAGCCCGGTGAAGTCGCAAAGATCACCCTCGCTATATTCTTTGCCGGGTATCTTTCGTCCAACCGGGACCTCATCCTCCTTGCCGGACGCAAGATCGGTCCGCTGCAGTTCCCGCGCTTCAAGGACATGGGGCCCATGATCACCGCCTGGCTGGTCAGCATCGGGGTGCTGATCTTCCAGCGCGACCTGGGATCATCGGTCCTGTTCTTCGGCCTGTTCATCGTCATGATCTATGTGGCCACCAGCCGGATCAGCTGGGTTGTCATCGGTGTGGCCCTCATTTTGGGCGGCGGTTTCGTGGCGTCCCGGGTGTTCTCCCACGTTGGTCTGCGGATCGATGGCTGGCTGAACGCCTTCACCGAAGAGGTCTACGGCCGTTCGCCGGGCGGCAGCCACCAGATCGTCCAAGGGCTCTTCGGCATGGCCAACGGCGGCCTCGTAGGCACCGGTCTGGGCCAGGGCCGCCCCAACCTTGTCCCGTTCGCGAACAGCGACATGATTATTGCCTCCCTGGGCGAGGAGCTCGGCCTGATCGGCCTCTTTGCCGTGGTCCTGATGTACCTGCTCCTCTTCACGCGGGGCTTCCGGGCTGCGCTGGGGACCCGCGACGCCTTCGGGAAACTCCTGGCCTGCGGCCTGTCCTTTGCGGTTGCCCTGCAATGCTTCGTAGTGATCGGCGGCGTCACGCGCCTGATCCCGCTTACCGGCCTCACCACACCATTCCTCGCCGCCGGCGGTTCTTCGCTGCTCGCCAACTGGATCATCGTGGGACTGCTGCTGATGATTTCCAATACGGCCCGGGGTCCCGTGGACACCACCCCCCTGCCGCCGGCCAAGGGCGGCGAACCCCTGGGCATCGATACCCCCACCGAGACGGTGAAGAGCGCATGAACCAGGCCATCCGGAATTCGTGGGTCGCAGCGGTGGCCATGTTTGCCCTGCTGTTCGGGGCCATCAGCTACGTCCAGGTTGTGGGGGCGGACGAGCTCCAGGCCAACCCCTGGAACCAGCGCGCCATCCTGCAGAACTACTGCAACGACCGGGGTGCCATCGTGGTAGACGGAACGCCGGTGGCGGAATCCGTGGAGGGCTCAGAGTCCTGCAAATTCCAGCGCACCTATCCGGAGCCTGAACTCTATGCCGGCATCACGGGGTACTTCTCGCAGAACTTCGGCGCCACCGGGCTGGAGCGCACCATGGGCGAGCAGCTCGCCGGGAGTTCGGATCAGCTCTTCCTGGACCGGGTGGGCCAACTCTTCCTGGGAAACCAGCCCAAGGGCGCCTCCGTGGAACTGACCATTGACTCCGAGATCCAGAAGCTGGCGTACAGCCTCATTCCGGACGGACAGCGGGGATCCATCGTGGTTACCGATCCCAAGACGGGAAACATCCTGGCCCTGGTGTCCAAGCCGTCCTACGACCCCAATCTGGTAGCCACCCAGGATCCGGCAGCGGAAGCGGCCAACATGGCAGAACTGGTCAAGGTCCCGGGGATCAACCTGAACCAGAACGTCAGCGGCCCCACCGGCGCCCTGCTGGCCCCGGGCTCGGTCTTCAAGCTCGTGGACACGGCGGCCGCGCTGGAGTCCGGCAAGTACGACGCGGACAGCGAATTGCCCAACCCGGCGGAAATGTCGTTCCCCGGCATCGATTACAAGCTCCCCAACTACGCCGGCGGCAACTGCTACACCCGGAACAAGGCCAGCTTCGCTTTCGCCCTGCAGCAGTCCTGCAACACGCCCTTCGCCAGCATCGCCCAGGACTTGGGCCGCGACGCCATCGCAGAACAGGCCGCCAAGTTCGGCTTCGGCCAGGACCTCGGGGGCCAGCTGAAGCTCGGATATGCCCGCGGCAACGGGTTCCCTGAAGATCTGGACGGGCCCGGCCTGGCCCAGTCCGCTATTGGCCAGAAGGACGTCCGGGCCACGCCGCTGCAAGTTGCCCTCATGACGGCAGCCATCGCCAACGATGGGGTGCAGATGCAGCCAAACCTCGTCAAGGCACTCCGCGCCCCGGACCTGCGCATCATCGAAGAGCCCAAGCCCGAACAGCTGCGCACCTCCACCACCCCGGCAATCGCCAACCAGATCACCGAGTGGATGGCCAGCGCCGTCTCTGAAGGAATCGCCCGGGGCGCAGCAGTACCAGGCGTCCAGGTGGCAGGCAAGACCGGCACCGCCGAACTCGGCAACGGAACCAACAACTCATGGTTCACGGGGTTCGCACCCGCCAATGACCCGCAGGTGGTGGTCACCATCGTCATGGAGGGCGTGGACATCACCACCGGCGCACAGCTAACCAGTCCCAACGCGAAGAAAATTTTTGAGGCGGTGTTGAATAAGTGAGGCCTACAACCGGAATCACCCTCGGCGGAAGGTTCCAGCTGACCACGCGGATCGCGATCGGCGGCATGGGTGAAGTCTGGAAAGCCAAAGACCTCGTCCTGGGCCGAATCGTTGCGATCAAGGTGCTGAAGGAGGAGTACACGGGTGATCCCGGCTTCCTTCAGCGGTTCCGCGCCGAGGCCCGGCACACCGCCCTGCTGAACCACGTGGGCATCGCCAACGTCTTCGATTACGGCGAAGAAGAAGGCTCGGCCTACCTGGTCATGGAACTTGTCCCGGGACAGCCGCTGAGCAGCATCATCGAACACGAACAAGTCCTCTCACCGGACCGCACGCTGTCCATGATCGCGCAGACCGCCCGCGCCCTCTCGGTAGCCCACGAACAGGGCCTGGTGCACCGCGACATCAAGCCCGGCAACCTCCTCATCACACCAGACGGCCGCGTCAAGGTCACCGACTTCGGCATCGCCCGGCTGGCGGACCAGGTGCCGCTCACCCAGACGGGCCAGGTGATGGGAACCGCCCAATACCTGGCGCCGGAACAGGCCACAGGACAGACCGCCACCGGGTCATCGGACATCTATTCGCTTGGCGTTATCGGCTACGAATGCCTCACCGGGCACCGGCCGTTCTCCGGGGAGTCCCAGATCGCGATCGCACTGGCCCAGGTCAACGATGCCCCGCCGCCGCTGCCGGACACCCTGCCCGCACCGGTGCGCGCGCTGCTGATGTCCATGCTTGCCAAGGATCCTAAGAACCGGCCCGCAAACGCCATCAAGCTGGCCGAGGCCGCCGAGGCAATCCGTAACGGCGACATCGGAGCCGCCCGCGCCGCCGTCCCGGGCATGCTTCTCATCGACGCGGACACCGGGCCCATCACCGCACCCGTGGATACAGCAACTGCGCCCACCGGCGTCATTGGCGCGCACCGCGACTCTTCCCCCACGCCGACGTCGGCCCTTCCCGTCCTGGGTGCCGGTGCCGCCGGCGCCGCAGCAGGAGCAGCCGCCGCCTCAGCCGCGGACGGGCAGGGACCGCAGGGGGCCTTGGCCCGCGCCAACGCCCTCGCCGCAGAACGCCAATGGGACCAGGAAGACGACACCTACGACGACGAACCCGCCGACGAGCCGGAACGCAAGGGCCGCAGCCCCTGGACATGGCCGCTGATTGCCCTGATCGTCCTGCTGCTGTTCGCCCTCGTCGGGTTCTTCCTCAACCAGGCCGGCGTCCTGTTCCCGGCGAACAGTCCCACAGGTGCCGTCACCAGCAGCCCGGCCAGCAAGAGTGCCACGCCCACTCCCACGTCGGAGTCCCCGACGCCCACACCCACCGAGGACTCGCCGACGCCCACCGAAGAGCCTGATGAGACGGTCAATGTGATCCCCGCGGCCTACCTGGGCAAGGATTACAGGCAGGTGCAGGCCGAGCTGGCTGCCCTCGGGCTGCAGGTTACGGTGGTCCCCCAGGAGACCTCCGCCGCAGCGCCGGGCGAAGTGCTGGAACTCAACCCCACCGGGGAACTGCCCAAGGGGACGCCCATCACCATCATCTACGCCGTGGCCCCGCCGGAACCCGAGCCAGCCCCTACGCCCACGCCCGAACCCACCACGTCCTCCGTAGCCGTACCCACCGCCGGCTCCGCACTCCCCGCATGCGGGACCGGTGAAGAACCCGGGACGCCGCCTACCTGCGCCGCCCCGTAACCGCCGGACATGCCGTGAACGAAGCACCCCGAAGCCACAGCCCGCGCACGCCGCTCCACCGGGAGGACAGCCTCCCGGTGGACAACCAGCGTGTCCTGAACGGACGGTACGAACTGGGCGCCTTGATCGGCCGCGGTGGCATGGCGGATGTCTACAAGGGAACCGACACCCGGCTGGGGCGGACGGTGGCCATCAAGCTGCTCCGCCCCGACCTGGCACGGGATCCCCAGTTCCAGGCGAGGTTCAAGCGTGAAGCCCAGTCCGTGGCTGCCCTGAACCACTCTTCCATCGTGGCTATCTTCGATACCGGCGAACATACAATCCACGACGGTTCGGAGGACACAGTTCGGGTTCCCTACATCGTCATGGAATTCGTGGACGGAAAGACCATCCGCGATCTCATAAGGGCCAAAGACGTCAGCATTGCCCAGGCCATCGACTACTGCCTGGGCGTCCTCTCGGCGCTCGAATACAGCCACAAGGCCGGCATCGTGCACCGCGACATCAAGCCCGCCAACGTGATGCACTGCCCGCGGGACAACTCCATCAAGGTCATGGACTTCGGCATTGCCCGGGCCATGGCCGACTCTTCCGCCACGATGACCCAGACCCAGGCAGTGGTGGGCACTGCGCAGTATCTTTCGCCTGAGCAGGCGCGCGGGGAAACGGTGGACGCCCGGAGCGACCTCTATTCCGCGGCGTGCCTTCTCTATGAAATGCTCACCTGCCGGCCTCCCTTCGTGGGCGACAGCCCCGTGTCCGTGGCCTACCAGCACGTCCGCGAAATCCCCGAGCCGCCCAGCAGCCTGAACCCGGAGGTTACCCCCGCCCTGGACACGGTGCTCGCCAAAGCCCTGCAGAAGAACCGGGCAGACAGGTTCCAGGACGCCGCCGCCTTCCGCCGCGCCCTCCGCGCCGCGCGCGCCGGTATCCCCGTGCCGCCTGTACCCGCCTCCGAGGCCCAGACCGACCCGAACGACCACGTACCTGCCCCGGAAACGCCGCCCACTGAGGCGTTCGCCATGTCCGGCCCCGCATTCCTGGACGGGCCGCCCACCGGCCGACTGGCAGCCTCCCGGGACTACGTGGACGACGCCGGAACGTCAGTTTCCGGGCCACCCCCGGTAAGGCACGAAGCAGCGGAGGCCATGCCCCTGGGGCTCCCTCCGGAACGTGCGCGGACCGCACGGCAGGACTCCCGCCGTCGTACCTGGATCGCCACACTGGTGGTGTTCACCCTGCTGGTCCTGGCCGGAGGCGGCCTGTGGGTCTACAACATCGTCAACCGCCCGGAACCCGTGGTAGCCATGGTCAAGATTCCCGCGGTGGCCGCCATGACGGAGTCCGAGGCGCTGCAGGAACTGTATAACGCCGAACTGCGGCCAAGAATCGCCCGGACCCAAAGCGACACGGTAAGGAAGGGTGTGGCGATCGGCACCGATCCGGCCTCCGGAACGTCCCTGGAGCCGGGATCGGAGGTGGTTCTGAACATCTCCGAGGGCCCCAGCGCCGTGAAGATTCCGGCGAACCTGCCCGGCATGACCGAGGCGGCGGCCCGTGACCTGCTGCGCGAAGTGGGCCTGTCCGGTGCGCCGTCCACCACGACTGCCAACAGCGCCACTGTGCCTGCCGGCATCGTCATCACCACCAACCCTGCGCCCGGCCAGAGCGTCGGTGTGGGAACCACTGTGGAAATCGTGGTGTCCACCGGGAAGGTGGCCCTGCCGGAGCTTCGGGGCCGGACCAAGGCCGAGGCGGAAGCCGCCCTAAAAGAGCTCGGCCTCGTAGCCAAAGTCGTCGAGGCAGCAAACGCCCAAGTGGAACCTGGCCGGGTCACGGACCAGAGCGCTCCGGTGAATACGCTCGTTGAGCAGGGGAGCACGGTGACGATCATCGTAGCCAAGGCGCCCCCGCCGCCGTCACCGGCGCCAACATCCAGCCCGAGCCCTACGGCCAGCAAGAAGGGCTAAAGTATTCCTTTACTGGAATATTGGCTTCGTCTTAGCCTCAGTGCTGGATGAGCGGGCTAAGGGTGGCCGCTTTGGCTGCCGCGCCCTTCATGCCCAGGGACTCAAGCCAGTTGCCGAGCATCTGGTAACCGCCTTCGGTGAGCACCGATTCCGGGTGGAACTGGACACCGCACAGCGGCGCCGTCCGGTGCTGGAGGCCCATGACCACTCCGGAGGCCGTCTGCGCGGTAACCTCCAGGACGTCGGGAATGGATTCCCGGACGGCAGCCAGCGAGTGGTAGCGGGTAGCGGTGACGGGGGAGGGGAGGCCGGCGAAAACGCTGGTCCCGATGTGTTCCACCAGGGACGTCTTGCCATGCATGAGCTCGGGCGCATGGGTGACTTTGCCGCCGAAGGCCTCCGCCAGCGCCTGGTGTCCCAGGCACACACCGAACATCGGCACGCTGTTCTCGCCGCACCATCTGATCAGGTCGATGCAGACGCCCGCCTCCGCAGGGTTGCCAGGGCCCGGGGAGACCAACACGCCGTCGCGCGCGCCGGCAAGTTCGATGGCTTCGGCAAGGGTGACGTCGTCGTTGCGGACCACTGTGGTCTCCGCGCCGAGTTCCTGGAGGTAGCCCACCAGGGTGTAGACAAAGCTGTCGTAGTTATCCACTACGAGGATCTTGGTTGTGGTCATGGCTGGCTTATGGAACCAATCGTTGAGTCGGTGAGGGACGTGTATTCGGACATCCAGGGGAACAGGAACTGGACCATCAGGACTACGGCGGCCGCGACCAGCACCACGGAGGTGACGATGCGGACCCACAGTGGACCGGGCAGGTGGCGGAAAATCCAGGCGTACATGCTCAGCCCTTCCCGGTTGCCGCAGCCACCTGGGCGGCGATCTCAGGCGGAGGCCCGGCAGAGGCGGGTCGCCAACTCTCCAGGAGGGAATAGGCGATGATGCGTTCTTCGGCCCCAAACCGCGGGTTGCAGCTGGTCATGGTGAGGTATCTTTCCGTCGGCTTGACGCCCGGGGCCGTGGGCACGGGCTCCAGCACGTCGGTACGGTCCGGCATCACAATCTGGTTGTTGCGGAACACATAGACGTAGAAGCCGTCCCTCGTCTGGACGTAAATCTTGTCTCCGGGCACCAGCGTGTGGATATTGTCCAGGACCGCGCCGTGGGTCTGCCGGTGACCGGCTACGGCAAAGTTGCCCACGGCCCCGGGCATGGCGGTTGAGGGATAGTGCCCCAGCCCGAGGGTGTCCAGCACGTCTCCGGTGGTCCCCTCCACGATGGGCCGGGTGTACGAGCTGCCGAAACGGGGAATGTAGATGATGCCGATGGTTCCCGCATGCTGCGGGACTGCACCCACTACGGGCTCGCCGAACGCTTTGGCCGCTTGGGTATCAGAAGGTTTAGCCGGGCTCGGTGACGGCTGGACGGGTCCACCCAGTTCCTGCGCGAACTCCTTGATGACCCTGCTCTGCTTGGCGTCGGACTCCACGTTGGTCCACCACAGCTGCCACGCCACGAAGAGCAGCAGGATAATTCCGGCGGTCATCAGCAACTCGCCGATGATCTGGACGGCGCCGCGCAGAATAACGACGCCGGCCGCCGGCGCAGTGCGCAGCCTCGCCTTCTCCTGCAACACCACGCGTTCTCCTCAAGGGCGGTTCCATTGGGCGGGGCCGGCCCATGAACTGCGGCTAGAATTGGCTGCTAGTAAGAATCGAATGTGACCAACAAAGATTTGCTCAAGCTCACTCAGCCCGCTGGCCATTTCCTTCCTGCAGGATATCAAGCCCGGGACGCCGAGCTTGCCGCCGCCCGCAAGGAGACCCCGTGCCCGAGTCCAAGCCCCGCAAGAAGAGCACTGACAGCAGCACCCGCCCCGCTGCAGCACAGGCCTACAAGCCCAACCCGGTGTGGTTCAAGCCCGTCATGTTCGGCCTGATGCTTATTGGCCTCTTTTGGATCATCACGTTCTACATCAGCGAAGGCCAACTGCCGGTCCAGGCGTGGGGATCATGGAACATTGTGGCGGGCTTTGGCATCGCCATCGTGGGCTTCCTGATGACTACCCGCTGGCGCTCCTAGCCAACCCCTCGAACAGACCCGCTCATGGAAGCTGCAGGCGCCGGCGTGGTGGTGGGTCCTGACGGGCTGGCCCGCCCCGCCTGGGCTGCCACCGACCCGCTGATGCGGGAGTACTACGACACCGAGTGGGGCCTGCCCGTCACGGACGAACAGGGCCTTTATGAACGGATCTGCCTGGAGGGCTTCCAGGCAGGACTGTCTTGGGCCACTATCCTGCGGAAGCGTCCCGCGTTCCGCGCCGCTTTCGCGGAGTTCAGCCCGGACGCCGTGGCCAGGTTCACCGAGGCGGATGAGGCGCGCCTGATGGCAGACGCCGGAATCGTCCGCAACCGGCTGAAGGTCCGCGCCGCCATCACTAACGCCCGTGCAACCCTCGCCCTGCGGGCCGAGGGCGGGCTGGTGGACTTCGTCTGGCAGTTTCGCCCGGACGCGACTCCCCGGCCGCTGACCTTCGCAGACGTGCCCACACAGTCGGAGGAGTCTGTGGCGCTCTCCAAGGCGCTGCGCAAGAAGGGCTTCGCCTTCGTCGGGCCCACCACCATGTTCGCGCTGATGGAGGCCATCGGCATGGTGGACACCCATCTTGTCGACAGCCACCGCCGCGGATCCTCCGGGGTTTGGGCAGACGAGGTTGGGTCCGCTTCCCCCACCTTGGGCTCCAGCCGCTGAACTGGCGGCGGCCGGAGTGCCGCCCGCACTTTTCCCCAGTTGTTGGGAAAGTTATCCACAATGGGGATAACTTTCTCGATGAGGGGATTTAACGCCCTGCAACTGGCTTCGAGGCCAATCTTGCGCACCGAATACGGTTATTAACAGTGTGGAAAAGCACTGTGGATAGGCCGCTGGGAAGAGCCTAACGCTCGGCGCGCACCGGGTGATGGCTGGTGATCGAAACTCGGTTAAAGGCGTTCATGGTGATGGCGAGCCAGCTCACCACGCTGTACTCCTCCACAGTGAGGTGATCCCGAGCGTACGCTTCCTCGTGCTCCATTGAACGATGGTCCGGCAGGTCCGTTATCGCTTCCGCCAGCGCGAGGGCCGCACGCTCCCTCGCTGTGAACAGTGCCGTTTCCCGCCAAGCCGGCAGCACGGCCAGGCGCTGCGGTGTTTCCCCTGCCTTGACGGCATCCCTCATGTGGAGATCCAGGCAGAAGGCGCAGCCGTTGATCTGGGAGATCCGAACGTGCAGGAGCTCGATCATGCGCTGGTCCAGGCCCGCCTCATCGGCCGCCTCGCGGACCTTGAGTCCCAGGCCGTTCAGGGCCCGCCACAGGACCGGATGTTCCTTGTCGAGAAAGATGTGCTTGGTATTCGCGGCGGTCAAAGGTCCTCCCGACATCGTTGGGCGCGCATGCGTCAGCTGCTTCTCGAAGCTTATCCACTCCCCACACTTATGCACTTACCAACAGCACGATACCCACAAGTTATCCACAGTTGTGGAAAGATGTCCTCGCCGGATGGCCCCGCGCCCGCTGAGACGGCCCCGCTGCACGAAAGCTGTCCTATGAATTACATGACTGTGAGTTATTAACAGTGTGCAAAACCCTGTTGATAGGCGGCTCACACCGCCCTCCCCACGGCCTTGTTCAGGCTGGTGGACGGAGTTTGTGCACATCCGAGGCTCATGAGGGGGAGTTGTCCACTTACGCACAGGAGTATCCCCAAGAGTTATCCACAGTTGTGGACGGGCAGCCTGGCCCCTCGCCGACGGACGCCTTGTAACACGGAAAATCCGGAAGAGGCACCCTGAACTACAGGTGTGTAAGTTACCAACAGTGTGGATAAGGGCTGTGGAAAACATCTTTAACGCAAGAGATCCCACCGTCCGCCTCGAGGAGGCTTGGACCATGGGATCCTTCCGAGCGCTGTCCTGCTACAGCGAGATGCGCACCCAGCTGACGGCGATGAGCAGCAGCAGCACAGCGGCGAGGCCGGCCGCCTGCACCAGGCGCTGGCGCGGGCCCCGCGGGGCATAGGCCAGCACGGCAGCACAGAGTGCGCCGGTTATCAGGCCGCCCAGGTGCGCCTGCCAGGCGATCTGCGGAACCATGAAACCTATGACGCCGTTGATGGCGATAAGGATCCACAGCTGCCGGGTATCGCCGCCGCGGTGGCGTTGGACCAGAAGCATCGCTCCGAACAGGCCAAAGATGGCCCCCGAGGCACCGACCACCCCGACGGGCCCACCAGGGGGAAGAATCGGGGTTAAGGCGAGGTAACCGACCGAGCCGCCGATCGCGGAGATCAGGTAAACGGCCAGGAACCTGATGCGCCCCAGGAGGGGCTCCAGCGCCTGGCCGAAGATCCACAGCATGTACATGTTAAGCACCACGTGCAGAATGAAGCCTTGGGAGTGGAGGAACGCCGCCGTGAGCATGCGCCACGGCTCAAAGGCCCCGTATTCCGGGGTGGCGTATACCGAGGCGAACGCAAAGTTTCGGAATACCGCGTCGCCTGGGATGATCCACTGGAGTACGTACACCAAGGCGCACGCCGCGATGATCCCGAACGTCACCTTGGGCGAGCCGGTCGCAACGGCACCGCCGTAGATCGTCCGCACCTCCGGCGTCGTACGTTTTGTTTCGTTGACGCAGTCAACGCATTGGAATCCGACGGCGGCCGCCCGCTGGCATTCGGGGCAGGCAGGACGCCCGCACCGCTGGCAGCGCACGTAGGATGGCCGGTCCGGGTGCCGGGGGCACACCGGGACCTGCGCGGACGGCTCTGCCGCCGGAATCCCGTAACTCATGGCGCGGTATTACAGCTGTTCGATGTCGATGCTGTTGATGGTGACGTCCTCAACGGGGCGGTCACCCATACCGGTGCGGACACCCTCGATGGCGTCGACAACCTTCTTGGATTCTTCGTCGGCAACCTCACCGAAGATGCTGTGCTTGCCCTGCAGCCAGTCGGTGGGGATGGTCGTGATGAAGAACTGGGAACCGTTGGTGCCCTTGCCCATCTGGATGCCGGCGTTGGCCATGGCCAGCTTGTAGGGCTGATTGAAGCTCAATTCCGGGTGGATTTCGTCGTCGAAGCGGTAGCCCGGACCACCGGTGCCGCGGCCCAGGGGATCGCCGGCCTGGATCATAAAGTCCTTGATGATCCGGTGGAAGATGGTGCCGTTGTACAGCGGCGTCCCGGTCTTCTCCTCGCCCGTCTCCGGGTGGGTCCAGGCCTGCTCGCCCGTGGCCAGGCCAATGAAGTTCTTGACCGTCTTGGGGGCGTGGTTGCCGTAGAGGTTGACGACGATGTCGCCCATGCTCGTGTGGATGGTTGCTTTTGCGGTTGCGATGGCAGTCATGGGGTCTATTCTTTCACGCCGCTTCGCGGGGCAGGCGGCCGGGCGGACAGTTCCGCGCTCGGTGAAATATGCCCAAAATCAGCGCTGGGAATAGCCGGTGGAAGGCAACACACGTAGGCTAACCACAGAACCGTCACATTAATCGGGAGGTAGTTGTGAAGAAGTCAGACCGTATTGCCCGTGACCTTGAGCTGTCGGTCACCCACGCTGTGGAAAACGCCCGCGACTGGGCGACGCCGCGTGTGGAAGCGGCTGTTGACTGGGCGGTCCCCCGCCTCCAGCAGGGCATCGATACTGCATCCCCCAAGATCCAGGAAGGCCTGAAGACCGCGGCGCACAACCTCGCTGACGGCGTCGCCACGGTTACCCCTCGGATCCAGGACGGGCTGGCGCACCTCGCCCCCAAGATCAACGACGCCGTTGAGGGCGCCTCGCCCCGCCTGCACGAGGCCCTGGACAAGGCCACCCCTGTCATACTGAATGCCCGGGACCGCGTTGTTGTCGAATATCTGCCGCGGCTCTCCGACCAGATCGGCCAGGCCTCCACCGTTGTGCACCGCACGCTGGAGAACACACCGGCACACGTCGATGCCGTGGCACAGAAACTGGGGGATGTTGGCCTGATCCACGCTCTCCAAGAGCAGGCACACGCAACCGGCGCCCAGCTCAAGGCAGCCGCCACGGAGGCGGGCCGCGCCGCAAACCTGCAGCTGGCCGAACCGGCGAAACCCAAGAAGCGCGGCTGGCTGGTCTTCGGGGTCATCGCCGCCGCGGTGGCAGCCGGCGTAGCAGCTTGGAAGGCATCGAAGCCCGTCGAGGATCCCTGGAAGACGCCGTCTCCCGTGAAGCCCACCCCGGCTCCTGTTCCTGCCGCCACGGTCAGCGAAGCCAAGGCCGAAACTCCGGCAGCCGCCGTCGGCACCGCCGCTGCCTCTCCTGCCACTCCCGCCGCGTCGGCGGCCGCGGGAGATAAGGCAGGCGCTGCAAAGGAGGGGGCTTCCACGGAAAGCACCGACAAGGATGCTGCCGAGAAGGACTCCAGCGAGAAGGCCAAGCACGTGGCCGGGGATGCCCCCGCCTCCGCGGCAGCGACCGATGCCAAGACCGCTACGAAGAACATTGCAGCGAACATTGAGGATAAGGGCAAGGGCAACGTCCAGGCCTGACCGCCGCCGATTGCCTCAGGGGCCCCGTTCATTCATGAACGGGGCCCCTTTTGTGCGCCACGCAAGGCTTCCGCGCAGGAGTCCCCGGCCCGGAAACTGAGCCGCCATCGGTGCTAGATTTGAAGTGATGTCAGCCGATCAATCCTCTGGGGATGCCTTGAACGACGCAGCCGTGCTGCCCCGCGTGTCCATCGTCATTCCGGCCTATAACGAGGAAAGCGTCATCCGGCAGTGCCTGATAGCGGCCATCTACCAGTCAGTACCCGCGCACGAGATCATCGTGGTGGATAACCTGTCTAAGGACCGTACCGCGGCCATTGTGGACCAGATGCAACGGGAATACCCCGAAACTCCCCTGCTGCTGCTCAGCCAGGACCGGGAACAGGGCCTCATCCCAACCCGCAACTTCGGCCTGGACCAGGCTACCGGGGACGTCCTGGGCCGGATCGATGCCGATTCCGTCGTGGAGCCGGACTGGGTGGAGCAGGTGCAGAAGGCATTCCTGGACCCGTCAGTGCAGGCGGCCACCGGACCCGTCGTGTATTACGACATGCCCATGCGCCGCTTCGGTCTCAAGGCGGACGACAAGATGCGCCAACTCATGCTCAAGCTGGCCAAGCACCAGTACCACTTCCTCTTTGGTTCGAACATGGCGCTGCGGGCGTCCGCCTGGGACACCATCCGTGCCGAAACCTGCCGGGACGAGAAGGACGAAATGCATGAGGACATCGACCTGTCCCTGCACCTGGCTGAACATGGCCTTAAGATCCAGTACTGCCCGCAGATGGTCTCCGGAATGTCCGCGCGGCGTCTGGAGGATTCGCCGCGGGACTACCGGTACTACGTCACCCGCTTCGACCGGACCTACAAGGCCCACAACGTGAAGAAGATGGCCCTAAAGGCTCCCATGGTGGTGTTCTTCTCCGTCTACTTCCCGGCCAAAATCCTCCGGGCGATCCACACGGTCAACACCGCCCAGCCCGTCCGGCGCGGGGGCCAGTAGGCGGGCACGCCGCCCCCGGATCGGCCGCCAGCCGGAAGCCTGACCCAGGACCACCACCGCCAGTCCCACCAGAATCATGCCCAGGCCCGCATAGGTTCCTGCGGGCAGCGTCTCGCCAAGAAACACTGCAGCCAGCAGCGCCGCGCCGGGAATCTCGAGCAGGATGATCATGGACACCACCAGCGGGCTCATAGTGGCCAGGAGGTGGTTGAAGGCCGTGTGGCCCACCAGCTGGGCGCAGACCGTGATGGCAAGGATGCCCAGCCAACCTGCCGCCTCAAAGCCTACGAGCGGCTGCCCCGCCACGAGCGCCAGGACGGCCACCAGTGCGGCGCACATGCCGTAGCACAGCGTGGTGTAGGCCCCGGTGGTCATAGTTTGCCGGGCCTTGCCGCCGGCCAGGGTGTACAGGCCCGCCAACGCACCGCCGGCCACGGCCAGCAGGTCCCCCACGAGGGCCTGCGGCGACGCTCCCATGTCGAACCCCGTAATGGCTACCACACCGCCAAAGGCGATCCCCAGCCCCGCCAGCACGCGCCACCCGTGGCGTGCGCCGCGCAGGAGCTGGAACACCGCGATCCACGCCGACTGCAGGCAGACCAGCGCCGTGGCTGCGGCGACCGACGTCAGCTGCAGCGACGTGATGAAGCAGGCAAAGTGCAGGGCAAGCGCGACGGCGGCCGTCAGGGACCAGCGGAACTCACGTCGGGTGATCCGTCCGAATTGGGCAGGCTCCCGTATCAGGGTGGGCCCGGCCATGACCACGGCACCAATGGCATTACGCCAAAACGCAATGGCAAGGGCGGTAACGGAGGTTGCCCCGAGGGTGGCAGCGATGAGTGGGCCGGAGGAAGCCACACCCAGGACACCCAGGGCCGCGAGAAAGAAGATCACTGCAGAACCCTTTCAACGCAGCGAGGCATGTGCCTCCATCCATCTGACATAGTTCGCTGCTGGTTAGAAAATGCTGGTGAAGTATTGCCAGCCTGAACCGATCTTTACCCGCGGTTTCCAGCCGCCGGTCCCGTTACCGGGATACAGGTAGAGCACTCCATACTTGTCCCGGGCCATGACGTCGGCGTTTCCGTCGCCGTTGAAATCACCCCCGGCGCTGATGCTGGTGAAGTATTGCCAGCCTGAACCGATCTTTACCCGTGCTTTCCAGCCGCCGGTCCCGTTACCGGGATACAGGTAGAGCACTCCATACTTGTCCCGGGCCATGACGTCGGCGTTACCGTCGCCATCGAAATCGCCGGGACCGAGGATGGTGGTGAAGTTCTGCCAGCCTGAGCCGACCTTCACCCTAGGCTTGAAGCCGCCTGTCCCGTTACCGGGGTACAGGTACAGGGCGCCATACTTGTCCCGGGCCATAACATCGGGTTCGATATCGCCGTTGAAGTCGTCCGGGGCGATGATGGTGTATCCGGTCCAGCCGCTTCCAATGAACCCGTGGGATGGGCCGTCGGACATCCACAACTTTCCCCAGGCGTCTTGGGCGAGATAGTCAGGGAGTCCGTCGCTGTTGAGGTCGCCCGGCCTGACGAGCCCAACGTAGCCCTCGTGTCCGTCCTGCAACCGGTAGCGGGGTTTCCATCCGCCGGTTCCGTTGCCCGGGTAAACCCAAACAATGCCGGCCTTGTCACGTGCCAGGACATCCGACTTATCGTCCCGAGTGAAGTCCATGAAAGCCCGGGCGTCGAAGCGCGGCGCAATGGGTTTAGATAAGGCTGTCGTGCTGTAGTAATAGTGGGTGCGGTGGTATCGGGCACGCACCGTGATCCTGTGACCTCGGTCCTCCCGCGTCACTGTGTACGTCGGGTCGGTGCTCCAGACGGCGAGCTTCTGCTCATCCCGGTACCACTCGTACATGACCGTCTCAGCAACAGGTGTGGGGATGCCGGGGACGGCGGTGAGAACCTGTCCAGGTAGCGCCGTTCCTTTGATGGTCGGGGCGGTGACTCCCGCGAAGCTACCCCAGATGTACGGTCGCAGGTTGGATGTGACGCCCCGTGTCCGACCCGTGTAATGAGCAGCGACTGGTGTCACGCCAACGTTAATAGTCTTGCCGATGTATTCCGGAGCAGCGATGTACTCCGGCCCCGTCGCCCCGGGAATCGCTTGGCTCCACCAGCCGTCCGAGGCATACCACTGGTACGCATAGCTCAGGTCAGCCGGCGCGGTCCCGGTGACCGGCGGCGCGGAGGCCCGCAGCACGGTTCCGGTGGGGACGTTGTTGGATTCGGCAGTCCTGTTCCAGGTGATCGTTGGATCGGATGCCAAGGTCAGGTAACCGCGGAAACCGGTACCATGCGATGCCGTGTGACGCCATGTCAGATATTCCGGCGCCGACAGGGTAACCGTGCTGTGGAGTTCTGCGCCCAGGTCCGCTTCAGTGACGGTGTAGGTCTCTGCATCCGCTCCCGGGATCGGAACCCCGTTTCGCGACCACACGTAGGAACGCTCCGGCGCGGTGGCTAGGGCCGGTCGTGCACCCACAGATGGAATGCCGGCCGATATGGCTTGGCCCAACACGGGTTCCCCGGCGGACCCCCTGGCAGCGTCGAAGTAACCACGGACCGGAGGTGTCTCCTCAGACACGTACACGACCGGATCAGCGCCGAATTCCTTCATGGTCATACGAACCGAGATACGGCGCCCGAACATCGACTCTTCGAGCGTCGTGTAAGTACCAGCCCGGGAGTAGACCTGGCCGTCAGCCAGCCATTCATAGTTGATCCACTCCCAGGACTTGCTCCGGTCAATGTCCGCGACGAAGTGCAGGGTCCGGAACACCACGGCCTCGCCCTCAAACCTCATCGACGGCGCTGTCGCGGTCTCGTTTACCGAGGACGGATCTGGAGTGGTGGCGCCAGCGGGAACCACCGGCGAGAAAAGGATTACCGTCGTCAAAACCGCGCACAAAGCAGCAAGTACCTGACGCGAGCGTCCGGGCAGGATAGAAGAATTGTTCACCGTGCGTGTCCCCCTGGTCAGCGTGGACCAATCACCAGTCGCACGTTTCTACTGGAGAAGATATAGCACCCAGGAACCCACCACCAAGACTGGCCCCGCACACGGCCAGGAAGGTGAGACGGGAACAAAGAAGCCAGGCGGGTAGCCGCCTGGCTTCTTCGTTTTCAATATGGTGGAGGCACGGGGACTCGAACCCCGAACCCCCTGCTTGCAAAGCAGGTGCGCTACCAATTGCGCCATGCCCCCATAAGAAGCAACCCGTCCATCATACCCTAAGAACCTGGGAGCCTTTGACCGGCTCCGGTCCGGGTTCCGGGCTAGTCCACCGTGTCGGTCGACTTGCTCCAGAGTTCTTTCCGGGCTTCGGATTCCTGTGCTTTCTTGTAGACCAGGACGCCTGCGATTGCCGCTGCCAGTACAAGCAACTTCTTCACGTGCTCCCCGTTCCGGCCTGTCCGCAGAGCCTGCGAACCAACCTTCAACTTGAACCTGCACAGGTTCCGTGGGCGTACCAGGACTTGAACCTGGGACCTCTTCGTTATCAGCGAAGCGCTCTAACCGCCTGAGCTATACGCCCCGATGCCTCATCGGGCCGAGACATGACTTTACAGCACATCCCGGCCCGATCTCAAATCGGGCCCTCCTGCCCGGTTTTACGGGGCGAAAGGAGGATTACTAATCGTCAGTGAGGGTCACGCCGATGCCGCCCACCAGGGTGGCAGAGATGTTGTAAAGAACCGCCGACAGCATGGAGAGTGCCGTCAGCAGGACCACATTCACCACCGCAATGATGGTGGCGAAGGACGCCACCTGGCCCAGTGAGGCAACCTTCTTGAGTTCGAAGCCACCGCCTTCGGACCCGGACAGCGTACCCAGCAGGCTGTCCACCTGGTCGAAGATACCTGTGAGGTCCAGGACCGTCCACAGCACGATGGCAGCCACCACCGTAACGATGCCCAGTGCCACGGACAGCAGGAACGCCATCTTCAGCACGGACCAGGGATCCACCTTGCTGACCAGCAGTCGGGCCCGGCGGACCTTTGCCTTCGGCGCAGGCTTGACCAGGCCGGGAGTACCCTGCTGGGCAGGACGCTGGCCGGGCGATGAGGGGCGTGGACCGGAGACGGGCCGCTGACCAGGAACTGCAGGCCGCTGGCCGGGGGCGCCGGCGCCGGCGGGACGCTGCTGGGGGCGGACGGGAGCGTTCACCCGCGGCGCCGCAGAGGCCCGCCCGGGGCCGGGGGCGGTGCTGTTCGGCTTGGGAAATGAGTCGGAATTACTCACTCGTTACCTCCGTGTTGTCTTCGTTCGGCTCAGCGTCGCCCGAGGCGTCCTCTGACTCAACGGCCGGTGATTCTTCTGCCACTGCTGGCTCGGTGGAGTCCACAGGGGCTCCGCCGTCTTCAGCCAACGTTACGTCATCCTCCGCGGATTCCTCGCCCTCAAGGCCGCGTTCGCTGTTGCGGGCCACCTCGATGATGCGGTCGTTCTTATCCGGCTTGGCGAAGATGACGCCCATGGTGTCACGGCCCTTTGCCGGCACGCCGGCCACCGATGACCGGACTACCTTGCCGCCTTCCATGACCACCAGGACCTCATCCTCTTCCTGAACGATGAGGGCACCCACCAGGTCACCGCGTTCCTCGGCCAGCTTGGCCACCTTGATGCCCAGGCCACCGCGGCCCTGGAGCCGGTATTCCTCGACAGCGGTGCGCTTGGCATAGCCGCCCTCGGTCACCACGAACACATAGGAACCGTCAGTGACCACATTCGCAGCAAGAAGTTCGTCGTCCTCGCGGAACTTCATCCCGGTCACGCCGGAGGTGGCGCGACCCATGGGGCGGAGCGCTTCTTCTGAAGCGGTGAAGCGGATGGACTGGCCCTTGCGGGATACGAGCAGCAGGTCGTCTGTTTCGGAGACCAACTGCGCGGACACCAGTTCGTCGCCGTCGCGCAGGTTGATCGCGATCACGCCGGCGGAGCGGTTGGTGTCGTAGTCCTCCAGCCTGGTCTTCTTCACCAGGCCACGCTTGGTGGCCAGGACGAGGTAGGGAGACTGCTGGTAATCCCTCAGGTCAAGGACCTGAGCGATGCGCTCATCCGGCTGGAACGCCATCAGGTTGGCCACGTGCTGGCCCTTAGCGTCACGGCCCGCTTCCATCAGCTCATAGGCTTTCGCCCGGTAGACGCGGCCGAGGTTGGTGAAGAACAGCAGCCAATGGTGCGTAGTGGTCACGAAGAAATGTTCCACGACGTCGTCACCGCGCAGCTGGGCGCCCTTGATTCCCTTGCCACCGCGCTGCTGCGACCGGTAGTTATCGCTGCGGGTCCGCTTAACGTAGCCGCCGCGGGTGATGGTGACCACCATTTCCTCTTCGGGAATGAGGTCTTCCATGGACATGTCGCCGTCGAATCCCATGAGGATCTTCGTGCGGCGGTCATCACCGTGCTTGTCCACGATCTCACCGAGTTCGGTGCTGATGATTTCGCGCTGGCGCTGCTCGGAGCCGAGGATGGCGTTGTACTCGGCAATCAGCGCCTCGAGCTCTGCGTGGCGGTCCTGGATCTTCTGTCGTTCCAGGGCGGCCAGCCGGCGCAGCTGCATGTCCAGGATGGCCCGCGCCTGCAACTCGTCGATGTCCAGCAGCTCCATCAGTCCGTCGCGCGCCGCCTCGGTGGTACTGGAGGCGCGGATCAGGGCGATGACCTCGTCCAGCATGTCCAGGGCCTTGAGGAGCGCACGGAGGATGTGGGCTTCTTCCTCTGCCTTGCGGAGGCGGTAACGCGTCCTGCGGGCGATGACGTCCATCTGGTGCGTGACCCAGTGGCGGATGAAGGCATCCAGGCTTAGTGTCCGGGGCACGCCGTCCACGATGGCCAGCATGTTGGCGGAGAAGTTGCTCTGCAGTTCGGTGTGCTTATAGAGGTTGTTCAACACCACCTTGGCCACGGCATCGCGCTTGAGGACGATGACGAGTCGCTGGCCGGTGCGGCCCGATGTTTCGTCCCGGAGATCCGCGATGCCCTGGATCTTGCCGTCCTTCACCAGTTCGGCAATCTTGATGGCCAGGTTGTCCGGGTTGGCCTGGTACGGCAGTTCGGTGACCACCAGGCAGGTCCGCCCCTGGAGCTCCTCCACGTTGACCACGGCCCGCATGGTGACGGATCCCCGGCCTGTACGGTAGGCGTCCTCAATGCCCTTATGGCCCAGGATGGTGGCCCCGGTGGGGAAATCCGGTCCCTTGATCCGGAGCAGGAGCTCTTCCAGCAGCTCCTCACGGCTGGCACCGGGGTTGGCCAGGTACCACTGCACGCCGTCCGCCACTTCCCGCAGGTTGTGCGGCGGAATGTTGGTGGCCATGCCCACTGCGATGCCCGATGAGCCGTTGACCAGCAGGTTGGGGAACCGCGCCGGCAGGATAGTGGGTTCTTGGTTCTTCCCGTCGTAGTTGTCCTGGAAGTCGACCGTTTCCTCGTCGATGTCCCGGACCATTTCCATGGCCAGCGGGGCCATCTTGGTCTCGGTGTACCGCGGTGCAGCGGCGCCGTCGTTGCCCGGGGAGCCGAAGTTGCCCTGGCCAAGGGCCAGCGGGTAGCGCATGGTCCAGTCTTGGATGAGACGCACCAGGGCGTCGTAGATGGCTGTGTCGCCGTGGGGGTGGTACTGGCCCATGACCTCGCCCACAACGCGGGCGCACTTGTTGAAGGAACGGTCAGGGCGGTAGCCGCCATCGAACATGGCGTACAGCACGCGGCGATGCACCGGCTTGAGTCCGTCCCGGACATCCGGCAGGGCACGGCCCACGATCACGGCCATCGCATAGTCAAGATAGGACCGCTGCATTTCGGTCTGCAGGTCCACCTGTTCGACGCGGTCGATCAACACATCGCCTTCAAGAACGGTGTCCGGGTTCCCGGCCTCGGGGGCGGGCGTCTCGGGAGTTTCGTCACTCATGTATATATTTTCCGTTTCAGGTATATGTCAGTCCGGGAATTCGTAGCGGGAGGCCTAGATATCCAGGAACCTGACATCCTTGGCGTTCTGCTGGATGAAGTTACGGCGGGATTCAACGTCTTCGCCCATCAGCACGGAGAAGATCTGGTCCGCGGCCAGGGCATCGTCCATGGTGACCTGCAGCAACGTCCGGTTGTCCGGGTCCATGGTGGTATCCCACAGTTCCGTGTAATCCATCTCGCCGAGTCCCTTGTACCGCTGGATGCCGTTTTCCTTGGGAATGCGGCGTCCAGCGGCTTGGCCGGCGACGAGTTTGGCGTCGCGTTCCCGGTCGCTGTAGACGTAGTCGTGCGCCGCGTTGGACCACTTGATGCGGTACAGCGGAGGCTGGGCCAGGTACACATAGCCGTGCTCAATAAGGGGGCGCATGTAGCGGAACAGCAGGGTCATCAGCAGGGTAGTGATGTGCTGGCCGTCCACGTCGGCATCAGCCATGAGGACAATCTTGTGGTACCGCAGCTTGGAAAGGTCGAAGTCCTCACCGATGCCGGTGCCAAAGGCGGTGATCATCGACTGGACTTCGGCGTTGCCCAGCGCCTTGTCCAGGCGGGCGCGCTCCACGTTGAGGATCTTGCCGCGCAAGGGCAGGATGGCCTGGGTCTCCGGGTTGCGGCCGCGCTTGGCAGATCCGCCGGCGGAGTCACCCTCCACGATGTAGACCTCGCACTTCTCCGGGTTCTTGGAGGAGCAGTCCGAAAGCTTTCCGGGCATGCCGAAGGATTCCAGCGGGCTCTTGCGGCGGGCGTTGTCGCGGGCCTTGCGGGCCGCCATGCGGGCCTGCGCCGCCGAGATGGCTTTGCGGATTACGTCGCGGGCCGGGCCCGGGTTGCGTTCCAGCCAGTCACCTAGCCCATCCGTCACCACGCGCTGCACGAAGCCCTTGACCTCGGAGTTGCCCAGCTTGGTCTTGGTCTGGCCTTCGAACTGCGGCTCGGAGAGCTTCACCGAAATAACGGCAGTGAGGCCTTCACGGATGTCATCACCGGTGAGGTTGTCCTCTTTTTCCTTGATGATGCCCTTCTCGCGGGCGTACCGGTTGATCAACGAGGTCATCGCCGCGCGGAAGCCCTCTTCGTGGGTGCCGCCCTCATGGGTGTTGATGGTGTTGGCGTACGTGTGAACGCTTTCAGAGTAGGCGTTGGTCCACTGCATGGCCATTTCCAGCGCGATCCGGCGCTCGGTGTCTTCGGTTTCGAAGGCAATGACGTCCTCGTGGACGACCTCCACCTTCTTCCCCGAGTTCAGGTGCTTGACGTAGTCCAGCAGACCCTCGTCGTACTGGTAGACCACGGTGCGGTATTCGGCGGCCACTTCACCTTCGATGGCAACGCCATCCAGATCCAGGTCTGCGTCGGCTTCGTTGGCCTCGGTCTCGCGTTCGTCGGTGAGGGTGATCCGCAGGCCCTTGTTCAGGAAGGCCATCTGCTGGAAGCGGGCGCGGAGCGTCTCGAAATCGAACTCAGTGGTCTCAAAGATGGCTGGGTCCGGATAGAACGTCTGGGAGGTTCCGGTACGGTCCGTTTCCTCGCCCTTGACCAGGCTGCCCTGCGGCTTGCCGCCGTCCGCGAAGGACATCCGCCAGACGTGGCCCTGACGGCGAACTTCGGTATCCACCCTGCTGGAGAGTGCGTTGACGACAGAGATGCCAACACCGTGCAGGCCACCGGAGACGGCGTATCCGCCGCCGCCGAACTTGCCGCCGGCATGCAGGATGGTCATGACTACTTCCACCGTGGGCTTGTGCTCGGTGGGATGCATGTCCACGGGGATGCCGCGGCCGTCGTCGACAACCTTCACGCCGCCGTCCGCCTGGAGCACAATCTCGATATGGGTGCAGTATCCGGCCAACGCCTCATCCACCGAGTTGTCCACCACTTCGTACACCAGGTGGTGCAGGCCGCGCGGGCCGGTGGAGCCGATGTACATGCCCGGACGCTTCCGGACAGCCTCAAGGCCTTCAAGGACCGTGATGTCGCTGGCACCGTATTCCCGAGGTGTCACAGCATCCGGGCTTTCTGGGGTGCGGCCGTCCCCGGCTGCGGATTCGGCTGCCGGAATGTCTGTATTGTCGTTAGCCACAGGCGCTGTCGACTCCTCTGTTCTCGATGATGGCCGGCTGATTCCCCCTTGGTTTCCACCAGGGAAGCACCCGCCAACAGGCACAAACTTATGGCGCCGATGAGGTACTGACGGAGGGGACCCATGCTCCGCGAAGAGGAATTCGCGGAGAACGGACCCGGTCAATGTGTCACCCGCGCCCAGTTATCTCCGTCGATTCTACCGCGACACGCCCTATTTCCCCGCATTCCGAGGCCGTGGGCGAAGCCCAATATGGCCGTGACTGGCCATTGACCGCGCCTAGGGCGGTCCAACAGCATGGCCTCCGGGGGCCTATACACCCATGGGGCTCTAGCGGGCTCTACATGGCGTTAGAGGGATTTTCAAGACCTGTGGCACTGCTTTCGGCGGAACTATCCATAGGTGTCCCGCGGACCCCGACCATTGACGGTCCGTCCGCCTTTGCGCCAGCTGGGGGCCGCCGGTCCCAGGACGTGGATGCTGGTCACCACGCCGTCGCCCAGTTCGGTCCGGAACTTCTCGAGCAGGCTGGCGCTGAGCAACCTCAGCTGGGTGGCCCAGGCGGTGGAATCGCAGCGGACATGGAGGGTGGTGTCAGTGAAGCTCTCGGGCGTGCAGTGCGCAGAAATTTCCGGCCCTACAAGGGCAGGCCACTCTGCCATCACCGAACCGACCGCCACCGGCGAGGTCCAGCCGCGTTCCGCCACCAGGCGGCCCACCACTTTTCCTAGGCCCAGCGGATCCCGGCCGGTTGCGTGGAACTGTCCGAAACCCCGGGTGTCCCGGATTCCCTTCTTGGCCTTGGCTGAGCCGGGACGGACCGCTTTCCTTCGGATTTCGCCCCGGGCCGCGGCCGCCTCCCGCATCCGGTTCAGTGCGGCCTGGGCGGCATCGATCGCGTCGGGATCCCGGCCGGGCTGCAGCCCGCCTGGACCTTCACTGTCCCTGCTCATCGATTCCTCCCGGGATGACCTTCACCCGCCGCCCGGCGAGTTCTTCCGGAATATCAGCGTCGACGGCGGCGGTCACCAGGACCTGTTCCGCGCCTGCGACTATGGCGGCCAGTTTACGCCTGCGCTGGACGTCCAGTTCGGCGAACACATCATCGAGGATCAGGATCGGAGCGGACCCGCCGGTCCGTGCGTCATCCAGCATGACGTAGTACGAAGCAAGCCGCAGCGAAAGACACATGGACCAAGTTTCGCCATGTGAGGCGTAGCCCTTGGCCGGTGCCTGGCCCAGTATCAGTTCCAGATCGTCCCGGTGCGGGCCGACTAGCGAAATGCCGCGTTCGAGCTCCTTCTTGCGCGCTTCGGCGAAGGCCCGTACATACCGTTCGGTGAGATCTTCAACCGAAAGCGCGCGCAAGTCCTCCCTTCCCCCTGCCGCACCCGGCACCCCGGCCGCGCCGGCCCCGGCGAGGGCAGCGCCGTCGTCGTCCATCTGGTCCTGGAGGGTGGAGCGGTAAGTGGCGTCCGCAGGCTTGGTCGCATCCGTCAGCCCCGCATAGGCGTGGGCCAGGTGCGGGCGCAGGAGTTCCACCAATGCCAACCGGGCATGGAGGAGCTCGGCGCCGGCCCTGGCCATGTGCTGGTCCCAGACATCCAGCGTGGCCTCGTGCCCCGCAGTGAACTTTCCGGCACGCGCGGACTTCAGGAGGGCGTTGCGCTGTTTCAGCACCCGGTCATAGTCGCTGCGGGTCGCTGCGTGGTGCGGCACCAGACTGGCCAGAAGCTCGTCCAGAAACCGGCGGCGGTGCGAGGGATCTCCCTTCACCAGCGCCAGATCCTCCGGCGCGAAGAGGACTGTCTGGCAAATGCCCAGCAGATCGCGGGCCCGCACAGGATTGCTCCGGTTGATCCGTCCCCGGTTGGCACGTCCCGCATTGATCTCCAGTTCCAGCACAGTGACCTGGCCGCCGCGGACCAGGCGGGCCCTCACCAACGCGCGTTCCGTCCCGAACCGGAGCAGCGGAGCGTCCGTACTGACGCGGTGGGAACCCATCGTGGCCAAGTAACCGATGGCCTCCATCAGGTTGGTCTTGCCAATTCCGTTGGAACCCACCAGGACCGTGACGCCCGGCTCCAGGGCAAGGTCCACCTGGGCGTAGCTGCGGAAATCGGTCAGGGAGAGGTGTTCCAGGTACACGCGGAAATCGGCAATTCTGGGACCCGTACGGGTTCCCGGTGGATGTTACTTGGCGGGGCGGGTGGCATGCCCGCCGAACTGGTGGCGGAGCGCGGAAACCATCTTCATGGCAGGCGAGCTGTCCTCGCGGGATTCGAAACGGGCGAACAGGGCTGCCGTGATGGCCGGAGCGGGGATGGCATTGGCGATGGCTTCTTCAACTGTCCACCGTCCCTCGCCCGAGTCCTCCACGTAGTCGTCGATGTTCTGCAGGCCCGGATCCTCGTCAAGGGCCTTGACCGCGAGGTCCAAGAGCCAGGACCGGACGACGGTACCTTTCTGCCATGCGCGGAAGGTCCCCGGCAGGTCCGTGATGATGTCCTTCGAAGCCAGCAGCTGGTAGCCCTCGGCGTAGGCCTGCATCAGGCCGTATTCAATGCCGTTGTGCACCATTTTGGCGTAGTGGCCTGCGCCGATGCCGCCCACGTGGACGAAGCTGTCCGCCCGATCGCCTTCGGGGCGCAGGGCGTCGAAGACGGGAAGTGCGTACTCGATGTCCGCGGCATCCCCGCCGGCCATGAGGCCGTAGCCGTTCTGCAGGCCCCACACTCCGCCGGATACACCGCAATCCACAAAGCGGATGCCCTTCGCCGCCAGTGCTTCTCCGTGCTTCTGGTCCTCCGTGAAACGGGAGTTCCCTCCGTCGATCACGAGGTCGCCCTCGGCGAGTTTGTCGCCAAGCTCAGTGATGACTGCATCCGTAATGCCACCTGCAGGGACCATCACCCAGACCAGTCGAGGGGCAGGAACGGCGGCAATCAGGGCATCCACGGACGCCACGTCAGTGATGTCGGGGTTGCGGTCGAATCCCGTCACCTCGATGCCTGCCGTGCGCAGGCGTTCGCGCATGTTGAAACCCATTTTTCCGAGGCCGATCAATCCAATGTGCACGTGGATCCTCTTTCCTGCGCTGGGGAAGGGTGGCGGTGTGGATTAGTTGGGCAGGCGGACGGGCATGACGAGGTAGCGGTAGTCGTCCTGGTCCTCGCCGTCCGCATCCGTTTGTGCCGTGATCATCGCGGGTTTCGGGGCGGTGGTGAAAGAGAACCGGACGAATTTGGTTTCGATAACGCTCAGGCCCTCCACCAGGTAGTGGGGGTTGAATGCGACGGTTATGTCCTCACCGGAAAGCTGGGCTTCGAGTTCTTCGGAGGCCTGCGCGTCCTCGCCGGTGCCGGCGTCCAGGTTCAGCTGCCCTTCGGTGAAGGCGAGGCGGACCGGGGTGTTCCGTTCAGCCACGAGCGACACACGGCGTACTGCTTCGACGAGTTCCTGGGTCTGGACCGTGGCATGGATAGGTGTGCTGTCCGGGAACAGCGAACGGATCTTGGGGTAATCGCCGTCCACCAGCAGAGAGGTGGTGGTGCGGCCGCCACTTTCGAAACCGATCAACCGGCTGTCGTCATCCGAAAGCGCCAGGTTGATATCACCGCTGTTGCCAAGGGTCTTGGCTACTTCGTTGAGCGTCTTCGCTTTGACCAGTGCGCTGGTGGAAATACCCGGAGTTGCCGGCTTCCAGGGGACTTCGCGCATGGCAAGCCGGTACCGGTCCGTTGCGAGGAGCGTAATGAGGTCGTCTTCGATCTCCATCCGCACGCCGGTGAGGATGGGCAGTGTGTCGTCTTTGCTGGCGGCAATGATCACCTGGGAGACCGCCTGGGCGAAGGCATCTCCGGGGACGGTGCCGCTGATGGCCGGTAGGGCAGGAAGCGGGGGGTACTCAGCCTCGGGCATGGTGGCCAGATGGAAACTGCTTCGCCGGCACGTCAGGGTGACCTTGTTGCCGTCGGTTTCGACATCGACGGGGGCAGAGGGCAGGCTGCGGCAGATATCTGCGAGCAGTCGGCCGGAAACCAGGATGGTGCCTTCGTCCCGGATATCCGCAGCGATCTCCAGTCGTGCGGAGGTTTCGTAGTCAAAGCTTGAGAGGCTGACAGTGCCGGCTTCGGCTTTGAGCAGGAGGCCCGACAGGACGGGAACCGGCGGCCGCGGAGACAAGGACCGGGCTGTCCAGGTAACGGCTTCTGCCAGGACGTCCCGATCGACTCTGAACTTCACGGAAGGGTGCCGCCTTTCATTGCTGCTATCTGAACTGCCATGTGATACCGGGATCCCTAGGAAGGAAGTCCCTGCCAAGGATGCAGCGCCCGCCCCGGACTTGCATGGTCCGCGCTGTGCGGAACCGGGCTGGAACCCAAGGATGGGAGCGCTGCTGACAGCTTAGCCGGAAGATCCGCGATTAACCCATCCCCGGGATTGCATCAGGGCGGCCCGTTGGCCGGCCGGCCCGTATGGAGCGTGAGTCGGATCGATCTTGTTGTTTGAGGGATTTCAATTTTTTGGGATTAGTAGTGTTAATAACTGCTGTGGAAACTGTGGATAACCCTGTTCCAGCCCGCGATCCGGCGGTTAAGGCCTGTTCATGGGCTGTGGGCAGACCTGGTTTTAAACAGGGTGTGGATGGGGACAAGATTTTTCGTGATTTTGCTGATCCACAGACGCCTTAAGGGTTTTAAGCCCATTAACCGCGGTTGTCCCCTTAAGTATCCACAGGCTTATCCACATGCACCTGTTAATAAGGTATGGAGCAGGCGGATCAGGAGTCGCGCTGCTGCTGCTTGATCCGGTTTGTCAGCTCCGTAACCTGGTTGTAGATCACACGCCGTTCCGCCATCAGTTCGCGGATCTTCCGGTCGGCGTGGATGACTGTGGTGTGGTCACGGCCGCCGAGCTCCTGGCCGATCTTGGGCAGGGACATGTCCGTCAGTTCACGGCAGAGGTACATGGCGATCTGCCGTGCGGTCACCAGGGTTCGGGTACGGGACTTGCTGCAAAGTTCGTCCATGCTGAGCTTGAAGTACTCTGCAGTCTGCTGCAGGATCTGGGCGGACGTGATTTCCTGTGCGCCGTCGTCCGTGATCAGGTCCTTCAGCACCATCTCGGCCAGGGCAACATCGACCGGCTGGCGGTTCAGGCTGGCGAACGCCGTGACACGGATCAGGGCGCCTTCGAGTTCGCGGATGTTGCTGGAGATCTTGGAAGCGATGTACTCCAGCGCGTCGTCGGGTGCGGACAGCCCCTCACTCAGTGCCTTCTTGCGGAGAATGGCGATTCGGGTTTCGAGCTCCGGGGGCTGGATGTCCGTCAGCAGGCCCCACTCGAAGCGGGACTTCATCCGGTCCTCGAATCCGGCGAGCAGCTTGGGCGGCTGGTCCGAGGTGATGACCACCTGCTTGTTGTTGTTATGCAGCGAGTTGAACGTGTGGAAGAACTCCTCCAGCGTCCGATCCTTGCCGGCCAGGAACTGGATGTCATCGATCAGCAGGACATCCACGTTGCGGTAGGTGGTTTTAAAGCTGGCGCCTTCGTCATCGCGGATCGAGTTGATGAAGTCGTTGGTGAACTCTTCGGAGTTGACGTACCGGACGCGGATCCCGCTGTACAGGCGCCGGGCGTAGTGGCCGATGGCGTGCAGCAGGTGGGTTTTTCCCAGGCCTGAGTCGCCATATATGAACAGCGGGTTGTAGGCCTTGGCTGGAGCTTCGGCAACGGCAACGGCGGCGGCGTGCGCAAAGCGGTTGGATGAACCGATCACGAAGGTGTCGAACACGTACTTGGGGTTCAGCCGGCCAAATTCATGGGAGGTGCTGGGCAGCATGGGCTGCGGCTTCTGCTCGATTGGCTGGTCACCCTGGAAGGAAGGTTCGACGACGGGTTCGGGCTCCGCGTGCACGGGCACCAAATCAGTGTCGACGTCGATGGCGCAGCGGATATCTTCGGAGAATACGCTGTGGAGGGCGTCGTCCAGGGCGTCCTTGACCTGCGTTTGGAGCACTTCGCGGGTCAACTCGTTGGGAACGGCCACCAGCAGGGTAGAACCAATCAGGCCCTGGGCCTGGGCCAGGATAACGAAGCCACGCTGCCGCGGCGTGACGCGGTGGTCCTCTTCCAGCAGGCTGATGACCCGCCGCCATGAACTTCCGACAGTATTGGCGTGGTTGGCTTCATCTACTGTCATCAACGGGTTCCCTCAAACTTGCTTATGCCTGCATTGCCTGCAGCCCCATGCCGGGAACCGGAGCGCCGGTCCCCCGGTAATCCACAGGTTATACACAGCCCGTGGATAATCGGCTACTGAGCCACTCTAGGGGATGGAATGGCCAGAAGATAGCTGGGAAGTTGGTTGTGGATAATTACACTGTTGTGGTTCTGAAAACGGCCCTGTGAGCCACTTCATCCACAGGTCGCCGGGGCAGGTTAGGCACAGCTGTGGACAGCTCTTCGGCACCTGCCCGGTTTGACTGGGGCGCCTGATTTGCCCTAACGTTGTGAAGTCCTTTGTGTCCGCTTTTTGACCCCATCTGATTCTCCCAGCCGCACCGCGTCTGGGCAGCCGGGGGAAGCGTGCATATACAAAACTTAGCGTCGGCCAGTTCTTCCCCATACTGATCGGGTGGACGCACCTTTGATCCACTGGAGTAACTAACGTGAGCAAGCGGACTTTTCAGCCGAATAACCGCCGTCGAGCCAAGAAGCACGGCTTCCGCCTTCGTATGCGTACCCGTGCCGGCCGCGCCATCCTGGCAGCCCGTCGTGGCAAGGGCCGTACCGAGCTTTCGGCATAAATAACTGACTTGTCGGCAGACATTTCTTTGCGAGTTTAAGGTGCTGGCCACCCGTAACCGACTGAGGACTGCAGCCGATTTTTCAACAACTGTACGTTCCGGTGTCCGCAATGGACGCCGGAACGTAGTGTTATATGCGGCAGCCATCGCTGCCGACGAGCCCAGCCGGATCGGGTTCATCGTTTCCAAGAGTGTTGGGAACGCTGTCGTCAGGAATCTCGTTAAACGAAGACTGCGCGAAGCCGGTGCCGCCTCGCTGAGCGAGTACGGTACAGGCCTTGCCATCGTTGTCCGGGCGCTTCCTGCGTCCGCCTCCGCCAGCTGGGCCCAGCTATTGGCAGACTATAACGCCGCACTGGATTCGACAGTGGCCCGGCTGGCAGCCCGTGCCCGGGCAGCCGATCCGGGCCCCGCCGGGACTACACAGGAAGGGACACCGCGTGCCTGACGCAAGCGCCGCCGTCGTCCGTTCCCTCCACAGTGCCGCTGTGGCGTTGGGACGCTTCCTCTGGAACGTACCCCGGAGCATCCTCATTCTTTTCCTGAAGGCATACCGCAAAGTGGTATCGCCACTGTACGGCCAGGTGTGCCGTTTCTTTCCCTCCTGCTCGGCGTACGCGCTTGAAGCCGTCACCGTCCATGGTGCCGTGAAGGGAAGCTGGCTGGCCGTGCGCCGACTGGGCCGCTGCCACCCTTGGAATGCCGGCGGTGTGGACCACGTCCCCGCCGGTTCGCGTGAATGGCCTGCCGGCCGCACCCCCATAATTGTTGTGCTGAACAACCCGGATAAGTACCTGGCTGCTCGGACTGATGAAGAAGGCCGCAGTGCGGCCTGACGAATAGGGATAAGTATGGACTTCTTTGAAACAATCATGTTTCCGTTCAAGTGGCTTGTGTCCATCATCATGGTGGGCTTCCACGAGGGACTGACGGCCATTGGGCTGCCGGAAGCATCGGGCTGGACGTGGACGCTGTCCATCATCGGTCTGGTGCTGGTGATCCGTGCCGCCCTGATCCCTGTGTTCGTCAAGCAGATCAAGGCGCAGCGCGGCATGCAGCTGCTGCAGCCGGACCTGAAGAAGCTCCAGGACAAATACAAGGGCAAGACCGACCAGCTGTCCCGCCAGGCCATGGCGCAGGAACAGATGGCCATGTACAAGAAGCACGGCACCAACCCGTTCTCCGCTTGCTTGCCCATGCTGATCCAGATGCCGTTCTTCTTTGCGCTGTTCACGGTGCTCTCCGGCATTTCCACAGCCCGGGACAAGGGCGAGGGCATCGGTGCGATGAGCCACCAGCAAGTGGAGCAGTTCGACGAATCGACCATTTTCGGTGCGCCGCTCTCCGCGACCCTGCTGCACGGCACGCCTCCGGGCGGCAACGTTGTGGCGGTGTGGGTCCTCTCGATCATCATGATCCTGGCCATGACGGCTTCGCAGTTCATCACGCAGAAGCAGATCATGGCCAAGAACATGTCTGAAGAGGCCATGGCCAGTCCTTTCATGCGGCAGCAGAAAATGATGCTCTACATCCTGCCGATCGTCTTCGGTGTGGGCGGCATCAATTTCCCCATCGGTGTCCTCATCTACTGGACCACCACCAACCTTTGGACTATGGGCCAGCAGTTCTTCGTCATCCGCCGCATGCCGACGCCGGGATCCCCCGCAGCGAAGGCCCTCGCCGAGCGCCGTGCCGCCAAGGGGCTTCCACCCCTCTCCGTCCTTACCGGTAAGAAGGACACCGCGGCCGACGTCGTGGAAACCCCCATTGAGCCCAAGGGCCAGCGTGTCCAGCCCCAGCGCAAGAACAGGAAGAAGAAGTAATGTCAGCCGAGAGCACCGAACAGGCACTTTCCCAGGAGACCCTCGAGGACGCCGAGACCCTCGAGGACGCTGCAGCCAACGAAGACAATAAGGGTTCTGCGTCCAGCCGCCTCGAAGAAGAGGGCGACGTCGCGGCCGACTACCTGGAAGAACTCCTGGATATTGCCGATATTGACGGCGACATCGATATCGAAGTGCGCAGTGGACGCACCTACATCTCGATTGTGGCCGAAGAAGAATCTGCAGCGTTGGACGGTTTGGTTGGGGAAGACGGCGAGGTGCTGGAAGCCCTGCAGGAACTAACTCGCCTGGCCGTACTCTCCGCAACGGATAACCGTTCGCGCCTGGTCCTGGACATCAACGGCTACCGCCAGGAGCGCACCGGCCACCTTCAGAAGATCGCCGAAGAAGCGGTTGAAACCGTCAAGAAGACCGGGGAAACCGTTGCCCTGGAGCCCATGAGCGCCTATGAGCGGAAGATCGTTCATGACGCCGTGGCGGACCTCGGCCTGGTCAGTGAGTCCGAGGGCGAGGGCGCTGGACGGCACATCGTTGTATCCGCAGACTAGGGAATTGTGGATCCGCTAATCATGGTTGACATCACGCCGGCTGAGTCGCTGGCCGCTGAAAAGGTTTTCGGGGACCGGTTGGACCTCGCCAAGCGCTATGTTGAACATCTCGCCACGTCCGGGACTGAGCGAGGGCTGATCGGCCCCCGGGAAATCCCCCGACTGTGGAGCCGCCACGTCCTGAACTGCGCGGTGATCGAAAGTGAGATCGCCCAGGGTAGCCACGTGGCCGACGTCGGAAGCGGCGCCGGCTTACCGGGCCTCTGTTTGGCGATTGCCCGTCCGGACTTGGAACTGACCCTGATTGAACCACTGGAACGCCGGGTGATCTGGCTGCAGGAAGTGGTTGACGACCTTGGCCTGGATAACGTGACGGTGATGCGCACCCGGGCCGAACTGGCCGTGGGACATGTAGACGCGGACGTTGTAACGGCACGCGCGGTTTCAGCCCTGAGTAACCTGGCCGGACTGACCATTCCCTTGCTTGGCGGGCACGGCGAAGTAGTTGCTATTAAGGGCCGGAGCGCCGCGGAGGAAATCGAGAAAGCGTCCAAGGTCATCCGAAAACTGGGTGGCGTTGAAACCTCCGTGGTGATCGTTGGCTCGGAACTCCTCGAGGAGCCCACCACTGTGGTCCGCATCGTCGTAAACAAGTCCCAAAAGAAGGCCTAGGCAGGGGCCGGTTGGCCATTGGCCACCGGGCCGAACCGTTAGGCTAGAGAACGGCATCATAATTGGCCGAACGAGAGTGAGTGTGCCCCAGTGACCAGTAGCGAAGCCTCCGCACAACGGATCCCGCCGTTTGTGTCCTTGGGGTCTGCACGTTCAGCTGCTGGTCCTTTCGGTATGTCTATTCGTGCCGGTATTCATCCGAACCCGGTTGAAGATGTAGCTTCTGCCTCTCTCGTTTCACGTGAAACAACCGCATCCGGTCGCTCCAACGTTATGGATTCCATGGATGACTCAAGCCCCATTGCCCGTGACCTTGCGCATGAAACGCGCCGCCGGGAGCGTCTGATGGGACGCAGGCTCCCGCGCCCTGAGAAGACCCGCGTCTTCACCGTCTCCAACCAGAAGGGCGGTGTAGGCAAGACCACCACCACGGTTAACATCGCTGCGGCCCTGGCTGCCGCCGGGCTGAATGTATTGGTCATTGATATCGACCCCCAAGGAAACGCCTCCACTGCGTTGGGCATCGAGCACCACGCCGATGTGGACAGCATTTATGACGTGCTGATCAATGACGTTCCTTTGGCTGATGTCGTCGCCCAGTGTCCAGATATCGCCAACCTGGTCTGCGCGCCCGCCACCATCCACTTGGCTGGGGCGGAGATTGAACTTGTGTCCTTGGTTGCCCGGGAACAGCGTCTGCGCCGGGCCATTGACGTCTACGCCAAAGAGCGGGAGAAAAACGGCGAAGAGCGGCTGGACTACATCTTCATCGACTGCCCGCCGAGCCTTGGCCTCCTGACAGTTAACGCCTTCTGTGCCGCGGGTGAAGTCCTCATTCCTATCCAGTGCGAGTACTACGCCCTGGAAGGTCTGAGCCAGCTCCTGAAGAACATTGAGATGATCCAGAAGCACCTTAACGCCGAACTGGAGGTCTCAACCATTTTGCTCACCATGTACGACGGACGGACAAATCTGGCTGCCCAGGTTGCTGCCGAAGTGCGCCAGCACTTCCCGGAGAAGGTCCTTTCCGCAGTGGTGCCGCGTTCGGTCCGTATTTCTGAGGCACCCAGCTACCAGCAGACCGTCATGACCTATGACCCGTCCTCCAGCGGCGCGCTGTCCTATCTGGAAGCCGCTGCCGAAATAGCGGAGCGCTAGAATCTTGGAAACTGCAACGACCGGAGCTTGGCATGTCCTAGCTCCGTCACTGAGGGGATTACTGCATGAGTGAGAAGAGACGGGGCCTGGGCCGCGGTCTTGGCGCACTGATTCCAAGTTCCGCTGCCGGTAACGGTGCTGCGGCTCCTGCCACCGCGTCGCGTCCCGTGGATCTCTTCTTCCCTGAAGGCCGGAAGAAGTCTGAACCGGCGGCAGCCGCCGAGGCACGGCCCGCACCTGAGCCGACGGAGTCCGGCTCCGATTCTTCAGCACCGCGTGCCAGCAAGGTTCCTTCTGACAAGGCTCCTGCCGCCAAAGTTGCTGCTCCTAAGTCCCGGACAGCTGCTAAGGCGAAGCCTGCGGCCGCCCGTGATGCAGGGTCGGCCGATTCCGGCGCCGGCTCCGCGCAGGACGCCGGGGCGCCGGACGCGAAAGCAAAGCCTGGGATGGAAGTCCAGCCGGCTTCAGCAGCGTCTGTCACCGGATCGACAGCAAAGGACAGTGACGACCTTAGCGGCGCGGACACCGGCGTTGATCTCGTAGAGGTACCCGGCGTGCACTTTGCGGAGATTCCAGTCACCGACATCCACCCGAACCGCAAGCAGCCCCGTTCCGTCTTTGATGAAGATGACATGGCTGAGCTGGTGCACTCTGTCCGCGAAATTGGCGTGCTCCAGCCAATCGTAGTCCGTAAATCAACGGAAACCGGTGGAGAACCCTTCGAACTGGTCATGGGTGAGCGTCGCTGGCGCGCAGTACAGGCGGCAGGTCTGGAAACGATTCCGGCCATCGTGCGGGAAACGACCGATGATGACCTCCTGCGGGACGCGCTGCTGGAGAATCTGCACCGAAGCCAGCTGAATCCGTTGGAAGAGGCGGCCGCTTACCAGCAGCTCCTCGAAGACTTCGGTACGACCCATGAGCAGTTGGCCGACAGGATCGGCCGATCGCGTCCACAGGTCTCTAACACGCTGCGTCTCCTGAAGCTCCCTCCGTTGGTGCAGCGGCGGGTGGCTGCAGGTGTCCTGTCCGCCGGCCACGCCCGTGCTCTGCTGTCCTTGCCCGACGCTGCGTCGATGGAAAAGCTGGCCCAGAAGATCGTGGCAGAAGGTATGTCGGTGCGTGCCACAGAGGAAGCCGTGACGCTGCACCAGGATCCCGCGAAGGCAACCAAGAACAACATTCCGCGGCCCGGGGCACGACACGAACGCTTGGACTATCTGGCATCTTCGTTGTCCGATCGACTGGACACGAACGTCAAGATTTCTTTGGGCGTGCGAAAAGGCAAGGTAAGCATCGAATTTGCCAGCGTTGAAGACTTGAACCGCATCATGGACGTCCTCGCTCCGGGGTCCAACAACTAGTTTCTCGGCCTGCTCGGTGCCCGCATGGAAGGCCCGGTCCCTAGGGACCGGGCTTTTTCGCGTTCGTGCCCATGCCCGATTGTCGCCCGACAGGGCTGCATGATCCGGAGCTTTGATGGTCTTTTGGATCTTCATCTCACGATAGCGCGCAAATCTCATAGCCCTCGGGCCCGCTGCGAGTTTCTCAGACGACAGTTTCACGTGAAACAACTCAGCGCTTTGTTTAGGCGCCTGCACAGTCTCCGGAAGTGAGCGCACTTCAAGAGCCAGGTGTCTCCGTTCCTTGGTTCACCTATGAAGCTCCGCAGTACTAGGTTCCTGCCCGTTCACTCGTTCGGGAAGTGCGCTGCGAACTCCTCTTACAGACGGCGTTTTGTCGGATGACATGATGATCCGGCGTGCTGTTTCACGTGAAACACGGCCGCCGGGGTGTGAAATTTGTGATTAGACAGGCGCCATACAGTGGCCGTCGCACTACATGCGATTGCTTTCACTGTGGTGGTTCTGTCCATGGGCTAGGCCTATCGTCGCTCCCCTTTTCGGTAGCGCTGGTGCCCTGAGTACGTCGAAATACACCTACGTGCAGGCTCCGAGAACCTGCTTTGCACGTTCGGCGGATGGTCAAAGACCAAGTGCCGTTCCGAATTCCACTGAACGCATTGGCGGGCGATGGACTCACGGGGAGGTCAGAAATTTCACCAGTCTGGCGCGGTTCCCCTTCCTGAAGTGGCCCCCTTGTTGGGCCCGCGAGCTTCCCCAAGGACGAATGACCGCGGGTGATGGGAGACGCCGCAGCTAGCTGTATTGACCACGGACGTTGATGACGCTCGGCGTGGTTTGGTGACATGAAGAAGACCTCCGGGTGGAGTGGGGCTTGTCTAGAGTCCAATTCCACGCACGGAGGTCTTCGTGTCCCATCCTAATGCTCTTCTGACCCCTCGTGGCCGTTTGCAGCTTGTGCAATGTGTCGTTGATCAGTGTTGGAGTCTGCGCCGGGCCGCGGAACGCTTCCAGGTCTCAGTCCCGACTGCTGCTCGTTGGGCGCGGCGCTACCGCGAGCACGGCCCGGCTGGGATGGAGGACCGTTCCAGCCGCCCGCATTCCTCGCCCCGACGGACAGCAGTGCGGACGGAGCGGCGGATCATCGCCCTGCGCGTGAACCGCCGGTGGGGCCCTGCCAGGACCGGTTACCTGCTGGGCGTCCACCCCTCCACGGTGCACCGGGTCCTGTCCCGATACCGGCTGGCGAAACTGGCTTGGCTTGACCGTGGCACGGGGCGGGTGATTCGCCGCTACGAACACGAGAAGCCCGGGGACCTGGTCCATGTCGACATCAAGAAACTCGGCCGGATCCCGGACGGGCGCGGACACCGTGTCCTGGGCAGGGCCAGCGGGCGCCGGAAGAAAGCAAGGACTCCATTCAACCACCGGCCCGGCTACCACTACCTCCATAACGCCGTCGATGACCACTCCCGCTTGGCCTACACCGAGATCCTCACTGACGCGACAAAGGAAACAGCAGCAGCCTTTTGGCAGCGCGCCAACCGGCCAGCCGCGTCACCAACCTCTCAGGGCAATACAGCTAGCCTGCTCCTCCCCTGCTGCACTCACAGTACTTTCCGGCCCGGTAGCTGTTTCACGTGAAACCCCGCTTCGTCACCGGGGTGGTTAGCGCGGGGAAAGGCGATCAAAAATGGACTGGATATCTTGCTGGGCAAAAACAAGGAAGGGCTGCGACACGTTGGGGACGAGTCCGCCGAATATTGTGTTGCTGCTAATACCGCCCTGAAATGCTTCCCTTGGATACCGTCGTCGAGCCTACCGAACGAACCGCTTTTTCGCGCATGACCGATAACATCTGATGGCATATGCGGGGTGTCTTGGGGTCTCTTGCTAGCATCGCGGAATCTCGGCTGGCTTGGCCAATTCTGGTGGCCGACATCATTGATGCACGGTCGTCGAGGCACGTTGCTACAGACGGATTGCACGGTGACAGATGAGCCTGACTTGGATGATCCTTTCAGCCTCGAGACGGGCGCGCGAATAGTTCCATAAGTTAGCTCCTCCCGTGCGTGTCACGCCACCACCCCTTCCATCCGGGGCTTGTGGATGCGCCTGTGGATAACTCTGTGCATAGCTGTCGGCCTCGCCGCCATTCAATGCGTCGTCTGTACCGGTAGCCAAGCACCTCCGAACCGCGGGCACCGCCCATAATCTCCGTCCTACTGTTTCACGTGAAACAAGTGCAGTCGGGGCCAATCACTCATACACGTCTCTGAGTGACTCATGAGGGGCAAATCAGCCGCTTCTGGTGAACTTTCCCCTGCCGTAGAGGCCCCTCCTCCACGCGGCACGCGGTGAAGCGCGACTGCGCATTCGCGAGGATCGGTGCGCAGACAGCTCCGCTGCCCCGGGACGACCACGTATGAGCACGATCGCGTCGTTCTATGCCTGTGGATAAACTTGTGCATAAAACGGCTCGCGTGGTGTGGATAAGTTGTGGATATCAGCAGGCTTGCGTCCAAGAGTTCCGGACTTCTGCATCGGCCGCACGCCTAGCGCCATGCCCAGGCGGGACGCGCCTCTCCGGCCACTGGAGGTATGAGTTATGGTCGTATGCGCCAACCTGCGGCAGACCATGAGTTGCTGTTCGCGCTTCCCTATTTGATAACGCTGCAAGGTCTCACGGATTGGGCTGCCGGAAATTCAGGGCGGTCATAGCCAGGGCGGCGTGGGTAGGGGTGATGACCAAGGGACTGCTCGGCTGCTACCACGTCCATCGGCGGTACTGGAAGGTACGTTGCCGGAATCCGCAGGCAGGGCGGGGACGCCCGTGTGGATCGTTTCCTGCTGTGCGGCCAGTCAGGCTTGCCGTCTTGCTGAGAACAGTACGGTGTATCTTGTCGAGAACAGTACGGTGTATCGAGCCGTTGCGCGGAGGTCGGTTGATCGTCGGTGCTGCGGCTGATGACGCGACCCGAAGGGCGAACTTGCCTTTCCCAATACCCACCCTGTTGTTGGCCGAGTGCGGGTTTGGTAGGTGGTCGCCCCCGAGCCTCAAAGACGTTGTTGCCGTGATAGCCCGGGGGCCCTGCTCGTGTTCGGTTGTGCCTTGTCGCTGCTCGACCCAAAGGTCGCATCGATGACATCTGGTTATGCACGGTCAGGTGCAACTTGGAGGACCGCAGGATAGCCGGTCGTTATTTACGTGAGTCGTCTGCGGGCCCGATCAGCGCGCTCACGTAGGCACCAGACCGGACGTCCAGGTCCCCGCCGGCGCTACCCGATGTAGGTATGTTTCACGTGAAACGAACGGGTGGTCGGCTCTGTCCATGGAATCGCGAGGCGCGGTAGTTCACGCGGTTCTACCCACGGGACGCCGCTGCAGCATCCATGCAGGGCCGATGCCATCCGAGCTCTCGTAGTGGTTTCTTGAAACTACCACTGCCTTGGCGCGTGCTTGAGACTTTCCCTTCATCCGAAGTCGAAAGGGCTCCCGTACTATGGTGTGGCGCTCGAGCACCCTACGACGGCAGGAACTGCGATGTTGCTGCCCATCGTCGAGGCATCATCCTGCAGGCGCCTACCCCGGCCCGCGTTTGATGCGCTGGGAGCAAAACAAATCTTGAATTGAGAAAAAACGGTTTCTGAACTGGCGTGGTTTCACGTTCATTAAGGTCAGCGTCATTCGAGCTGAGGCACAACTCTCGTCAACACGATGTAGGCGTCGACAGGAAATGAGAAACCGTCTTCAGACAGATTGCCCGGGTTTGCCAGGGACGCTGGCCATGGAATACGTACCGCTGCCACCCATTTCACGCTAACGTCGCTTCAGTTCAGCCGGTGTAACAGGGTTCGCTATGTTTCACGTGAAACGCCGAGGAGGCTGCCGGTGAGAGACTGATGCCTACGTGTTCCACGTGAAACGAAGACATTCTCTGGACCTTACAGAATCAGTACGGCCTTTAAATGTAGGAGGTCACCACCCGCTTGGTTGGTGACCTCCTAAAAACTGAACACTGGGCCGTTAGGACAGAACGTCCGCGAACTCCTTCTCGAAGAACTGCTTAGGCTTGGCGCCAATGACCGTGTTCTTCACTTCTCCGCCTTCGAAAAGGTAAACGGCGGGAATGGAGGTGATTCCATACTGCGCAGCGATCGAGGGGTTGTCGTCAACATTGACCTTGACGACATCCACCTTCTCGGAGTATTCCACCGAAATCTCGTCCAGGATGGGTCCCAGCTTGCGGCAGGGGCCACACCATTCGGCCCAGAAGTCCACGATGACCGGCTTGTCCGCCGACAGGACATCAGTACCAAAACTTGCGTCAGTTACGTCTTTCGCGTTGCTCATATCCTTTGTCTTTCTCTTCAGGGTGTCTTGGAGGACTTAGGCAGGAAGGTCTGCCAAGTAGTGTTCGACGTCGATGGCCGCGGCGCAACCAGACCCGGCTGCGGTAATGGCCTGACGATAGGTGGGGTCCACCACGTCGCCGGCTGCGAAGACCCCGGGAATGCTCGTTCTGGAGCTCCTCCCCTGGACAGCGATGGTTCCCTCTGCCGTGATGTCCAGTACGTCCTTCACCAGGTCGGTCCGGGGATCGTTGCCGATAGCGACAAATACACCGGTGACGTCCAGGATCATGGTGGTGCCGTCCACCAGATTTTTCAGCGTCAAACCGGTAACCTTGTCCTCGCCGAGGACGTCCGCAACGGTGCTGTTCCAGATAAAGTTGATCTTCTCGTGGGCTAGCGCGCGGTCGGCCATAATCTTGGAGGCCTTGAGGGTGTCGCGGCGATGCACCACCGTGACAGATTTTGCGAACTTCGTGAGGAAGAGTGCTTCTTCCATGGCGGAGTCTCCGCCGCCAATAACCGCAATGTCTTGATCCTTAAAGAAGAAACCATCGCAGGTTGCGCACCAGCTCACACCGTGGCCAGAGAGGCGCTTCTCGTTGGGCAGCCCCAGCTCGCGGTATGCGGAGCCGGTGGAGAGGATGACGGCCTTCGCCTGGAAGGTCTCCCCCGAAGCGATGGTCACTGTCTTCACGGGTCCGGCGAGGTCCACCTCAGTGACGTCCTCGAACTGGATTTCCGTCCCAAAGCGCACGGCCTGTTTCTCGAAGTTCTCCATCAGGTCCGGACCCATGATGCCTTCGGGGAAACCGGGGTAGTTCTCCACATCAGTGGTGTTCATGAGTTCACCACCTGCAGTGACCGATCCTGCCAGCAGCAGCGGCTTCATGTTGGCGCGGGCCGTATAGACGGCTGCCGTGTAACCTGCCGGGCCTGAGCCGACGATGATGACATCACGTACTTCAGACGCGGTGTTTTCTGCAGTGGTCACTGACGTGAACCTCTTCCTTATTCGACGCGCCTCCCTTTAGAGGCCGGCCACATGGCACAACTATTACCCCACCCCGATTATTCCGGGGTGCATTCGCGGGCAGCCGTCCAGCCCTGGCGGGTTGGACGGCTGCTCAGTCAGTATTATCCGAAAACTACTGGACCTTCACCTCGGCGAGTCGCAGTCCGTAACCATACCGGGTCTTAGGCGCCGCGAGCTTGGGCAGGGAATTGATAGACACGATGACATACTGTGCTTCCACCGGTTCGGCGAGGGGCATGTTCAGATCGGTGGACGTGAAGCTATTGGTCCCAACGGCCTTGGCACCGTCCAGGGAGGGCCGGTCGTTGGTGTACACGGTGATGTTTCCACCCGATCCGCCGAGTTGGGTCAGCGTGATGGACGATACCGTCGCAGGACTCTTGAGCTTGACCACCAGCGGCACACCGTCGGGGGCCAGGCCGCCCCAGGAGTCAGTAGCGAACTCCATGTCGGACCAGTAGCTGGCGCCGTTGCCGTCGAAGGCCTTCACGAGGTCGCCGTCGAAGTTGGCTGCGAACTCGAAGTCGCCCTGACGGCTGATGGAATCGATGGCAGGAGGTACGGCGGGCGCCGCAGTGGTGGGTTCCTCGGTTGCGGTTGCCGAAGCCGAGCCCTCCCCCGTTGTGGCCCCTGAAGTGGTGGCGGGTGCGACAGCACGAGGTTCCGGAGTGAACAACCCGCCCAGGTTGGTCAGGGCGAAAATGAGACCGGCGATCAGTACAACAGCGAGCAGTCCCCCGACCAGCCAACGCATCGAACGCGGTTCACGCTGCGGCTCGTCATCCTCGTAATCGTCCTGGCTCGCAAAGGCTGCTCGCGCCGCAGCGGCCGGAGCAGCAGCCCGGGCAAGGATTCCGGGCCGTTTCCGGTCCTGCGGCTCGTCATCCACGTCCTCGTACCGTGCGTCGGACTGGTCGTAGTCCTCATCGGACCACAGTGAAACCTTGGGTTTCCCGGCGTCACCGTCCCGGGGCCCGGCCGCGGGAACGTCCGCGCGCTCTACGGGACGGGTGTGTGCATCGGGCCGGCCACCGGCAGAGGCGGAAGCTGCGGCAGCTCCTGCTCCCGCGGCCCCGGCCGCACCGGCGACGCCACCGGCGACGCCACCGGCGGCGGGTGCCGCCGTCGGACGTACCGGAGGTTTGGGCGGGACGGCCGGCGACATGCGCGGCTGCGGAACCCGCGGAGGATTCACCTGCCGCGGCTGTCCAGTGGAGTAGTCGATGTAACCGGCGTCGACGTCTTCGTCGTCATCATACGGTTCCGGTTCGTTGGAGCGTGCCTGGCCAAAGATCTCGCTGCCGAGGGTGTCGGTGAAGAACGGTTCAACGTACGGCGGATTGGCGGCAACCACCAGGTCCAGCAGGTCGGCCGCGGAGGTGTGGTTGGTGATCAGGTAGGTGGCATCCTCGGTCACGCCAAGGTCAAGCACCTGGACTGATCCCGGACGCTCACCGGTGGCCACCTCCCGGGCGCTCTGGGCGACCTGCTCGGTGTTTTCCGGGCCGGCAACGAGGATGCTGACAGGCCGGTTCAGAACCTGGTCCACACCGTCCAGCACCAGATCGTGGTCGTGCGAGGTCAATACGGTGGCCGTGACCTTGTAGCGGCCGCCCAGTACTGATCCGACATCGATCGGGTTGGACACGTGTTCCTCCTCATGCTGTCCGGGATTGCCGGCATTTGATTCGCGGACTGGCCAGCGGCCGGCTTTGCGACTGCAACTACCCCCTGTACCTTTCCGATCCTAGCCGATCGAGCCTGCCCCGCCTTGAAGAAGCGGGGCGCGAAGGTGCGCCTGCGTCACTTTTTACGCGGCCGCCGATTCTTGAAATACGGGTTTTCTCCGGCTTTGCCCTGGAAGGTACGCCGGCCAGGCAGCGGGATCTGCTCGCGCAGCAGCCCGCCGCGGGCGGTGCCCGGCTGGTCCTCAGCCGGCAGGTAGGGGCCCTTGGACGGCACGTTCGTGCCGCCGTCGTCAGCGTTCCTACGGGCCGAACGACGCGACGGATCCGGCCCGGCACGGAACGAAACGGCGTCGAATTCTCCGGAAATCCGCGGAATGAGACCGGTGTCGACGGACGTGGTGGCGCGCTCCGGGGTGTACTTGGGGGCGCCCGACGACGGCGTCCCAGCCCCGCCGCGCCCATCCTCCGCGGAGTCCGGGGTATTGCCGCCGTGGTCACCGGGGTAGCCATCCCGCGGCTGGGGCTGCGGGGGCTGTCCGTCCTCATCGTCAGACCCGCCACCGCGGCCCAGCCGGCCCAGGAGCGGACGGAGAAGATCCCGGAGCTCGGAAACCCGGAACAGCCTGAGGAGCAGGAGGTAGGCCACCAGCATGACGGGGCCCACCACAATCACTGTGACCAGCGCCGTGATGCGGTCGCGCCAGGCGAACCCGTCCGGGCTGTAGCTGCCCAGGAGCCAGAGTGCGCCGGCCCCGGCGACGGCCGATCCCAGTGCCGCGTAGCCCATGCGGATATACGAGTTGGCAATCCGCGGACCATCGAGGTGCCCCAGGAGCCGCCGCAGGAAGATGGCGCTGATGATCACGGAAAGGACATTGCCCACCATGTACAGGACGGCGATGGCGTAGATGATCTGGTCCACCGGCAGGAACTGGATGGCAAACGCGCCCGCAACGTACACCAGCGCCAGCAGCAGCTGGATGTAGAACGGGGTGCGGGCGTCCTCATTGGCGTAGAACACGCGGGACATCATGAAATTGGCGCTCATGAACGGCGTGCTTAGGGCCAGGATGGTGAGCGTCTGGGCCAGCATGACGCCGTCCTGCCGCAGGCCTCCGGAGAAGAACATGCCCAGCGGTCCGGCTAGTGCAAAGAGCGCCAGCGCTCCGAAAACGGTGGCCACCGCCATGGTGCGCAGGCCGTGTGACAGGGCGTCCCGGAGCTCATCCCGGTCTCCGTCCTGGGAAGCGCGGGTCATCCGGTTGAACAGGACGGTGGCCAGCGAGAGCGCAATGATGGAGTGCGGCAGCAGGTACAGCTGGCTGGCGACTTCGAGGACGGCGTTGCCGGGCAGCATGGCCGCGGCCGGGTCCCCCGCCTTTTGCAGCCGAAGCCGCTCCGCACCGGGGATGGTGGCAATGCGCATGACGTAAAGGAACGCCAGCTGTCCGACGGCGGCAGTCAGCAGCGTCCAGACGCTCAGCTTCGCTGCCTGGCCCAGTCCCACTCCGCGCCAGCCGAAGCGCGGCCGGAGTCCAAGCCGTAGCCGGAAGACGGGGATCAGGAGGATGGCGGTCTGCGATACAACGCCGATGGTGGAGAATCCGGCCACGAACAGGGTCTGGGTGGGACCCCAGTTGTCCAGCGTGTGGGGCGACAGTTCGTTGGTGCCAAAGATCCAGATGAACATGCCCAGCCCGGCGATGGCCACCAGGTTGTTCAGGATGGGTGCCCACATGGCGGGACCGAAGGCGCCGTTGGCGTTCAGGACCTGGGTGAGGAGTGCGTACAGGCCATAGAAGAAGATCTGTGGCAGGCACCAGAAGGCGAACGTTACCGCCAGGGCCTTCTGCTGGCCTGAATAACCCTGCGTGGTCAGTTCGATCACCCAGGGCGCCGCGAGGGTCACCAGGGCCGTGAGTCCAAGCAGAAGCAGCACGGCGAGAGTCAGCAGGCGGCTGATGTAGTCCGCTCCCCTGTCCGGGGCCTTGCTTGCTTTGATGATCTGGGGTACCAGGACCGCGTTGAACACGCCGCCGGCTACCAGGAGAAAGATCAGGTTGGGCAAGTTGTTGGCGTTGATGAACGTGTCATTGACCGTTGAACCGAGGCCAAGAGCGGTGCCAAGCATCCACGTCTTGCCAAAGCCCAGGAAACGGGACACCAGCGTACCTGCAGCCATGATGGCACTGGAACGGGTTTCGCTGGCTGTGCCGGGCTGGGGCGCAGGCTGAGGAGCCGGGCCGGGGTTTCCTGAGGTGCCCGGGGAGGAGTTGGTAGCTGACATCGACTTCATCGTCTCACCCGGCGGCGATTAACACCGCAACGGGCACGGAGGCCGGCGGGCCTAGAGGTGGCCGGGGAGGACTTCCCTGGCCAGATCCGCGATGCGCCGCTCGTTGGGGAAGGACAGTTTCCGTGCGAGTTCCTGGATGGGCACCCAGGCCACATCCACGGCTTCCTGGTCGGGATCGTTCTCGATGGTGAGTTCGCCGCCGGTGGCGCGCAGCAGGTAGTGGTGCACGGTCTTGTGGACGCGGTGGCCGCTGACCGTGAACCAGTAATCGATACTGCCCAGCGGCGCCAGGATGTCGCCCTCAATGCCGGTTTCCTCGGCAATTTCGCGGACCGCAGCCTGCTCGTTCGTCTCCTTGCCCTCCGGATGGCCCTTCGGCAGGCACCATTCGAGCCGCCCACCGCGGTTGAAGCGGGCAATAATCGCAACGCGCAGTTCGGCGTCGGACGCGTCAACCACGACGCCGCCGGCCGAAACTTCCTCCACCGTCGGCAGCGACGCCGGCGCCGAGTGCGGAGCAGGGGCGACATGCGCCCCGATTGCCGACGGCAACGGTGCGTTTGTCCTCCTGCCTGGAGCGCTCGGTACTGGATGGGCCATGCAGTCCACTCTAACGACTGTTGCCCGTTCGTGATGACCGGAACATGACACCAACATGGACGGCATATGACGCCAGCCGCCGGGGCCGGGCGGATAAGAGAGGATCTTCCGCGCATTTTGGCCTGACGGGCGCGCGGTTTCTGACAAGCTTAAGTAACTATGGCGCACGCACATCACAAGATTGAATCCCACACCGTCGATTTCCAGGTGGACCCGGTGGTCCTGGAGCTCGGCCAGCGTTTCGTGGATGCTGGGCACGAGCTGTCCCTGGTGGGCGGGCCTGTGCGTGACCTTTTCCTGGGCCGCACCTCCCCGGACCTGGACTTCACTACGGACGCGACGCCGGACCAGACCGTCGCGCTGATCAAGAAGTGGGCTGACAACTTCTGGGAGATCGGCCGCGCCTTCGGGACCATCGGCATGCGCAAGGCCGGCTTCCAGATCGAGATCACCACCTACCGCGCCGAGGCCTACGACCCCGACTCCCGCAAACCGGTGGTGGCCTTTGGATCCTCGCTCACCGATGACCTGCTCCGCCGGGATTTCACCATCAACGCGATGGCGCTGAAGCTGCCGTCTCTGGAACTGGTGGACCCCTTCGGCGGGGTCCGCGACCTGCACGCTTCGGTCCTGTCCACGCCCGGCGCCCCGGAAGCATCATTCTCCGATGATCCGCTGCGCATGATGCGCGCCGCCCGGTTTGCCGCGCAGCTGGGCGTTTCGGTGCACCCGGACGTCCGTTCCGCCATGGAACAGATGGCCGAACGGATCAACATCATCTCCGCCGAACGTGTCCGGGAAGAACTGGTTAAACTGATCTGCGGGGCCCACCCCCGCGTCGGCGTGGACCTCCTGGTGGACACCGGCCTGGCGGATCACGTGCTGCCGGAGGTGTCCGCCCTGCGGCTGGAATCGGACGAACACCACCGGCACAAGGACGTCTACCAGCACTCACTGCAGGTCCTGGAACAGGCCGCCGAACTCGAAACCGACGCGGATGGCCCCGTCCCGGGTCCGGATTTCGTCTTGCGTTTTGCTGCATTAATGCACGACGTCGGCAAGCCGGCCACGCGGCGCTTCGAACCGGGCGGCGCGGTGAGCTTCCGCCACCACGACATGGTGGGCGCGAAACTTACCTCGAAGCGCATGAAAGCCCTGAGGTTCGACAAGGACACTACCAAGGCGGTGGCCAGGCTGGTGGAACTGCATATGCGCTTCTACGGATATGGCGACGCCGGCTGGAGCGACTCCGCCGTGCGCCGCTACGTCACGGACGCCGGACCGCTCCTGGAGAGGCTGCACCGGCTTACCCGCTCCGACGTCACCACCCGAAACCAGCGGAAGGCCGAACGGCTGGCGTTCGCGTACGACGACCTCGAGGCCCGGATAGCCGCCATCCGCGAACAGGAATCCCTGGACGCGGTCCGCCCCGACCTGGACGGGGCCCGCATCATGGCCCTCCTGGACATCAAGCCCGGCCCGGTGGTGGGGCGCGCCTACAAGTTCCTCCTGAATGAGCGGATGGAACACGGCCCGTTGCCCGCCGCGGAAGCCGAGGCGAAGCTCTTGCGCTGGTGGGCGGAACAACCTGAATCCGCACCTGCCGAAACCAGGGCGGAAACGCCGCCGGCCGCCGTCGACCGTTCCCCGTCAGAGGAGTCCCCATGACCAGTCCCGCCCTTGCCCCCCGCCCCCAGCTGTGGATCCTGCGCCACGGCGAAACCGAATGGTCCAAAAGCGGCCAGTACACGGGCCTGACCGACCTGCCGCTGACCGTTGAGGGCGAGCAGCAGGCCGTCGAAGCGCGCAAACTGTTGGACACGGTGGACTTTGACCTGGTGCTCACCTCGCCGCTGCGCCGGGCACGCCGTACGGCTGAGCTGGCAGGGTTCCCCGATGCCCGGCACGAGCCGCTCGCCGTGGAATGGAACTACGGTGAATATGAGGGCATCAGCTCGGACCTTATCCGCAAGGACAACCCCGATTATTTGATCTGGACCGACGGGGTGCCCAACGGTGAAACCCTGGACGAGGTTGCCGCGCGGGCGGACAAGATCATCGCGCGGGTGCTGGAGTCCGGGATGGACAACGTGCTGATCGTGGCCCACGGGCACTTCTCCAGGATCCTGACCGCGCGCTGGCTCGAACTGCCCGCGGTGGAAGGCCGCCACTTCATCCTGGGGACGGCAAAGATCTGCACGCTGGGCTGGGACAAGCGGACACCCGCCATCGTCCGGTGGGGACTGTAACCGTCCGGTAACCTCCCCGGGTAAGGTCGAAGCCATGCAGGAGACGCAGCCGCAGAAGCACCCGCCGCACGCCCGGTTGGTGGTGCCCAGCCGCAGCGACCACCTGCTGCGGAACTTCACGGAAGTGGTCGGCGGGCCGTTGGGAACCCGTGCCGAGCCGGGGGTGGTCTCCCCCGGCGTTTTCAGCGTGGAACGCGTGCTGATCCTGATGACCGTCCTGGCCGCTTTCGCAGGACTCCTGCTCAAGGGCTACTGCCGGGCCAACGGCTGGGACACGCCCTCGCAGTTCTATTCCACCTGCTATTCGGACCTCCCGGACCTATTCCGCAGCCGGGGGCTGGCGGACGGGGTGTTCCCGGTTGCCGCCGGCCAGTTCGAGTACCCGGCATTGACCGCGCTCATCGCCGGGATCACCGCCTTGCTGGTACCGGGCTCCGGTGCGACGGACCCCCGGATACTGGCCTACTTCGACCTCAACGCCGTGCTCCTGGCCGGCGCAGCCATGGTGGCTGTCCTTGCGACGGCCCGGCTGGCGGGGCGCCGCCCGTGGGACGCAGCCTTCGTGGCCCTCTCGCCGGGCATTATCCTGGCGGGAACCATCAACTGGGACCTGTGGACCGTGGCCCTGCTGGCTGTGGGGATGTACTTCTTCGCCACGGGGCGGTTGGTGGCGTCCGGACTGCTGGTGGGACTCGCTGTGGCCACCAACCTGTATCCGCTGTTGTTCCTCGTGGCCGTTGCGCTGCTGGCCGTGCGCACCGGACGTTACCGGCCGCTTGGCGTGACCGCAGTGGCGGCGGCTGCAGGGTGGCTGGCCGTGAACCTTCCGCTCATGGTGGCCAACCGGGCCGGCTGGGGGCACTACTTCGACTTCCTGGCGGACCGGGAGGCCAGCTACGGCTCGCTCTGGTTTGCCTATAACCTGCTGGCGGAACGGCTCAACCGGCCTACCCTGAGCCCCGAATCCGTCGACGTGTTGTCCTCCGGGCTGTTCTTCCTGGCCTGCGCCGCGATTGCACTGGTGGCGCTCTCAGCGCCACGCCGACCCCGGCTGGCACAACTGCTCTTCCTGCTGGTGGCGGCGTTCATTCTTACCGGCAAGACCTATTCGCCGCAGTACGTCGTGTGGCTGGTTCCGCTGTTCGCCCTGGCCCTGCCACGGTGGCGCGAATTTCTGGCGTGGCAGGGAATCGAGGGCCTCCACTGGGCGGCCGTCTGGATGTACCTTGGTCAGGTGACCAGTGCAGGCTCAACCCAGCACAACCTGGACATGCCCTACTACGTCCTCGCCGTCGTCGTACGTATGCTCGCGGTGGCATATCTGATGGTTCGCGTGGCGGGGGATATCTATGATCCTCGGCGGGATCCGGTCCGGCGGCAGCATGCGGATGATCCACCCGGCGGACCGTTCAACGGGGCGTCCGACGCATTCCGGCTGGGCCGGCCACGCAAGCGCACGGAGGCGGGTGCCGATGCCTGACGTCGCCGTTGTTGGAGCAGGTCCCAACGGTCTTGCCGCAGCTGCCGTCATGGCGCGGGCCGGGCTGTCCGTCGAAGTTTTCGAGGCATCGGGGGCCATTGGGGGCGGGACACGGACCACGGAGCTGATGCGCCCGGGGTATTTCCATGACGTCTGCTCGGCAGTGCATCCCATGGCGGTGGCGTCTCCGTTCTTCCGTGCCTTCGAGCTGAACCGCAGGCTGGAGCTGATTACGCCGGACGTGTCTTATGGCTCGCCCCTCGATGGTGGCCGGGCCGCGCTGTCCTACACGTCATTGGAGCGGACCGCTGCCGAACTGGGCAGGGACGGGGCCGCCTACCGGCGGCTGATGGCCCCGCTGGTACGCCACGTTGGCGGCATCATGGATTTCACGCAGAACCAGCTGTTGCGGGTACCCAGGACTCCCATCGCGGCTGGCATCTTCGGGCTGAGGACGCTGGAGCAGGGAACCGGGCTGTGGAACATCCGGTTCCGTGAAGAAGCGGCGCCGGCCATGCTCAGCGGGGTAGCCGCGCATGCTGTCTCGCACCTGCCCTCGCTGGCTTCATCCGCAGCAGGGCTGATGCTCGGCGCCCTGGGACATGCGAAGGGCTGGCCGATCCCTCTCGGCGGCTCTGCCTCGATTGCCGGTGCCCTGGCCCGGGACATCATCGACCACGGCGGCTTGATCCACACGGGCACACCCATCGACCGGCTGGAGCAATTACCGCGCGCCCGCGCGACCCTGCTGGATGTGGCTCCCCGGGGGCTGTTGACCATGGCCGGAGACGCCCTGCCGCCCCGCTACCGCCGCGCCCTCCAGCGGTTCCGGTACGGAAGCGGGTCCTGCAAAGTGGACTTCATCCTGGCGGGGCCCGTTCCGTGGCAGGCCAGGGAGCTGGCGGATGCCGGGACGGTCCACGTAGGAGGCAACCGCGCTGAACTTGCCCGCGCCGAGAATGAGGTAAGCGCCGGGCGGCATCCGGAGAGGCCCTACGTTCTGGTGGCACAGCCGTCCCGCTTCGATCCTTCCCGGGCCCCCGCCGGCAAGCACACGCTGTGGACCTACTGTCACGTTCCCGCCGGTTCGACCAGGGACATGACCGGGGCCGTCACTGCCCAGCTGGAGCGCTTCGCTCCGGGCTTTCGCGATCTGGTGCTGGAATCGCACGTCGTCACCGCGGCGGGCCTGGCTGAGTACAACCGAAACTACGTGGGCGGCGACTTTTCCGCGGGCGCCATGGACCTCAGAGGGCTCGTCCAGCGTCCTGTCGTATCTCCGGTTCCGTGGCGGACCCCCGTCAAGGGCCTGTATCTGTGCTCGTCCTCCACGCCGCCTGGGCCCGGGGTTACGGGAATGCCCGGACTTCATGCCGCAAGATATGCCCTGAAAGACATATTTGGCCTGGAGGTCCCACACCTCGGGCTTAAGGCGTAAAGCTGGCGTAAAGCTCCGGATGGACAGGCGATAATGGCGCCATGGGGATAAAACAAAAGCTTTCCGCCGGGGCCGCTGCCGTCATTCTTGGAACGTCGCTGGTTTCCTGCGATGACGGCCGCGGCGACGCCGAAGCCGCGGCACAGAACTTTGCCTCTGCTCTGGCCACGCTTGACGTCAGCTCCGTGGCGTTCGACGGCAAGGATGCTGGCGCCGCCAACGAACAGCTCCAAGCCGTCTTCGCCGCCCTGGAGCCGCAAAGGCCGGCTGTGGAGGCCGGGGAGCTGGCCCTGGACGGAGACAAGGCGTCCGCGCCGATGAGCGTCACCTGGGAATTCGGAGACGCAGAGTGGAAATATTCCTCAACGGTGAACTTCAAGAAGTCCGACGGCGAGTGGCTGGCTGTCTGGGATCCGGGCACCCTTGCTCCCGGACTGGCAGACAGCGAGATCCTCACCAAGGGCACCAGGACACCGCCCCGGGCAGACATCCTCGGCGCCGGTGACGCGCCCCTGGTCACCTACCGACCGGTCGTCAACATCGGCATCGACAAACCGCGCCTTGGCACGGCGGATCCGGCGGCGTCAGCCGCCAAACTGGCCGCGCTCGTGGGTGTGGACCCCGGCGACTACGCGAAGCAGGTGGAGGCTGCCGGCCCCGAGGCATTTGTCCGGGCCATCACGTTGCGCCAGGACGGCCGCACCATCACGGACCAGGAGATCACGGCGGTCCCCGGAGCACGAGCCATTCCCGACTCGATTCCGCTGGCACCGACCCGGACCTTCGCCCGCGCTGTGCTCGGCACGGTGGGCGAGGTGTCCGCAGAAGAGATCGAGGCATCCGAAGGCGCCCTGACAGCCGGGGACGTCATCGGCAAAGGGGGCCTCCAGCAAAGGTATGACGAACAGCTGAGGGGAGCTGACGCCGTCGTCATCCGGGCTCAGCGGGCAGACCTGACGCGGGAGGAAATCGAGTCCTCCGGCAACGACCCGCGGCGGGTCCTGTTCGAGGTGGAACCGACTCCCGGCGAGCCCCTGAAGACCACGTTGGATCCCACCTTGCAGACGCTCGCCGAGACAACCCTGGAAAAGGTGGGCCCGGCCTCCGCTATCGTTGCGCTGCGGCCCTCCACCGGAGCCGTCCTTGCTGCTGCCTCAGGCCCCGGCAGCAATGGATACAACACGGCGATGCTGGGGCAATACGCCCCGGGCTCGATCTTCAAAATCGTGGACTCGCTGGCCATGTTCCGCAATGGATTCACGCCGGATTCCAAGGTCCAGTGCACCCCGACGCTGACCGTGGACGGCCGCCGTTTCAAGAATTCAGAAGGCTATCCGGAAGGTTCGCTGGGATCCGTCACCCTCCGGGACGCGTTCGCGCATTCCTGCAATACGGCGTTCATCGCCGCGCGCGATTCCGTGTCCCAGGACCAGCTGGAGGCCGCGGCGACGGCGCTGGGCATTGCGGTGGACGCGCCCTCGCTCGGTGCGGACGCCTTCCTGGGTTCGGTGCCTGGCGAGGCCGCAGGAACGGAACATGCGGCGTCCATGATCGGGCAGGGCAAGGTTCTCTTGTCGCCACTGGCCGCGGCCGTGATGGCGGGCTCGGTGGCCAAGGGCGCCCCGGTTTCCCCGCAGCTGGTCATCGCGAACGCACCCGATGCCACGGCGTCGGCTGCGCCGTCGCTCTCACCCGCTGCCGCGGGTGAGCCGGTGACAGCCAAGGAAGCTGCGCTGCTAGCCGACATGATGCGGGCCGTTGTCACTTCGGGCCATGCCGGCTTCCTGGCTGAGGTTTCCGGGAAGCCGGTGGGCGCCAAGACGGGAACCGCGGAATTCGGTGACGAAAACCCGCCCAAGACGCATGCCTGGATCGTGGCGGTGCAGGGAGACCTCGCCGTCGCCGTGTTCGTGGAAGACGGCGGCCTGGGCGCCACGACCTCCGGCCCGCTGTTGAAGCAGTTCCTCACAGCCGCCGGCTAAGCCCCTCCCCGGGAGGCCTGCCGGCGGCCACCGGGGTCAGTCCGCGAAACCGTCGGCGATGTCCAGAACCTCGTCCAGGATGGCCAGACCGGCTTTGGTGTCTGCCACGCTGGTGTTGCAGGGCGGCACGACGTGGATGCGGTTGAAGTTGGCGAACGGCAGGAGCCCCCGGGTCTTGCAGGCGGCGACCAGCTGGTTCATTTCCGGACTGGAACCCCCGTACGGGGCCAACGGTTCGCGCGTTTCGCGGTTTCTGACCAGCTCGATGGCCCAGAACACGCCGACGCCCCGAACTTCACCGATGGACCTGTGCCGCTTCGCAAAGCCTTCGAGCGCAGGGCCGATGACCGTTTCTCCCAGTGCCGCTGCGTGCTCCACCATCCGCTCATCTTCCATGGCGTTGATGGTGGCCACAGCAGCGGCGGCGGCCAGCGGATGACCGGAGTACGTCAGGCCGCCCGGATAAGCCCGCTGCCCGAAGGTGGCCGCGATTTCGGGACTGATCGCGACCCCGCCCAGCGGGACGTAGCCGGAATTGACGCCCTTGGCGAAGGTCAGCAGGTCCGGAACCACATTGAAATGCTCCACGGCGAACCATTTGCCGGTCCGTCCGAAGCCCGCCATCACTTCATCCGCGATCAGGACGATGCCGAATCGGGTACAGAGCTCCCGGACCCCCTCGAAATACCCCGCCGGCGCCATATAGATACCCGCAGTTCCCGGTATGGATTCCAGGATGAGTGCTGCAATTGTGGACGGGCCCTCCAGGCTGATCAGCTGCTCCAGGTGGGCCAGTGCACGCTCGCTTTCCTCTTCCGGGGTGCTCGCATGGAACGCCGAGCGGTACAGGTAGGGCGGGAAAAAGTGAACGGTCCCGGTACTGCCGCTGTCGCTTGGCCAGCGCCGTGGATCCCCAGTCAGATTGACTGCCAGATGGGTTCCGCCGTGGTAGGAGCGGTAGGCGGAGAGGACCTTGTGCCGGCCGGTGTGCAGCCGGGCCATGCGGACTGCGTGTTCATTGGCATCGGCGCCGCCGTTGGTGAAGAAGATTCTGTCCAGTTCTCCAGGGGTCCGCTCAGCGATCAGGCGCGCCGCTTCCGAGCGGGCGTCATTGGCGTAGCTTGGCGCGATCGTGCACAGCTTAGTGGCCTGCGCCGCAATGGCGGAGACCACCGCCGGGTGCTGGTGGCCGATGTTGGTGTTCACCAGTTGGGAGGTGAAGTCCAGGTACTTGTTTCCGTCCCCGTCCCAGACGTAGGAACCCTCGGCGGCGGAGATGACCATTGGATCAAGCAGATCCTGGGCGGACCAGGAGTGGAAGACGTGCTTACGGTCCAGCTCATAGGCCCGACGGGCGCTCTCGGAGTCAATGTCGGGAACCGGTCCGGACTCAACGGTGGAGGTCATGGCAGTTTCCTTTCGAGGTTCCGGTCTTAGGCGTTCTGCGGGAAGCCGAGGTTGATGCCCCCGTGGCTGGGGTCCAGCCAGCGGGAGGTGACGGCTTTGCCCCGGGTGAAGAAGCCGACGCCTTCCGTACCGTGTGCGTGGGTGTCGCCAAAGAGCGAGTTCTTCCAGCCGCCGAACGAGTAGTAAGCCATGGGCACGGGCACGGGCACGTTGATCCCCACCATCCCTACTTCCACTTCGTTTTCGAAGCGCCGGGCGGCCCCGCCGTCATTGGTGAAGATGGCTGTGCCGTTGCCGTACGGGTTGCTGTTGATGAGGTTCAGTGCCTGCTCATAGGTATCTACGCGCACCACGGACAGGACCGGGCCGAAGATTTCGTCCTGGTAGATGGACATGTCCGGCGTGACGTTATCGAAGAGCGTGGGCCCGACAAAGAAGCCGTCGCCCTCAGCGTCGGCGGCGATGTTCCGGCCGTCCACGACGACAGTGGCGCCGGCTGCTTCGCCGGCGTCGATGTAGCCGGCCACCTTGTCCCGGTGCTGGGCGGTAACAAGCGGTCCCATGTCACAGCCGCGAAGTCCGTCCCCGGTGCGCAGTCCGGTGGCGCGTTCAGCGATCTTGGCAACCAGTTCGTCTGCTATGTCACCGACGGCAAGGAGGGCCGAAATGGCCATGCACCGTTCGCCAGCTGAGCCGAAACCTGCATTGATTGCCGCGTCTGCCGCCAGGTCAAGATCGGCGTCGGGGAGGACGATCATGTGGTTCTTTGCACCGCCTAGGGCCTGGACACGCTTCCCGGCGGCCGTAGCGGTCTGGTAAACGTACTTGGCGATCGGAGTGGATCCGACGAAGGAAACGGCCTTGACGTCCGGGTGGTTCAGGAGCGCGTCAACCGCCACCTTGTCACCGTGAAGGACGTTGAAGACACCGTCCGGAAGTCCGGCTTCTTTCCACAGTTCAGCCATCCAGTTGACAGCGGTGGGGTCCTTTTCGCTGGGCTTGATGATTACCGTGTTGCCGGCCGCGATGGCCAGCGGGAAGAACCACATGGGGACCATGGCCGGAAAGTTGAAGGGGCTGATGACGGCTACGGGACCCAGCGGCTGGCGGATGGAGTGGACATCGACGCTGGTGGAGGCGTTCTCCGTATAACTGCCCTTGAGCAGGTGCGGGATTCCGCAGGCAAATTCGACCACTTCCTGGCCGCGGGTGACCTCACCGAGGGCATCGGACAGAACTTTGCCGTGTTCGGCGGTGATGATTGCTGCGAGCTCATCCTTGCGTGCATTGAGGAGTTCACGGAATGAGAACAGGATCTGGGTGCGGCGGGCAAGGGACGTGTCCCGCCAGGCCGGGAAGGCGCCTTTAGCGGCAGCCACAGCCGCCTGGCTGTCCTGGGCCGTGGCCAGGGCAACCTGCCCGGTGACTTTCCCCGTGGCGGGATTGGTGACCGGCGCCGTGTTCTCCCCAACAGGGACATAGCTGCCGTTGATCCAGTGCTCGATGATGTTCAAAGTGTCTCCTTGAGGTCGCTGCGTTTGCGTCCAGTCTTACCGTCACGCAAGGGCAGCGTTAGAGCCGATGTGTAAGGTAAATCACAGGCTCGTTTACACTTTGTAAATGCTCCCCTCGGTCCGCGACGTTCTCGCCCTTCCGGTCCTCCAGGCAGCTGCACCGCAGCTGCTGGGCGGCTCCGCGCGTTTGGATGCTCAGGTCCGCTGGGTACATGTCAGTGAACTGCTGGACATCTCGGGCCTGCTGGCCGGCGGTGAACTGGTCCTCACCACCGGACTGGAGCTGGAAAAGCACCCTGACCTCACGGTCGGGTTCGTCGCATCTCTTGAACAGGCCGGCGCGGCAGGCCTGGTGGTTGAGCTCACGGGCAACCGTGAACGCAGTATGGCCGCGCTTCACGCCGCCGCGCGGCGCACCTCGCTTCCGATCGCCGTGGTTCAGCGGCGGGTACGTTTCGTGCAGGTCACGGAGGTCGTACACCGCATGATCGTTGCTGAGCAGCTGGAACGCGTGGAGCGCGCGCGCGACGTCCATGAGGCGTTCACGCTCCTCAGCCTGGAGAATGCCGGCACGCAACTCGTGGTGGAAAAGGCAGCCGAACTGATCGGCGCCCCGGTCATCCTGGAAGACCTGGCCCACCTGGTGCTCGCGTTCTCGGCCCACGGGAGGTCCGCCGCGGAGCTGCTGGCGGACTGGGAACGCCGCTCCCGGACCACCCCATCGACTGCCGGGACATCCCGGGCGGGCGCCGAGGCCTGGCTGCAGACTCCGGTGGGTGTGCAGCGCCAGCTTTGGGGACGGCTGGTGGTTCCCATGGAAATGGACGACGATGGCCCGGCGGCTATGGTCCTGGAGCGCGCCGCGCAGGCGCTTGCGATCAACCGGCTTGCCGAACGCGATCGGCGCGAACTTAGCCAGCAGGCCCAGGCGGGACTGCTCAACGCACTGCGACAGCCCCGCGGCCTTGACGAGGCCGAAGCGCTGGCACGGGCGGCTGCATTGGGCCTGAAACGGTCACCGTTCTACGTGCCGGTCGTTTTCCGAAGGACTGGCCATACGGCCGCTGCTGAGGCAAGTGCCGGACCAAGGCCGGGCGGGGCCTCCCGGGATCCGCTTGCCGGCCAGGAGGAGGAAAGGATCCTGCTCGAGCAGCTGGGGCGCGCACTGAAGACAATCTCCAGTACCGCCCTGTCAGCAAGTATCCAGTCAGGTTCCGTAGGCATGATCCTGGCCCTGCCGGCAAGGCAGCTGGAGGACCCTACCTTGCACCGGCTGACCGATGCCTTGGGCCGGGAGCCCGACAGCGTGTCGGCGGAGTGGACCGTCGGCGTCGGACATCCGCGGGGAAGCCTGCTCGAAGCCGCCGCCGGAGTGGATGGAGCCGCGCACGTAGCGGAAACTTCGGCAACCCTGCGCGGGGTCCGCAAACCGTTCTACCGGGCCACTGACGTCCGGCTGCGTGGACTGTTGGCGCTCCTGCGAAACGATCCGCGCGTCCAGCAGTTCGTGGAGTCGGAACTGGAGGCCCTGCTGCAGGCTGAAGCCCAGGGCCGGGGCGGTCACCTCGAACTACTGGCCCGGTACCTGGAATCGGGCGGCAATAAGGCAGCAATGGCGCGCAGCGGCTACTTTAGCCGACCCACGCTGTACGCCCGCCTGGCGCGGCTCGAGGAACTCCTGGGCGTTGATCTTGATGACGCCGAGTCCCGAACTTCGCTGCACGTGGCGCTCCTGCTCCACAGGCTCCGGGCTCTTTGAACCCGATGAGGACCCCAACCGACCGGACATCCGTAACGGCACGTGCCGTAGAGAGTGGACGTTGACCGATGGCAAAGCCCTTTACCCTTACCCAGTTGCGCTACTTCGCTGTGGTCGCCGAACTGGAGAACATGACGGCGGCGGCGGAACGCCTGCTGGTCACCCAGTCCACCCTTTCAACCGCGGTTTCCCAGCTGGAGTCAAGCCTTTCAACGCAACTGTTCGTGCGGCTTCCGACCCGCGGGCTGAGGCTCACTCCGTCCGGCCGACAGCTTTCGCAGGACATCAAAGTGCTGCTGGAACATGCGGACGCGTTGTACGAATCTGCCCGGGGCCTGTCCGCCGGCCTGGTCGGGGAGCTGAAGGTGGGAGTTTTCGCGCCCCTGGCTCCTTTCAGGCTGCCCGCGATCCTGCAGACCTTCGAGGTCCAGCACCCCGGCGTGGAGGTGTCATTCCTGGAGGCCGATCTCGCCACACTCCAGAGCGCCCTGCTGGACGGGCGGTGCGACGTTGCGTTGATGTATGGCCTGGGCCTTGGGCGCGGCTTTACCTACAAGGTGCTGGAACGCGTACCGCCGCACGTCCTGGTACATGCCGGGCATCCGGCCGCAGCACGCCCCGGCCGCAGCATTGCACTCAAAGAACTCGACGGCGAACCGTCCGTGGTGCTGGACCTCCCCCACAGCCGCGAATATTACGAACAGCTCTATGCACTTGCCGGCATTGTGCCCAACGTCCGGCACCGCTTCGCGGGATATGAGACGGTCCGGTCCTTTGTGGCGAAGGGGCACGGTTACGCGATGCTCAACCAGCGGCTGAACAGTGACATGACGTATTCCGGCGGGAAGGTGGTGGCGTTGACCCTGCAAGACGATTTCCCGCCCATTGAGGTGATGCTGGTCCGGCCGGAAGGCGTACAGCCCACGCGGCGTACGCTCGCTTTTGAAGAGACCTGCCGCCGAATCTATACGACTGCCGTCGGGGGCCAGCTGCCCGGGTCTGTCGTACATTGATGAAATCTATCGATGGCACCAAATCAATCAATTGGACACATGTGCCGCAGATCACACATGGTTATTGCAGCGCGGATGTCGGCGGGTCCCGGGAAGGGAAACCCCTCTAACCACGGCGCACACCCCACCTCCCCGGCGGGACAACCATGTTGATCAAAGGAGATTCTGTGGTTCAGATCCATCCCCAACCCCAGCAGGCACCCGAAGTTGCACCAACCCCCGGGCTGGGGGCACCCGTTCTCGAAACGGAGGCCCTGAGCGCGCGTCCCGGCGTTACGAAGATGCAGAAGCGGGTGCTGGCAGGCGGAAGTATCGGCCAGTTCATTGAGTTCTACGACTTTACGCTTTACGGACTCACCGCGGTGATCTTCTCGCAGCTCTTCTTCCCCGCGGCCAACCCCGTTGCAGCGATGCTGGCCACATTTGCCACGTTCGGCGTCGCGTTCGTGGTGCGGCCCATTGGCGGGCTCTTCTTCGGCGCGCTTGGTGACAGGATCGGCCGACGGCGGGTCCTCACCATCACGCTCATCGCGATCGGCGCAGCCACCGCCCTCATGGGCATCCTGCCCACCTATGGCCAGATCGGCGCATGGGCACCGGCCCTCCTGGTCCTCTGCCGGCTGGTCCAAGGCTTCTCGGCAGGCGGCGAGTCCGTAGGTGCCCCGTCCTTCGTCTTCGAGCACGCACCAGTCAAGAGCCGCGGGTTCTGGCTGAACATCACTATCGCCGCAACCGCGCTGCCTTCTGTGACTGCCGGAACCATGATCCTCATCCTTAGCCAATCCATGTCCAACGAGTCCTTCATGGCCTGGGGATGGCGCATCCCGTTCCTGCTGGCCCTGCCGCTTGCACTCTTCGGCGTCTGGATCCGCAGCCGCACGGTGGAGAGTGAAGCCTTCAACGAGGCCAAGGCCAGCCGGACGAAGGAATTCAGTCCCGTCCGCGAGGCCTTCCGCGAAAACAAGCTCCGGATGGTCCAGGTCATCTTCGTCATGGGCCTGACCGCCATGGGGTTCTACTTCCTTTCCGCTTACTTCGTCTCGTACGTCCAGACCTCGGGCGGCCTCAGCCGCGAGCAGTCCCTGTTGGTCAACGCTGCCGCACTGGCGCTTTACGCCGTACTCCTGCCATTGGGCGGCCGCATTGGTGACCGCGTGGGCCGGAAGCCGATGCTGATCGCAGGCTCCGCTGTCCTGGCACTCGTTTCCGTACCCTGCTTCATGCTGGTCACCAGCGGCAGCCTGCCGCTCGCGCTTTTGGGCCAGTCACTGTTCGTTGTGGCGCTGTGCATCTACGGCGGCGGCTGCTACACGTTCTTTGTCGAGATCTTCACGACGAAGACGCGCTTCACCTCGGCTGCGATCAGCTACAACGGCGCCTACGCCCTGTTTGGCGGCACCGCACCGTTCATCGGCACCGCCCTGGTGGGAAGCAGTGGCGTGCCGCACGCGCCGGGCTTCTACATGGCCGCGGCAGCCGCCGTCGTGCTTCTCCTGGTGCTCTTTACCCGGGTGCCGGAGACGCGCGGCCGGATGGGCTAGAAGCCCCCGCCCTCTTTCCTCTCCACAGCCAGACCTAAGGACTTCTCCCATGAATTCAGCAGCTTTCCTGTCCGACTTCCACCACGTTGCCACCATCGGCGCCACAGCGAACAACGGTGTGGACCGGCAGGCCGCAACTGCCGAGGATGCGCTCACCCGGCAGTGGTTCGCGGCCTGGGTGAACGACGCCGGATGGGAACTTCGGGTGGACGGAATCGGCAACATGTTCGGGCTGGTGGAGTGGGTGCCCGGGGCTCCTTACGTCATCATCGGATCACACCTGGACAGCCAGCCGCTGGGAGGCCGTTTCGACGGCGCCTACGGTGTCATCGCCGCGCTGCACGCGGCCCGGCGGCTCCAGGAGGAGGTGGCTGCCGGCAGGGCGGTGCCCCGCTTCAACCTGGCGGTGGTCAACTGGTTCAACGAAGAGGGCGGGCGCTTTGCCCCGAGCATCATGGGCAGCTCGGTGTACGCAGGCCTGCTCGACCAGGGGCAGATGCTCGACGTCGCCGACCTGCAGGGTGTCACTGTCCGCGATGCCCTGGCCGGCATCGGGTACCTCGGCACGGCCGAGGCGCCCGATGCCGCCGCCTACGCTGAAATCCACATCGAGCAGGGCCGCATCCTGGAGCGCGAGGGGATCACGATCGGACTGGTGGACAGCAGCTGGTACACCCAGAAGCTGGATATCGAAGTACTGGGGGAACAGTCGCACACCGGCGCCACGGCGATGGCTGACCGGCACGACGCCCTGGTGGCTGCCTCCAAGATCATCCTCATGGTTCACGATGTCACGAAGGAATTTGCCGACGAGGCGATTGTTTCCTCTGTGGGCCAGCTGACCTTGGAACCGAACTCACCGATCGTGGTGGCCCGTCGGGTGCACCTCGTCGCCGACCTGCGCTCGGCCGACCCGGACATCGTCACGGAAGCGCGGGCGAAACTCCTGAAGGACATCGACGTCCTGGCGCGTGCACACGACATCAAAGTGAACGTTAAAGACTTCGACATCCGCCCCATCCGGCGCTTTCCTGAGGCTGGCCTGGAACTTGCGAACAAGGTTGCTGCTGATCTGGGTCTTTCAGCCCGGCGCATCCAGACCATGGCGGGCCACGACTCCGTGGCCATGAACACGGTGGTCCCCTCCGTCATGCTGTTCATCCCCAGTGTGGAGGGCGTATCACACTGCGAGCGGGAGTTCACCACCGACGCCGACATGGTGGCCGGCGTGGACATGCTCACTGGGGTTGCCCGCGAGCTTGTGGCGGGCGCCTTGACCGAGGCCCCGGCCCGCGCTGCGGCGGCGCTGGCATGACGGACCTGCACTACCTTGATGCCACAAGCGCGCTGAAGTTGTTCCGGAGCCGGGAGCTGTCACCGGTGGAGCTCCTGGACGCGCTGATTGCGCGGACCGATGCGGTCAACGGGGCCATCAACGCTCTCACCGAAACGCTCTTCGCGGAAGCACGGCTGGCCGCCCGGCAGGCTGCAGCCCGGTACGCGCGCGGCCGGGACCTCGCTCCGCTCCTGGGTCTTCCGGTGGCCACGAAGGAAAAGCACGGGCTCCGTGGCCGCACACTCTCGCAGGGTCTCCTGGCGCGCAAAGGCGATATCGCGATGGCCGACCATCCGGTGATCGAACGCATCATAAACGCAGGCGGCATCATCCATGCCCGCACCACCACCCCCGAGTACAGCTGCGCCACCGTGACCCACAGCCCGTTGTGGGGCGTGACGCGCAATCCATGGAACCTGCAGTACTCCCCCGGTGGATCCTCCGGCGGTTCCGGAGCGGCGCTGGCAGCCGGCCTGGCACCCTTGGCCACGGCCTCGGATATCGCCGGGTCAACCCGGCTGCCGGCAGCCTTCACCGGGACCGTTGGGTTCAAGGCTTCCTACGGCCGGATCCCGGGGCTGGCACCGCTCGCCGCGGACCACTACCGCGGAGATGGGCCGATGGCCCGGACGGTGGCGGACACGGCGCTGCTGGCCGGTGTCATGGCGGGGCGGTCCCGGGCGGACCATGCGTCCCTGGCGGACCTCCCCGAGGGCTGGCCCGGACCGGGCACTGCGGTTGGAGGGATTTCGGTGGCGGGGATGAGGATCGCCCTGTGCATTCGTCTGGGCAATTACCCGGTGGCAGCAGACGTCGAAGCCAATACCCGTGCCACCGCAGAGGCGCTTCGCCAAGCCGGCGCGGTGGTGGAGGAAATCGAGCTCCCGTGGACCACGGAGAGTATCCGGCGGACCATCTTCACCCACTTTGGCTATCTCCTGGGACCTGCAATGGAGGACGAGACAGCGGCATCCGTGGAGCAGTTGGCTCCCTACACGCGGCAGTTCATGGCGGATGCCCGCCGGGCAGCCGAGGAGAACCGTTACCTGGACGGCATCCGGGCCGAGGCCCAGCTTCAGTCTGAGCTGGCCGAAGCCATGGCGGATTTTGACGCGTTGGTCTGCCCGGCGTCCGCAGTCCCCGCACTGGAGGCGGAGGGTCAGTACCTTGACGGGATCGATGCCGGCGCTGTGCACCTCGAGCACTACTGGCAAGGGCACATGACGGCTCCGTTCAACATCGCAAACCGCTGTCCGGTGCTTGCCGTCCCGAGCGGGATAGCCGACTGTGGAATCCCTACGGGCGTCCAGATCGTTGGACATCCGTTCGATGACGCAACGGTGTTCCGGCTGGGCGCCGCGCTGGAAGCCGTGCAGCCCTGGACCTGCCGGCCCCCGCTCTAGGGAGGGGTTCGTGGGAGTATTGAACGTGTGGCCCATATTGACGTTTCCGGCATAGATTACTTCCTTTCCGACGGCACGCAGCTGCTGAACGGGGTGACCTTCAAGGTCCCGGACGGCACCAAGACCGCGCTGATAGGTCCGAATGGCACGGGCAAGACGACGCTGTTCCGCATCATTGCCGGCGACCTCGCCCCGGATGAAGGCGTGATCGGACGCTCCGGCAACATGGGCATCATGCGCCAGTTCGTGGGCCAGGTCCGGGACGGGTCCACGGTGCGCGACCTGCTGGTCTCCGCCGCGCCGCCCGCCTTGGCCGCGGCCGCGCGCGAGGTGGACGACGCAGAGCTCGCCATGGTGGAGCACGACGACGAGCCAAGCCAGCTGCGGTACGCCCAGTCGATCGTGGACTGGGGAGACGCCGGAGGGTACGACGTCGAGACGGTCTGGGACGAGGTCTGCATGGCCGCGCTGGGAATCCCCTACGACCGCGCCCAGCACCGCCCGGCGTCGACCCTTTCCGGCGGTGAGCAAAAGCGCCTGGTGCTGGAGGCTCTCTTCGCCGGTCCGGATGAGCTGCTCCTCCTCGACGAACCGGACAACTACTTGGACGTTCCCGGCAAGCGCTGGCTCGAAGAGAAACTCAACGAATCCCGGAAGACCGTGTTCTTCATCAGCCACGACCGGGAGCTCCTGAACAACGCAGCCGGCCGGATCGTCACGTTGGAGCCCGGCATCAACGGGGCCTCTGCGTGGATCCACGGCGGCGGCTTCGGCTCCTACGTCGACGCGCGGGCAGACCGCAACGCCCGGTTCGAGGAGCTGCGCAAGCGCTGGGACGAGGAGCACGTGAAGCTCAAGGAACTCGTGAACATGTACAAGAACAAGGCGGCGTTCCGTTCCGACATGGCCAACCGGTACCACGCAGCCCAGACCCGCCTTGCCAAGTTCCTGGAGATCGGACCGCCCGAAGCGCTGCCTGTTGAACAGAACGTGCAGATGCGGCTGAAAGGCGGGCGGACCGCCAAGCGCGCCATCGTTGCCGAGAAGCTGGAGCTGACCGGCCTGATGAAACCGTTCTCCACCGAAGTCTGGTTCGGCGACAGGGTTGGCGTGCTGGGCTCCAACGGCTCCGGCAAGTCGCACTTCCTCCGCCTGCTGGCCACCGGCGGCACGGACCCAGAGCGCGAACACCTGCCCGTCTCTGACGTCGAGATCGCCGAAGTGCCGCACGAGGGCACAGTGAAGCTGGGCGCACGCATCCGGCCAGGCTTCTTCGCCCAAACGCACGTCCGCCCCGACCTGTTGGGCAAGACCCTGTTGGAAATCCTGCATCGGGGCGACGAGCACCGCTCCGGACTGGGCCGTGAGGCCGCGGCCGGTGCCCTGGACGGTTACGGGCTGGCGGGACAGTCCGAGCAGAAGTACGAGTCGCTCTCCGGCGGGCAACAGGCACGCTTCCAGATCCTGCTCCTCCAGCTCTCCGGCGCTACCCTGCTGCTCCTGGACGAGCCCACGGACAACCTGGACCTGCACTCGGCCGAGGCACTGGAACGGGCCATCGACCACTTCGAAGGCACGGTCCTGGCCGTCACCCATGACCGCTGGTTCGCGCGGACCTTCGACCGGTTCCTGGTGTTCGGCTCGGACGGGAAGGTCTATGAATCCGCGGAACCGGTGTGGGACGAAAAGCGCGTGGAACGGGCGCGCGCGTGAGCGCCAGCACCAGGACAGGCGAACACCACGGGCTGAAGGCTGCCGCCGCCGCGACCTTCGTCGTCTTCGGGATTAACGGGCTTGCCTTTGCCAGCTGGGCCGCACGCATCCCGGCAGTCACCGAAATCCTGCGCATCAGTTCCGGACAGATGGGCACGCTCCTGCTGTGCACGGCGGTGGGATCCCTTCTGGCGCTCCCGACGGCGGGACTGGTGGTGGGCAGGATCGGCACCGCCAATGCGGTACGCACCGGAGGCGTCCTCGCCGCTGCCGCGGCGGTGGGCATCGCGGGATCGCTTTTCGCGACGTCAATCCCCGGTACGGCGGTTTCCCTCTTTTTCTTCGGGATCGCGGTGGGCCTCTGGGATGTTTCCCAGAACATCGAGGGCGCGGATGTGGAACACAAGATGCGCCGGACCATCATGCCGCAGTTTCACGCGGCATTCAGTGGCGGCGCGTTTATTGGGGCGATCGTCGGCGCTGGCCTGTCCAATCTCGGTGTCGGGCTGCCCGTCCACCTCGTTGCCGTTGCGGCAGTGGTTCTGCTGTCTACGCTCGTGGCTCCCCGGTACTTCCTCCCCCACCTCACCCGGACCGTCGCCGAGGGTGAACCTAAGCCCGCCAAGGGACCGACCGCCTGGCGCGATGGCCGAACGCTGCTGATCGGCGTCGTGGTCCTCGGCGCGACTCTCACCGAAGGCGCCGGCAACGACTGGATCGCGAAGGCGTCGGTGGACGGGCTCGGTACCTCCAATTCCACCGGGGCCCTGATGTTCGCCCTGTTCGTCCTGGCCATGACAGCCATGCGCTTCCTTGGCGGACGGGTTATCGACGCCTACGGCCGGGTCACGGTTCTCCGGACAAGCATGGCGGCGGCCGCGGCCGGCCTCTGCCTGTTCGTGCTGGCCGGCAACGTCTGGCTGGCCGCGGTGGGCGCTGCCCTCTGGGGCGTGGGCGCCGCACTGGCGTTCCCGATGGGGATGTCGGCGGCGGCAGACGACCCCCAACACGCGGCAGCAAGGGTATCTGTTGTATCCACCCTGGGGTATGTATCCTTCCTGGCCGGGCCTCCGCTGCTGGGTTATTTGGGCGACCTCACCGGCATCCATCTCGCCCTCCTGGCCATCCTGGCACCCATCGTCCTGGCGCTCCTGCTGGCGGGAGCGGCCCGTCCGTTGCCTGTGCAACCCATGAAGACCGCGGAAACGGGCCCCCGCGGATAGTCGGCCCAATCGGGTGGAGTAGGGTGATCGCATGCAGAGCACCTGGCGCCGCAGCCATCGCTGGATCGGTCGGATGGATAAATATCTGGTACGGCATGTTTCCCGTTTCCCCGGCGGCGGGCACGACGACTTCTTCCGCAGGCTCTCGGCCGCAGCCAATCATGGAAAGCTGTGGATGGGGGCGGCCGCCGTCATGGCCGCCTTCCCGGGGAAGCCCCGCCGCGCGGCGCTCCATGGGCTGATCGCACAGGCTGTGGCATCGGCGGTCACCAACATGGGCTTCAAGACCCTTCTTCCCCGGGCACGTCCGCTGCCAGAGCACCTCCCGGTCTTCCGCTTCGTCCACCCTCAGCCCACGAGCTCCTCCATGCCCTCGGGGCACTCAGCCTCGGCAGTGGCCTTTGCTACCGGCGCGGGCCTGATCCACCCGGCACTGGGGGCCGTTCTAGCCCCCGTTGCTGCCGGCGTTGCCTACTCCCGCGTGCATACAGGCGCGCACTGGCCCTCCGACGTCGTGTTTGGATCTGCGCTCGGCGCCGGGGCGGCGCTGGTGACCCGTAAATGGTGGCCGGTTAGGCCTCCGATCCCGGATACAGCACGGGCCTGGACTGACGCCGCGGAACTGCCCGGCGGTGAAGGCCTCAGCATTGTGGTGAACACCTTAGGCGGATCGTTCAAAGAGGAAACTGCGGATGCTCTGCGGGAGGTATTCCCCAAAGCGTATATAAATGCCGTCCAGCCGGAGGCGGATCTCCGCCAGGAAATCGAAGAGACGCTGAACCACCCTGGTACAAAAGCGTTGGGCGTGTGGGGCGGTGACGGGACGGTGGGCGCTGCCGCTGCGGCCGCCGTCGAACATTCCCTTCCCCTGCTGGTGCTGCCGGGCGGCACGCTCAACCATTTTGCCCGCGACGCCGGAACCGGGAGCCTCAAGGAGGCAGTGCTGGCCGCTAATAATGGCGAGGCGGCGTTGTCGGATACCGGCCTCGTAGAGGTGGAGAGGGGACTTCCGGACGAGCCCGAAACGTCGCACCTGCTGATGCTGAACACCTCCAGCATCGGGCTATACCCCAACTTCGTCAGGCGCCGCGAGCAGCTGACACCGGCGCTGGGCAAGCCGCTGGCAGGCGTCGTGGCCATGTTCCGTACCTACGCGGCGGGTACGCCGGTGACCCTCGCGGTGGATGGCGTCCGGCACCGGGTGTGGATCGCCTACCTGGGGCGGGGCCGCTACTATCCGCGGGACCATGCGCCACTGCTCCGCCCGGTCCTTGACGACGGTGTCCTGGATGTCCGGCTTATCACCGCCGATGAACGCTTTGCCCGGATCCGGCTGCTGTGGTCCGTCGTGACGGGGACTGTGTCAACGTCGCGCATCACCCATCTGCGGGAGGCCACCGAGGTGGAGATCGACGCTGGCGGGGCACCCATGGCGCTGGCCGTAGACGGTGAGGCTTTGGCCGGCGTGCGGAGGGTCCGGTACCGCGTGACGCCGAGATCGCTCATCTACTACTCGCCGCGGCCGTTGAAAGGAAACCAACCATGATTGAGGCTCAGGACCTGACGAAGGTGTACGGCAGCAAGACCGCCGTGGCCGGAGCGAATTTCACAGTGGAACCGGGTCGGGTGACGGGCTTCCTGGGCCCGAACGGCGCCGGAAAATCCACCACCATGCGGATGATTATGGGGCTGGACCGGCCGACGTCGGGCAGCGTGACCGTCAATGGCGTGCCCTACGCCCGGCACAAGGCGCCGCTGCGTGAGGTGGGTGCGCTGCTGGACGCCAAGGCGGTTCATACCAGCCGCAGCGCCTACAACCACCTGCTGGCCATGGCCGCCACGCATGGGATTCCCAAGGCCCGGGTGCACGAAGTGATAGAGATGACTGGATTGGAGGCGGTGGCGCGGAAGAAAGCCGGCGGATTCTCCCTGGGCATGGGGCAGCGCCTCGGTATTGCCGGAGCCCTGCTCGGCGACCCGCAGGTGCTGATCCTGGATGAGCCGGTGAACGGCCTGGACCCCGAGGGAGTGGTGTGGGTCCGTAACCTGGTGCGCTACCTGGCCGGGCAGGGGCGCACGGTGTTCCTCTCGAGCCACCTGATGAGTGAGATGGCGCAGACGGCGGACCACCTGATTGTGATCGGCCGCGGCCGGGTGATTGCCGATGCCCCCATCCGCGACATCATTAGCGGCAAAGGCCAGGCGCGGGTCCGGGTGCGGACCGAGGAGCCGGAACGGCTGGCGCCGCTGCTCACTGCCGAAGGTGCCGCGGTTGAGTCGCCGGAGCGCGAGCTGCTCGAGGTCACGGGGCTGGATCCGCGAGCCATCGCCGCCGCAGCACTGGCGCACCAGGTCATGGTCTACGAGCTCACGCCGCTGGTCGCCAGCCTCGAGGAGGCCTACATGGAACTGACCAAGGACGACGTCGAATACCACTCCCTGCCCGCTGCGGAGGTGAGCAAATGAGCACTACCACTGACCGGGCCATGACCGGCCCGAGCTTCCTCCGCGTGCTGAGGTCTGAAGGAATCAAGTTCCGCACCCTTCTTTCCACGCTGGTCCTGATCGCTTCCACGGCGGCGGTGATGGTGGGCTTCGGCGCACTGTCCGCCTGGGGCACGGGCCAGTTCGCCGATGCGGCCACGAGGGACCCGCAGGCAGCGGCCCGGCTGGCGGCCCAGGGCGGCGATCTGGCAGTCAGCGTGCCCACTTCAGGGATCGCCTTTGCCCAGCTGATCCTTGGGTCCCTGGGCGTGCTCCTCATGAGCTCGGAGTTCTCCACCGGCATGGCCCGTTCCACGTTTTCCGCGGTGCCGAAGCGCCTTCCCGCGTTCGCGGCCAAACTGGTGGTCGTTACAGTGACGTCCTTCGCCGTCACCGCTGCTTCCACCTGGGTGGCCGGCCTGGTGGCCGTGCCCATTCTGGACAACTATGGGCTCAAGCTGGACCTGGGCAGTTCCCAGTCCCTGAAGCTCCTTCTGGTGAGCAGCGTCTACGTTGCGGCTGTTGCAGCGATCGGCCTGGCGCTGGGCACGTTGCTCAGGAACTCCGCCGGCGGCATCATGACCCTGGTGGGACTCTTCTTCGTGGCACCCATTGCCTTCCAGCTGATCCCCGGCGAGTTCTTCGAGGAGACCCGCAAGTATCTGCCAGGCAACACGGTTGAACCGTTGACGGCCGTGGAGCATGTGCCGGAGACCCTCGAGGCATGGCAGGCCGGACTGGTTCTGGGCGCGTGGGTCGTGGTTCCGCTGGTGCTCGCCGCGGTGCTGCTTAAACGCCGGGACGTGTAGGCGGCTGGCTAGACTCGTCACCATGCCCAACCACCGCTCAGCTGCCGCCCACATCCAGGACCTCGGCGCGTATGTCAGCGCGTCGCCGTCGAGCTTTCACGCCGTTCACGAGGCGGCCAGGCGTCTCACTGACGCCGGGTTCACCCGGCTCGACGAGCTGGAGCCGTGGGAGGCAGGAGAGGGATCCTTCTTCGTGGTCCGCGACGGCGCGCTGGTGGCGTGGGTGGTGCCGCAGGGTGCCGGGCCCACCACGGGGTTCAACATCCTGGGCGCGCACACCGATTCGCCGTCCTTCAAACTCAAGCCGAAGCCCACCATGGGCGCGTTCGGCTGGCTGCAGGCGGGGGTGGAGGTGTACGGCGGGCCGCTCCTGAACTCATGGCTGGACCGGGAGCTGCAGCTGGCCGGCCGGCTCGTGCTGCGCGACGGCACCGAGCACCTGACCGCCACCGGCCCCATGCTCCGCTTCCCCCAGCTGGCGATCCACCTGGACCGGGCCGCCAACGAGGGCCTCGTGCTGGACAAGCAGCGGCACATGAATCCGGTATGGGGACTGGGCAACCCCGGTTCGGCGGACGTCCTGGCAGTGCTCGCCTCGCACGTGCAGGATGCCGCGGTGGATCCGGCGGACATCGGAGGGTACGACGTCGTCATGGCGGACACGCAGGCACCTGCGGTTTTCGGGGGTGAGGGGGAGTTCTTCGCGTCAGGGCGCCTGGACAACCTTTCCTCCACGCACGCCGGGCTGGCGGCGCTGATCGCGCACGCGGCGTCACTGCTTCTTTCCCCGGGCGCCCCGATCGCGGTGCTGGCAGCGTTCGACCATGAGGAAATCGGTTCCAACTCGCGTTCCGGCGCATGCGGTCCATTCCTCGAGGACGTCCTGGTGCGCATCTCCGACGGCCTCGACGCGACGGCGGGCCAGCGGCGGCAGGCGATGTCGGCGTCGTTCTGTGTTTCCGCGGACGCCGGCCATGCCGTGCACCCGAACTATCCCGAGCGGCACGACCCCGCCAACCACCCGGTTCTCAACGGCGGCCCGCTGCTGAAGATCAACGCCAACCAGCGGTACGCCACGGATGCCCCGGGTGCCGCGTTCTGGGCGCGGCTGTGCGCGGAGTCCGGCGTGCCGTACCAGGAGTTCGTGTCCAACAACGTGATGCCGTGCGGGTCCACCATTGGCCCGCTCACCGCCACGCGCCTGGGGATCCGGACGGTGGACGTGGGCATCCCGCTGCTGTCCATGCACTCGGCGCGCGAGATGTGCGGGGTGGAGGACCCGGCGCACCTGGCGGCAGTGGCGGAGCTGTTCTTCCGGACGGCCGCGGTCCCTCCTCAGTGATTGTCCTGCGCGAAAACCTGTACGTCGTTTTCGTGGGCTGGAACGCCCACCCACGTTTCGCCGTCCGGCACGTTGCTTAGAACGGCGGCCCCCATCCCCACCGAGGCGTAATCGCCCACGGACGTGCGGTCACGCACACTGGAATGCATGCCCAGACAGGCGGCACGGCCTATCCGGACGCCGCCGCCCAACGAAACGCCGGCGGCGAAGGTTGCAAAATCCGCTACGTCGTCATCATGCGAAAAGGTCACCGACGGCATCGCGACAACATGGGCGCCCAGCGTCACACCTGCGGTGAGGGTTACGTTGCGGAGGAGGATGCTGCCCCGCCCTACACGGCATCCCTCCGGGTATTGGACAGAGGGGTCAATCGCCGTCGCATACCGGGATTCCTGGAGTCCCAGCCGGGCGAGCCGCTCGACTACAGCCTGCCTTCTCCGGCCGGAACTCATGCACACGAGCAGGAAGGCATGAATGAATTTGACCGCATCGTCAATGCCGCCCAGGACCGGTGCCCCGTCCACCGTCACGCCGGCCAATTCCTTGTCGTCGTCCAGCAGCCCCACAATGTCGTACTGTCCACTGCTCCGCACCATGGCGAGCACCTCCCGGGCCAGTCCGCTCGCTGAGATCAGGATCAGTTCACTCATGGCGTCACCGGCGTCGCTGCGTTTCGGATGACGTTGACCACGCGGTTGATACTGGCGGAGTCAAGCTCGTGGAACATCGGCAGGGCCACGGTGTGCTCGCTGAGCCGTTGGGTGTGTGGGAGCCTGACGTTATCAGTACTCCGCCACCGGAAGGCAGGCTGCCGATGGCAGGCAGGGGAGCCGCGCCGTGCCGATATGCCGGCATCGGCAAGCTTCGACAACAGGCGCTCCCTGCTGGCAGGGAAGCCGGGCAGAAGTTCTAGCCACAGTGTCTGGAAATTAGTGGTGCCGTAGGGTGGGTCGGCCACCAGTCGGAGGAACTTGAGGTTCTCGAGGGCTCTTGAGTAAGCCGCCGCAATTGTCCGTCGCCGGTCCACCATCTCCGGGAGTCGTTTGAGCTGGACAGTCCCAACGGCCGCCTGAAGGTCTGTCATCCGGTAGTCATACCCGACCTCCACGCAAACCTTCCGGGGAGAGAGGAAGGCGTCACGGGAAGGGTCTGGAACGCTGATTGCATGTTCGCGCAGCATGCGTGCCCGGGCTGCCCAGTCCGCCCGGTTCGTGGTGAGCATTCCGCCTTCACCTGTTGTAAGGATGCTGGTGCGATGAAAAGACCAGACGGCTACTTCGGAGCCGGTTCCGACCGGCCGGTTCCGATACTTGGAGCCTGCCGCGCAGGCTGCGTCTTCAATGACGGTTATTTCGTGCTTGTCGCACAGCAGGCGGATCTGCTCGAGGTCAGCCGGGACTCCAGCGTGGTCCGCCACGATGACCGCGCGTGTATCGATTGTGATTGCGGCATGAATGGTTTCAGCCGTCACATTGCCGGTGGCAGGATCAACGTCGCAGAAGATTGGGCGGGCCCCCACGTAGGTCACCGCATTTGCCGCGGCGATAAAGGAGAGGGAAGGCACCACAACGTGATCCCCTCGGCCAACGCCGGCGATTAGCAGCGCCAAGTGCAGGGCGGCGGTGCAGCTCGAAGTGGCGACTGCGTGGCGGGCCTCCTGTGCCCCCGCGAAAGCGTCTTCGAACTCTCTTACCCGGGGGCCCTGGCTGAGGCGCCCCGAGGCGATGACGGAAGCAAGGGCAAGGCTCTCTTCATGTCCGAGCCAGGGTTTCGTCACGTCGATGCGGGCGAGTGCTGTTTCCACCCTCATGGCTTCACGGCCTTTCCGGCAGCGACCGGCGGTCGAACAGGCGACGCCATGCCCTCCCTGCTGCAGCTGACTGCCACCGCGTCGAGCATGGCGAGCACGCGCAGTGCTGACGCGTCAGGTGATGCGAGTCCGTCCGCTTCGCGAATACGCCGGGCGAATTCGGCTACGAGATGGGTCTCCTGGCCATGGATCGCGGCAGGAAATGATTCCGTATTCCAGGGCTGCCGGGATTCACGCCAGTGACCGGGAAGCGTGCCAGTATCCCACCCCGGCTTCGAGGCGACCACGGAGAGCTGGTTCCCGGGCCGCATGCCATCCCACAAAACAGTCAGCCGGGAACCTGCGATGACCACCTGGTGCCTTATAACGCAACTCAGCCTATTCACATACAAATGGGCCAGGGCGTCATTGCCAAGCCTGAAATTGATGTGGCCCACGCAGTCACGGCCCGTTCCCAGAGGATCTCCTCCAAATGCCGAGACTTCCCGGGAATTCAAGCCCTCGGGAAGCACACGATCCAGGATGGCCAGGCTTTCCGGCGCCAAGTCCCAAAACACGTCCCGTTGTGCGGGGTCGGGAAGTGTCCCTGTCCGTACGACATCGACGAACAGGAGTTCCCCAAGTGAGCCGCTAAGGGTGAGCGTTCTCAGGTGTTGGACCGCAGGGGTAAAGGAATGGGCATGGTTGGCCATGAGGACGACGCTGTTGGACTGTGCTTCTGCAACCAGTTCCAGGCCGCGTTCCAGGCTGTCTGCCAGTGGCCTTTCAACCAAGGCATGCTTACCGGCCCGCAGGGCTGTCATTGCCGTTCCGTGGACGAAACGAAGCGGTGTGGCAACCGCAACCGTGTCCAGCGGCACGCAGTCCAAGGCTTCGTCGATGGTTCCGAAGTGCGGGGCGCCGCCAAGCTTCCTGGAAAGCTCTGCGGCCCGCATGGCATCCGGATCGCAGATGGCGGCCAGGTTCCAGTCGCGGCTTTCCTGCAGCGTGCGGGCAAGCCTGCTTCCCCGCACACCCGCTCCGATGACGGCGATGCCCAGTCTGCCGGCTTCGTCGGCCCTCCCGATGGACTTTTCAGCGTCCGCATTCATCGTTCGTCCTCCTGCTCCTTGGTCAGTAGGCGCCGGCGGGCCGGAGTATCACGCGGAACGTTCGCCAGACGATCAGCAGGTCACCGGCGATCGACCAGTTTTCCACGTAGTAAAGGTCCAGGCGTACGGCTTCGTCCCAGTCCAAGTCCGAGCGGCCATTGATCTGCCACAGCCCCGTGAGGCCGGGCTTGATCAATAGACGGCGAAGAGCGTGCCGCCCGTAGCCTTCGACTTCGCTGGCGAGCGGAGGACGCGGACCAACCATGCTCATGTCGCCCATGACGACGTTCCACAGCTGCGGCAGTTCGTCCAGCGAGTACTTTCGCATCCACCGCCCGCAACGGGTAATCCGTGGATCGTGATGCATTTTGAACAGGACTCCTGCTCCTTCGTTTTCCTTCTCCAGACCGGGCTTGAGGGCTTCCGCATCAGCGACCATGGACCGAAACTTGAACATCCTGAACGTCCTGCCGTTCTTTCCCACGCGGTCCTGCCGGAAAATGACGGGGCCCGGGCTGTCCAACCGGACAATGACGGCCAGGACCAGGAACAAGGGAGCCAAAGCCACTAGAGCACAGCCCGCCGTGGCTATGTCCATGACCCTTTTCAGGCTGTGCTTCGCACCCGAATACTGCGGTATGTCCACGTGCATAAGCGGCAGGCCTTCCACCGGCCGCCAGTGGATGCGAGGGCCCGCCACGTTGGTGAGAGTGGCCGCCAGAACCATTTCCGCCGCGCATTCTTCCAACTTCCAGCCCAGTTCGCGGATAAAGCTATTCCCGCCCGGCAGCGGTCCGGCGACGATAACTGCGTCAGCCTGAACCAGGCCTGCCGTCCGGGCGATGTCGTCGGTAGATGACAGAACTGACACGTGATGATCGTCAACTCGGAACTTCGCCCCCCGGCGTGCCCCGGGGAGGCATACACCGAGCACCTCATACACCACGCCGGACTTCTTCTCGATCTGGTGGACGACATAGCGGACGTCTTCAGGTTCGCCTACCACGATGGCCCGTGAGAGGTGGTGGCCCTTGGCCTTTTCCAAAGCGAGCCTCCGCCGGAAGACCCAGCGGTTCGCAGTGAGAGCGCAGATGCCCAGTGGAAGAGAAACCGTGATGAGCGCTGCTCCGCCCTCAACGGAAAAAACGACCGAGGCAATGGCCACGGCTGCAAATGTCCGGAATGTCGCGGTGCCGACGAGCTTGTACTCGTGCGCGCCGACACCGAGCACCTTCGAGTCCCGGGTGCGGTGGACCCCAAGGGCTGCCATCCACAGCAGGGCAACTCCGGCGCTGGCAGCGACCCCGATGTCCGTGGTTCCGGTTCCGGTGCCCGTGGGGCCAGCGGGAAAGGACACCGGGCCGGCAGACAGGTAGCCGGCCAGGACCGCCAGCGCGACCAGGACAGAGTCGGTGAGGCGCAGCAGGTTGATGTGGGTGGAGATCCATTCCGCTGATTCTTTTCGACTTAGCGCTGGTCGTGTTTCCGCCCCTACAGACTGGACCGGCCGTATCTCCCGACGGAGGACCTCTTGCTGGCCCCGTGCCACAGATACGCCTGTCATTCTGACCCCTTCCCGAGTGTCTGCCGGCACTGGCACCGTGAAGCAAACTTAGCTTCAGCGCCGCATTAGGGGTCCAATACCAAAGGCAGGCTGTGGGTCCGTTTAAGGATCATTGTGGAAAATGCGGGTGCCCGCCGAAGCCGCCGGCGAACGTCTAGTAGAGGGGCAGTGCGTAGGGCTCCGGGGAGCTCTGCTGTTTGTTTGCCGCCAGGGCGGTCAGCTGCGCCCGCGATTCAACTCCGAGCTTGCGGTAGATCGCTGTCAAGCGCACCTCGACCGTCCTGACGGAAACAAAAAGCGTGGCCGCGATCTCTTTGTTGCGCATTCCACGCGCCACCATCGTTGCAAGTGCCCGTTCATGGTCGGCAAGCATCAGCAGGGCTGGATTTCCCTGGGGGTTGGCAGGTTCCACCCGCTCGTCGAGCAACAGCGCGTCGATGTGCTGGACCCAGGCATACGCCCCTATTTCGTCGAACATCACCTTGGCCCGCATCAGCGCGTCACGCGCCTCCCGGACCCGTCCAAAGGCGTTCAAACGCTCCGCGTAACACATCAGAGTCCGGGCGCGTTCGAGTACAGACTCGCGGCCGGGCCTGGTCTCGAGGGCTTGCGTGAAGAGCTGCAGGGACTGTTCGCCGTCCGCGAGCATGGCCCGGCTCCGGGTTATTGCCATGATGAGCCACGGTGAGCGCAACCCTACTGACCGGCTTTCCAGTCGGAGGAGGGTCTGTGTAGCCTCGCGGTGCCGGCCCAGCCGGATCAGCACCTCCACCAAGTCAGGCTCACATCTCAACAACGAAGGGTTGCCGAAGCCCATGCCGATCTCCGTCGCCCGGGACAACTGGGCCAAGGCCTCGGCCAGGTCACCCCGCAGGAGTGCAAAGTGGCCCTGCCAGGCAGCCAATTGGGCGGTGAGGGCAGGGTGGCTTGCGGCGCCAATGTAGCGCTGAGCGTCTGCAGCGCAGACCTGCGCCGATGCCTCGTCCCCCATTGCATGGGCGCGCCAGAGCCGGAAGACGTGCCGGAGCCCGCGGTGATACTTGATCCCATCGTCGCGGCGTTCGATCTCTCCGATGAGATTGACGGCGGCGCGGACGTGGCCGGCCCGGATTTCATTGTCCGCTGCAAGGAGGGCGGCCGTCTCCCGCCAGTTGACCCCATACGCTTCAGTGGAGTTGAGAACCATCGTGAACGCCTCGTTCGCCGGGCCGTAGCGCTCCGCGTAGCTGAGGGCACGACCCTGGACCAAGAGACTGGGCAGCAGCGCATTTCCGGGCGGTTCATGCATCCGGCCGAACGCCCCCGATTCGCCCCTGATGGACTCGACAATCAGCTTTGCCCGTTCGCTGATTGCCAGGCATTCAGGCGACGCCGAGCCTTGGAATTCAGGGTAGCGGAGAAGCTCAACCGCATCCACTAGTTCCCAACGCTCAGCGAAATAAAGGGCCGCAAGGGACAGCAGGGTGGCGGCATAGGACGGGTCGTGCCGGCCGAACTCCTTCACGAGGCGCAGTACCATGCTGGAGCGCACCGGAGCGCCTTGCATAAAGGCGATCTCGAAGGACAGGCCTGTCAACCTCAGGACCAGCGCCGGATTGCGGGTGACCCGCTGCGCCCATTCAAGGTAGCGCTGGGCGTAGGCGAGATGGCCACGGTTAAACAGCAGTTCGGCTACGGTTGTCAGACGTGCCGCTGTCTCCGCTTCCCAGGGGTTGATCGTCAGGGCGCGTTCGACATATTCCAGCGCGAATGGCACTTCTCCAGCCCGAATCAGGTCAATGGCGTGGCGCAGGAGGCCAAAAGCTGTCTGCCGTTCGAGGCCGGTGAAGCTGAGGTGCCACCGCCTGCCGTAGGAATCTGTGTCTTCCGCGGCTTCGGCCAGTGCGCGATGATCCGCAGTCCGGGATGCCGGTGGCGTCGCGGCAAAAACATGCCCCCGCAGCAGTTGGTTGGATATCTGAAGGCAGGACCCGGATCGGCTCACCACGCCGCTGGTGAGCAACTCTTCCACGCCCGCCCACACGTCGGGGCAGATCTTTTCAAGCGTGGTGATCTCGCTTCGGTAGGAAAGCGACAGCAGCTCCAGCACCCGGCGGGCGATGGGGGAAAGACCGCCCAGCAGCATTGCGAACTCCCCCTCGAAACAGCACTGGCCGGGCAGCGGTACGGGCAGCGCATACTCCCCCTCCGCCTGCCGTTCCAGCAGCCGCTGATAAAGCTCGACGGCGGCAAGGGGGTTCCCCTGGGCAACTGCGGCAACTGCATGGGCGGATGCCGGCGTTGCGTGGGATGCAGGGATCGCTTCCAGCATCAGGACCAAGTCGTTGTGGCCGAGCGCCTCGAGCTGCAGGACCGGCAAGCCGCTGAACGCGGTGCCCGGAACGTCGGTACGGAGCCCCACGAATAAGGCGATGTCCGTGCCGGCCAGGCGGCGGGCCAGAAATCCGATCACAGCCTGGCTGCCCGGGTCCAGCTGGTCGGCATCATCAATCACGATGACCGTCCGGCATGACGACCGCTGGTGGACTGCGTTGAGGAGCATGATGGAAACGGTCGCTACGTCCATTGAGCCCGTGGCATCTCTCAGAACTTCCTCGGCAACCCGGTTCAGGACAGGGTCATCCATGCCGTTGAGCAGAGCCGTCAGGCCGGACAGCGGCCACTCGGACTCAGAGGCACTGGCGCCAAGGAATACCGTCCGGCAATCGCATATCGAGGGAATTTCGGCGAGCAGGGCAGACTTTCCGGCGCCCCGCGGACCCGCCACGGCGAGAGCGGAATCCCGAGGCCCTCGAATCACGGCAAGAATGCGGTCCAGTTCCTTGCTTCGACCAACCAACGACATAGGGTCCCCACTCATCGAAGAAGGAGACCGATGCTGTCTTCGTACGTTGTTAAGACCCTTGCAGCCATTGGCCTGGCCGTTCGGGCCTATTTTTTCCTGGCCGCTTCGTTGCGTCCAGCGCGGTACCCAGCCGTCACGTCAATATAGTGGGCAAACACATGACGCACCAGCGAACTCCGGGCCCCCGAGTACTCTATTTTCGGCGCTCTACTACTTGGATTCTTGGGCGACCGGGCACGCTTCAGTGGGCGCCAGGAATCCGACGTCAGTGGCTTGCGCCCCGTTATCCACATACCCGCATCCAGGCAGGACGCGGGTCCGGCATGGGAGATAGGCTCGAGTCAAGCGCGAATCGCCTTACACGGTCCACATGGACTAAGATAGTGAAGTCTGTGCTGCGTCCTGCCTCCGTTCCGGTGGCCGGCCATGGCACGGAATCGCAAATGAACCTCCTGTTACGGAAATGCCGTAACCGCTTAGCCCAAAGGAGGTGGGTTCACATATGCGTCCTTACGAATTGATGGTAATCATCGACCCCGAGGTCGAAGAGCGTACCGTTGAGCCGTCGCTTCAGAAGTTCCTGAACGTCATCACCAACGATGGTGGAACCATCGAAAAGGTTGACATCTGGGGCCGTCGTCGCCTGGCTTACGACATCAAGAAGAAGTCCGAAGGTATCTACGCCGTGGTGAACTTCACCGCTACGCCGGAAACCGCCAAGGAACTTGACCGCCAGCTGTCTCTTAACGAGACCATCATGCGCACCAAGATCACCCGCCCCGAAGAGCAGAAGGTTGTTGCTGAGTAGTTCAGCACCATCTTCATTCTTTACTCCCGCAGGAAACGTACTCTTCAACCAGGAACCAAGGAGGCAATAGATGGCAGGCGAAACCACTATCACGGTCGTCGGTAATCTCACCAATGACCCGGAACTGCGGTTCACCCCGTCCGGTTCGGCAGTAGCGAACTTCACCATTGCTTCCACCCCGCGTACCTTTGACCGCCAGTCCAACGAGTGGAAGGACGGGGAAACCCTGTTCCTCCGTGCGTCTGTCTGGCGCGAAGCAGCCGAGAACGTCGCCGAATCCCTGACCAAGGGCATGCGCGTGATTGTGACCGGCCGGCTGAAGAGCCGCTCCTACGAAACCAAAGAAGGCGAAAAGCGCACCGTTATCGAGCTTGAGGTCGACGAAATCGGCCCGAGCCTGCGCTACGCCAATGCCAAGGTCAACCGTACCCAGCGCTCCGGCGGTCAGGGCGGCGGCTTCGGTGGCGGCAACGGCGGCGGTGGCTTCGGAGGCGGCAACCCTGGTGGAAACCAGGGCGGTAACTCCGGTGGCGGCTGGGGTGGCGGCAACAGCCAGCAGTCCGGCCAGGACGATCCCTGGGCTACGCCCGGTGTCTCCAACGCCGGGGGCTGGGGCAACGGCCCCGACTCCGAACCTCCCTTCTAAAAAACCATTATTAAGGCCCGACGCCGGGACCGCCCGGGTGCCTAAGGCACCCAAGGTGGCTGCCGCCGTCGGACCACCACCATCCCGTGGATCAACATCCACGGGCTCCCTAGAATAGGAGCTCCACGATGGCTAAGGCTGAACTCCGTAAGCCCAAACCAAAGTCCAACCCCTTGAAGGCCGCTGACATCACTGTCATCGACTACAAGGACGTAGCATTGCTGCGCAAGTTCATCTCCGACCGCGGCAAGATCCGCGCCCGTCGCGTCACCGGCGTTACGGTCCAGGAACAGCGCAAGATCGCACAGGCAATCAAGAACGCCCGCGAAGTTGCCCTGCTGCCTTACTCCGGCGCTGGCCGCGGCTAAGGAAAGGGATTAACTAACATGGCAAAGCTCATTCTGACCCACGAAGTTACCGGTCTCGGTGCTGCTGGCGACATTGTCGAGGTCAAGGACGGTTACGCACGTAACTACCTGCTGCCCCGCAACTTCGCCCTGACCTGGTCGAAGGGTGGCGAGAAGCAGGTTGAGTCCATCAAGGCCGCCCGCGCCGCCCGCGAGCACGCTTCCCTGGAAGACGCTCAGAAGCAGGCTGCTGCACTCTCCGCCAAGCCGGTCCAGCTGGTTGTCAAGGCAGGTGAGACGGGCCGCCTGTTCGGCACCGTCAAGCAGGCCGACGTTGCTGACGCCGTCGAGGCCGCCGGCCTCGGCCGCATCGACAAGCGCAAGGTTGAACTGCCGGCTCACATCAAGTCGGTCGGTTCCTACCAGGCCAACGTCCGTCTCCACGAGGACGTGTCCGCAGTGATCGACCTCAACGTGGTTGCTGGCAAGTAGTTCTTACTGCTGCACGCGGAAAACCCCCGTCGCCGGATTCCGGCGGCGGGGGTTTTCTCATGTCCGGGAATACTTCCGGCGGGGCGCAGGTTCTCCATGTAGATGCAAATGCATATAAGCCCGAGCAAGCACCAGGAGCGCCCCATGGAAACCCGCCGCATCACCGTTCTGTCCGCCGGCCTCGGCGTCCCGTCGTCGAGCCGCCTGCTGGCTGACCAGCTCGCCACGGCAGCCGAAAGGCAGCTGTCGGCAGCGGGTTACGCCGTGCAGGTGGAGACGGTCGAACTGCGCGATCTTGCCGTGGACATCGCCAATAACTTCGTGACCGGCTACGCGGCATCGAGGCTGGCCGAGGTGATCTCCGGCGTCGAGGCATCCGACGGCATTATCGCCGTGAGTCCGGTCTTCAGTGCCTCCTACAGCGGCCTCTTCAAGTCCTTCATGGACGTTTTGGACCCCCAGGCACTGGACGGCAAGGCGGTGCTGCTGGGCGCTACCGGCGGCACCGACCGACACCAGATGGTGCTGGACTACGCCATGCGGCCGCTGTTCACGTACCTGCGCGCCCGGATCGCCGCCACGGGCGTCTTCGCGGGGCCGCAGGACTGGGGCGCCGCGGACGACGGCGGCTCCTTGCTTTCGGCGCGCATCGACCGGGCCGCGGGGGAGTTCTCAGGGCTCCTGGAAGGGGCGCAGCCCAATCGCAAAAAGGCCCCCGCCGAATCCCTGCCGTTCGAAGAACTCCTGGCAGGCATCAGCGGAGGCCGGTAAGCGGCGCAGGCTGTATGGGCGCTAGGAAACCTGGAGGCCGCCGTTGATGTCGTAGGTGGCCGCCGTGATGAACCCGGCGTCCTCGCCCATGAGGAAGGACATCAGGGCAGCCATCTCGCCCACGGTCCCCACCCGGCCCACCAGGATGTCGCGGGACATTTCCTTCTTGCGCTCGTCCGTGAGGGTGCCGCCCATGATGTCGGTATCCACCGGACCCGGTGCGATGGCGTTTACGGTGATGCCGTGCTCGCCCATTTCGCGGGCCAGTGCGCGCGTAAAGCCGATGATGCCGGCCTTGGCCGAGCTGTAGGCCACCTTGGAGTAGGTGCCGCCGCCGCGTTGGGCGGAGATGGAGGAGATGCTGACCACGCGCCCGAGCTTCCGGTCGATCATGCCGCCGAGGACACGCTGGGTGACAAGGAACGTGCCGGTCATGTTGATGGCAAAGACACGCTCCCAGCCCTCCTTGGTTTCCTCCATGAACGGCCGCGGCGAGCTGATGCCTGCGATGTTGGCCAGGCCTACAATCGGCGGCAGCTCGGCCTCGACGCGGCTAATGGCCGCATCGATGGAGGCCTCGTCGGAGACGTCGGTCCGGAGGCCAATGGCCTGGACGCCGTGGCGTGCGGCAATGTCCTTCGCCGCCTGCGCGGCAGCTTCGCCGTCGATATCGAGGATGGCGATGCTCCAGCCCTCGCTGGCCAGGCGGTCCGCGGTGGCGCGGCCGATGCCGCGCTCTGAGGCTGCACCGGTGAGTACCGCGGTGCGCTGGGCGGGGAAAGTTGCCGTTTCGGTCATGCTGTTTCAGCTCCTGTGTTGGGTTCCTGGTTATTGATGAAGCGGGCGTAGTCGTCGTACGTCTGGTTGATGTGGTCTTCCATCGCCTTGCGCGCCGTTTCCGGCTTACGGGTCTCGATCGCGGCCAGCACCAGGTGGTGGTGCTCGATGGCGTGGCGCTGCACCTCCACGAAGGCGGATGTTTCGCGGCGCGTGGAGTAGAGCAGGTTTCCCAGCTGCCCCAGCAGTGCCGGCAGGAAGGGGTTGGCAGAGGCGCGCAGCACCGCGTCGTGGAATGCGAGGTCGGCCACCGTAACGCGGTCCAGGTCGCCTGCCGCGTGCGCGTCCTCCAACTCCCGGATGGACTCGTGCATGGCAGCCAGGTGTTCCGGTCGGGCATTCTTGGCGGCGAGCTCCGCGGAGCCGGTTTCCACCATCCTGCGGACCTCAAGCAGGCGCAGCGCCACCTCGTCCCCGCCAGTGCCGCGGGATGCGGCCCGGAGGATGGCTTCCAGACCGGTCCACTCTTCCACGGGATTCACGAATGTGCCCAGGCCGCGGCGCACCGCGACGATGTTCTGCGCCTGCAGCGTCTTCAGCGCCTCCCGCACGGTCAGGCGGCTGACGTCCGCCTCCCGGGCGATCTCCGGCTCGGACGGCAAAGGCTCGCGGGGTTTGAGTTCGCCGCTGAGGATCCGCTCCAGAAGGTCCTCAAACACCGCAACCGCCAGCGTATTCCGGCTCATCCACGCACCTCCATCGCTGCACTTGTCAGATGTCTTATGTGCAAGTAGTGTGGCACCAGTCACTCGTTGGAGTCAACTCGTTGCAGAAACGTCGCGGCCCCTTCGAGGAGCGGCCGGGCACACCGTCCGGCTGTCCTTTCCCAAGGAGTAAATCAACGTGGATCTACAACTCTTACTTGCGCTGGTCCTGGGCATCGCGACGATCGTCGTCCTGGTCCTGCGCACCCGCCTCGATGCCTTCGTGGCATTGCTCATCGCCTCACTGGTCACGGGCCTGGTGGCCGGCCAGTCCGCCCTGGACATCACCAAGGCCATCACCACCGGTTTCGGCAACACGCTGGCCTCCATCGGCATCGTGATCGGCCTCGGCGTCGCCATCGGCAAGATCCTGGAAGTTTCGGGAGCCGCCAACGCGCTGGCCTTGGCCTTCCTCCGCCTCTTCGGCAAGGGCCGGGAGCCGTGGGCTTTGGGAACGGTGGGCGCCCTCGTCTCCATCCCCGTATTCTGCGATTCCGGCTATGTCATCATGAACCCGTTGGCGCGCTCCATTGCCCGGGTCAAACGTGCCGGCTACGTCACGCTTGCCCTGGCGCTCGGCTGCGGCATGACCCTGACGCACCACCTCGTGCCGCCGACTCCCGGCCCGCTCGCCGTCTCCGGCCTCCTCGGCGCCGACCTCGGCGCAGTGATCCTCACCGGCCTGGCCTTCACCGTCCTGCTGCTGCCCATCGTGGTGGCCTACGCCAAGTGGATCGGTCCCAAGCTGGAGTCCTCCGTCAGTGAGGAAGTGCGCACTGCCGTTTACGGCCGCGCCGCGCTGGTGGGTGCGGGCGAGGGATCCCGCAGCGGTGGTTCGGCAGGGGTCGCAGATTACGACGGCGGCACGGACCATGCAGCCGATCTCGCCGACGATTCCGACGTTGATCTCGGTACCCGGCCGGCAGGTGCCAAGCCGCACCGCGTAGGCGCCTTCCTGGCATCGCTGCCGCTCCTGGTGCCGCTGCTGCTGATCGTGCTGAACACGGTCACCGGCGCCATGGACCAGAACGCCCAGGGCGTTGTGGGCGGTAAGTACGAGCCTTCCGACTGGGTAGTGCCCTTCGCGTTCATCGGCAACCCCGTCATCGCGCTGACCATCGGCGTGCTGCTGGCGGTCTACGTCCTCCTTCCGCGCTGGACCCCGCGCAACAAGGTCCAGCACTGGTTCTCCGAAGCTGCCGCCTCTGCGGGGCTCATCCTGCTGATTACCGGCGCCGGCGGCGCACTGGGCCAGGTGCTGCGCACTTCAGGCGTAGGCGACGCCCTGGCCGAGGCCATCGCTGCTACCGCCCTGCCGGCCTTCCTGGTCCCGTTCCTCGTGGCCACCTTGGTCCGTCTGGCCCAGGGCTCCGGCACGGTGGCCATGATCACGGCAGCCTCCGTCACCGCACCTTTGGTGGGCACGCTCGGCATCGATCCGCTGGTGGCCGCCATCGCCTGCACCGCCGGCTCCATGATCCTGAGCTACTTCAACGACTCCTACTTCTGGGTAGTCACCCGGTTCACCGGCCTGGACGGTACCGCTGCGCTGCGCGGCTGGTCCGGTATCACCACGGCCGTGTGGGCAGGCTCGATTCCGCTGCTGTTCATCCTGAACCTGGTGATGGGCTAGCGAAAACCAGGACTAACGCCGCGGCCCCCGGAACTGCAGAGTTCCGGGGGCCGCGGCGTTCCTAGTCCTCCAGGAGGGAGATGAACTCCCTGGCCTGGACCAGTGTGATGTCCGAGTGCCGGCTGAGGGCCGCCGCAGCGCCTTCCAGGTCGCCACTGCGGGCCAAGGTGCGGATCCTGCCGTAGATCTCGTCGTTGAGCATGTTGCTGCTGACTTCCCGGGTCACGTCGCCCTTGCTGGCAATGGCACGGTACCGGTAGGGGAACCGCTCGGGTTCGTCCTCGTCCTCCTCGACGGCGGGCGGCGAAGTTTCGGGGCTTCGGTAGGGCTGCGGGTGGGCGGCCAGGGCGCCGACGGCGTCCCTGGAGGCGCGCAGGCCGGCTCCGCTGATTTCGTAATACAGCTTGATGGCCGCCATGGCCTGCCCCTGGGCGATCAGGGCGTACAGCCTTCGGTGCTCGTCCTCAGAGAGCTTGGCGGCAGCGGCCCGGGCCAGCTCCACTGCGTTGGGGGCAGGTACCGGCGGGCCCGCGACTGACTTCCGCCTCGCCGCTGCGCGGGCAACAAGCAGTACCCCCGCAGCCACTGCCAGGAGGATCAGGACAGGGACCACAAGCGTTTCACCCATATTCCAAGCTTAGGCCAGCCAGGGTTATCCACAGCAATATTCACTGGGCTGCATGGATGATGGCCCTCCATGCGCCGCCCGGCATCTGTCCGGTCCTCCGAGGGCATGTAGAGGGTCGGGGACTGGCGGAACGACCCGCCGAGGAGTGGTCAGCCCCTCCTTCACACTGTCCGGAGCCGCCTCCGGTTGTGGATGAAATTCCACAGAAGAAATATTTACTCCACAGACTGGAATGGATGTATCCGCAGGTCAGCGCGATATTAGGCGGCAAACTTTTTCCTTGTCCACAGCCTTTCCCACAGACTGTGCACAAGCTATGCCCCGTAGTGCACAGGTTATCCACACGTTGTCCGGCCTTCCGGCTTTGCAGGGCATCGAAGGGCGGCTACCGTTGCGGGGTACCCGTTTTCCACTGCCGTGCGCGCGCCCCACAAAGCGGTCTGCGGCACCTGTGAAGGACCGGCGAAGCGACCCCTGTGGAAAACCTGTGGACACTGGGGATAACCATTCCCGCCTCCGGTCTGCGGCCGTTGTCGGTGCAGGCGGGTATACCTGTGCAGGTAGGGCGGGCGTGGAGAACCAGAGGCGGGGATCCGGGGCCGGCCCGGCAGGATGGACAACTATCGGCGCCCCCGGGGCCGGTACAAATTGAGGACGGCAGCATTGTCAATCGCGCACTTGGATACGGTCGAGACCACCCGGGGATCGGACGCGGGCCGGAAGCCTCCCCAGGATATCGCCGCCGAGCAGTCCGTCCTGGGCGGCATGATGCTTTCCAAGGACGCGATCGCTGATGTGGTGGAAATCCTTCGCGGACAGGACTTCTACCGGCCAGCTCACGAAACCATCTACGAAGCCATCATCGACCTCTACGGCCGCGGTGAGCCCGCGGATGCCGTGACGGTCTCCGATGAGCTGACCAAGCGGGCCGAGATCAACCGGATCGGCGGCCCGGCCTACCTGCACGAACTCATCCAGACCGTTCCCACGGCTGCCAATGCCGGTTATTACGCGGAAATCGTTGCCGAACGGGCTGTACTCCGGCGCCTTGTGAATGCCGGCACCAAGATCGTCCAGCTGGGCTATGGCTCGGACGGCGAAGTGGAGGACCTGGTTAACCAGGCCCAGGCGGAGGTCTACGCCGTGGCCGAACGCCGCACCGCAGAGGACTACGTGGTCCTCAAGGACGTCATGGAATCCACGGTGGATGAGATCGAGGCGTCCGGCCACCGCGGGGAAGGCATGACCGGCGTGCCCACCGGCTTCTATGAACTGGATGAGCTGACCCACGGCCTGCACCCCGGCCAGATGATCGTGATCGCGGCCCGCCCGGCCGTCGGTAAGTCGACGTTCGCACTGGATTTCGCACGCTCCGCGGCCATCAAGAACAACCTCTCCACCGTCATGTTCTCCCTCGAAATGGGCCGGAACGAGATCGCCATGCGCCTCCTGTCAGCTGAGGCCACCATCGGGCTGCAGGACCTCCGCAAAGGCACCATCAAGGACGAGCAGTGGTCCAAGATCGCCACCACCATGGGCCGGATGAACGACGCGCCGCTGTTTATCGACGACAGCCCCAACATGTCCCTCATGGAGATCCGGGCCAAGTGCCGCCGCCTGAAACAGCAGCATGACCTGAAGCTGGTCATCCTGGACTACCTGCAGCTCATGAGTTCCGGTAAGAAGGTGGAGTCCCGCCAGCAGGAAGTCTCCGAATTCTCGCGTGCCCTCAAGCTCCTCGCCAAGGAACTGCAGGTGCCGGTCATCGCGCTGTCCCAGCTGAACCGTGGTTCGGAGCAGCGCCAAGACAAACGTCCCATGGTGTCGGACCTCCGCGAGTCCGGCTCCATCGAACAGGATGCGGACATGGTCATCCTGCTGCACCGCGAAGACGTCTACGACAAGGAGTCTCCGCGCGCCGGAGAGGCCGACATCCTCGTGGCCAAGCACCGTAACGGCCCCACCAAGGACATTGTCGTGGCCTTCCAGGGCCACTACTCCCGGTTCGCCAACATGGCCGGAGACGCCGGCGGCGGCGGCTTCTAGGCTTCGCCCGCCTGCGCCAGCAGGTGGTTCGGAAGCCTGTTGCCCGGTGCAGTTCCGCGGATTTCCAGCAACTCGAGCGCGTGCGCGTGCAGCCGCCTGTCCTCCTCGCTGACCGGCACCCAGGCGGGCACCGGCACTGAGGTGCCTTCGTCGTCGCGCGCCACCATGACGGTGAGGCAATAGGTGGTGAGCTGAAGCTCACCGCCCTTGGGGTCGCCCGAGCGGACATGGACGGCGATATGCATCCCCTTGGTGCCGGTGTAGACCAGGCGCGCCTCCACCTCAACCACGTGGCCAATTAAGAGGGGCCGGTAGAAGCGGACGCCGCCCGAGAACACCGCGACGGTGTCCCGGCCGCAGTAGCGCGAGGCGCAGACATAGGCGGCCTCGTCGATCCACTTCATCACGATGCCGCCGTGGACCTTGCCGCCCCAGTTCACGTCCGTGGGGGCCGCCATGAACCGCAGGGTCACCCGTTCGGCGGTGCCGGCGTCGGTATATTCCTGACGGTTCATGGCTTCGACGATTTGCTCGCGCACCTTGATGCGCGCCAGGGCATGGTCGCGCTCCTCGACTTCCTGCGGAGTGCGTGGTGCAAACTGGGGGACGGGGACGGGCTTTCCGTCCTCGCCGACAGCAACGAAGATCACCAGGCACTGGCTGCGCATTCTTGCCGGTCCGCCCTTGGGATCCCCGGAGGAGACCACGGTGCGGATGTGCATTGAAGACCGGCCGGTGTAGACGATGGTGGCTTCCACCTCCACCATGTCGCCGCTGTTCACGGGGTCGGCGAAGTGGATATTGCCCACGTAGGCGGTGACGCAGTAGGACTTGGCCCAACCGACCGCGGCGGCGTATGCGGCCTTGTCCACCCATTCGAGAACGGTCCCGGCGTCGACGGATCCGCTGTGGCCCACGTCCATGGGCGCTGCCAGGAAGCGGAGGGTCACGGAGTTGGCCGGGCCGGTCTCAGTCATGGTGCCCACTGTAGAACGTGGTCCCGCTCCGCCCCACTTGTGACGCTCTCTCACTTGATGCGCTTTAAGCCGCAACGCTCTCTCACTTCGCAGCCGAAAGACGGCCGGAAGTGAGAGAGCGTTGGCCCACCACTGCCGCTAACTGAGAGAGCGTCGGGTGTTGGGGGCGTTAAGTGAGAGAGCGTCGGGTGGGGTTACGCGAGGACGGCCAGCTTGGACTGCGAGCGGCCGAACAGTGCGCGGTCGACGGACACGCGGCCGGCGCCGGTCAGGGCCAGCACGAAGGCTGCTGCGCCGAGGAGGAGGACCAGCTCGTAGCCGCCCTTGTCTGCGTAGACGCCGGCGCCGGCGTGGACCAGGAAGAGGGCGCCGAGCATGTCGGCCACCAGGAGGGCGGCGACAACGCGGGTCAGGACGCCCAGGATCAGGGCGATGCCGCCGGCGAGTTCCAGCACGGCGATGACGGGAGCTGCCACCTCGGCCGCCGGGATGCCCATCTTAGAGAAAGCAGCTTGGGTGCCGGCAATGGTCCATTCGTTGAACTTCTGCCAGCCGTGGGCTGCGAAGAGGAAGCCGAGGACGATGCGCAGGGCGGTAATAGCGGTGGTGGTAAGGCTCGATTGGTTCATACTTCAAGTATTCCACCAATCGTTGAAGTGTCAACTAACGTGACGTGGACACAGTTTAAGCTGGCAGCGTGCCCACCCCGTCCCACACCACAGCGCCGCCCGCCCGCCGCCATGCCCGGGACATACTGCGGCTTGCCGTTCCGGCCTTCGGCGCCCTGGTAGCTGAGCCGCTTTTCCTGCTGGCGGATTCGGCCATCGTGGGCCATCTCGGCGTGGCTCAACTGGCAGGCGTTGGCCTGGCGACCGCGGTGCTGCACACCGCCGTCGGACTTATGGTGTTCCTCGCCTACTCAACCACCCCCGCCGTTGCGCGCGCCGTGGGGGAGGGGCGCATGGACAAGGCGCTCGCGGCTGGACGCGACGGCGTATGGCTGGCCCTGGTCCTGGGTTCGGCCCTCGCCGTGGCCGGCCTTACCGCTGCCGGACCGCTCGTGGACCTTTTGGGTGCCGAGGGGGAGGTGCGGGTCTTTGCGGTGGAGTATCTCCGCTGGTCGATGCCCGGACTCGTGGCCATGCTGCTGGTCTTTGCGGGGACCGGCGTGCTTCGCGGGCTGCAGGACACCCGGACCCCGCTGGTGGTGGCCACCGCAGGATTCGGGCTGAACATTGTCCTGAACTTCTGGCTGGTCTACGGCCTGCACTGGTCCGTGGCGGGTTCGGCCGCCGGCACCAGCGTGGCCCAGTGGGCCATGGCCCTGGTCTATGTGCTAATGGTGCGGCGGTACGCCGCCAGCCAGGGCGTCACGCTGCAGCCCTCGTGGCGCGGTGTCCGTGCGATGGCGGGGGTCGGATCGTGGCTGATGCTCCGGACCCTCAGCCTGCGCCTGGCGATCCTTGCCACGGTCCTGGTTGCCACGGCGCAGGGCACGGTGAACCTTGCGGCCCACCAGCTGGCCCTGACGATCTTCTCCTTCCTGGCCTTCGGACTGGACGCCTTGGCCATCGCCGCGCAGGCGCTCATCGGTAAGGAACTGGGTGCCGGCCGCGCAAAACATGCCAGGCTCCTGACCCGGACCATGACCCGCTGGGGCATCGGCATGGGCATCGTTACGGGCATGCTGCTGGCCGCTGCTGCGCCTTGGGTGGGCCGTCTTTTCAGCCCGGATCCGCAGGTGCAGTGGGCGCTCGCCATGGCACTGTGGGTTGTCGCGGTGGGGCAGCCCGTGGCCGGATACGTGTTTGTGCTGGACGGAGTGCTCATCGGCGCGGGCGACGCCCGCTACCTTGCCCTCGCAGGCCTGGTCAACGTTGCCGCGTACGCTCCGCTGCTGGGCGCTGTAGCACTGTCCGGCGCCGCCGGACCGGCCGGGCTGGGCTGGCTCTGGGCCGCCTTCGCACTTGGCTACATGGCGGCCCGGGCCCTGACCCTGGGGTTCAGGGCCCGGTCCGACCGGTGGATGGTCTCCGGCGCGGGCGCACTAAACTGAACCGGTGACACAACCACTGACACCATCCGGTACGACCGCCGGTACCAACCCCCGGGCGGACCTCTGGAAGCCCGTCGTGCTCCGCTCCGCAGCGGCACTGGTGTTCGGCGCGGTGACGATCTTCTGGCCCTCTCCCTCCATCGAAGTGATGGGCTGGGCCGGGGGTCTCTACCTGCTGGCCACCGGCCTGACCGTCCTGCGGGGCGTCCCGGCGGCGGGATTCGCCCCGAAGTCCACCCCGGGGAAGCTGCTGTCCGCCGCCGGTTCCGTGCTCGCCGGAGCGGGCTTCGCCGTCGTACTCCTGAATGGTGACCTGCTCTACGCTGTGATCGCCGCGCTCGGCCTGGGCGTTGCCGGAGCCCTGGAATTGGCGTGTGGCCTGAGGTTCCGCGGCCGGCATCTCCTGGCGCGCGACTGGATCGCCTCCGGCGTCATCGGACTCGGAACGGCTGCGGCCCTGCCCTTCTTTACCGCACTGGGCGCGCATGCGCTGCTGGGCGTCACTGGGGGCGGCGCGATCATCTCGGGCGTCCTGTGGATCCTGGCCGGACTGACCCTGCGGCACGATGCCCGCGGCACTGCGGCGAAGCCGTAAACTAGGAAGGACCCGGTTCTACTTCCTGTAGAAACAATGCCGGGAACCACATCACGCAATCCAGGCTGGCCACGCGCCGCCTGCAGGGAGGAATCACCGTGGCAGACCAGCATCCAGGCAAACCGCGCAACCTGCGGACCTCGGTGAAGGGGCCGCTGATGTTCTCCGCATTCTGGGGCGTTGTGGCGTTCGTGGCCGTCCTGATTTTCGCGTCGGGCGGCAGCGCCCGCGAGCCGCGTTTCGACCTCGCGTTCACCGGCGCCGGCATCGCCTTCATCGTCACCCTGGTGATCGCGGCCATGCTCTCCATGAGCTACAAGGAAAACGCCGAGCACCTGGGCAAGGGCTCTGGCGTGAACCTCTCCTCGAAACGCCCCGCCCACGGTTTCGGCGCCCAGGGCGGACAGGAGCCGCCGGCAGCGTCCGACGGCGGCGCCTCAAGTCCCGCTGACCGCTAACCCTCCCAGCTTCATGGGGTTCACCCCGAGTTCGGCCATGACGTACCACGCTGTCGCGCCGACGTGTTGGATCTGGAAGTAGCCGAACCCGAATCCGGAGTCGATCAGGCTGGAAGCGGCGACGAGCCCTCCCGGCGCCAACGGTGTACCACCAACATGTTGGTTTCCCCCCAGCTCTGCCTGGGCTCTGCGAAGCTCTTGGAGCAGCTGGTTGGCCCGGGCACGGTCCCGCGGGGCGCGGCGGTCAGTCAGCGCGGTGGCCAGCTGCGCGGTGCCTTCGAACCAGACGCCGTTCGGGGCGACCTGGCGGTTGTTGTAAACGGCCGTCGAAGTGAGGCTGGCCGAGCTGAACGTCACTCCGGAAACGGCGAAGCCGGCTGGCAGCTCGGAGAACTCTGATGTCGCAGCGTCCGTTGTGCCTAGTGTCCGCTCCGCCCAGTCGAGGGACCCTGCGAAGCGTTGCTCCTGTAGCGTGAGCCAGCTCCAGGTCTGCGGGTCCAGCGGGAGGGGATGACGGTTGATTGTCGACCCGTCGTTGGAGCCGGTGTAGAAGAAACCCTCCGCCGGTTCCCACATGGCTTCAACCAGGCGTGACGCCCTGTTGGCCGCTTCGAGCCAGCGTGCGTCACCGTCGACCTGGTGGAGCATCGTGAAGAACGCCACCGAGTCGATGTTGTGTTCCGTCGAGACGTTGGGAATCCGCTGATCCGCGGCGTCGACGCCAAAGCTGAATCCGCCAAGGGTGCCTTCGTTGATCGCCCGGGTGGTGATCCAGTCCGCGATTCGCTGAGCGCCCCTAAGATATGACTTCTCTCCTGTGGCTTCGTGGAGCTGTACCAGGGCAATTCCGGGCCAGGCCATGTCCCCGACTGCTGTCCCGAGGAAGCCGAACTGCCAGCCGATGTTGGCCGTCCCATCAGGCTGAACCAGGCCGTGCTCGTTCCGGGTTCCGTCGTAGAAGGTGTACGGCCCAACGTTGTAACCCTGGCGCAGCCGGCCGTCGCTGTGTGCCGGATCGTGGGTCTGTGCATAGAGGAGACCGTCACCGATGGTCCGGGCCAGGTCGAGCCGGCCGGCGGGGATGGCTGCAACGATCGCAAGTGCCGAGTCGTAGACGAAGGCGGTGGAGAACAGCCCCAGCTCGTCGGCGTAGCTCTGCGGAAGCCTGGGCTGGTGGAGGGTCTCCGCGTAGGCACCGGTCATCGAGTCGAGGAAGTTCAGCGCACTGCGGACTGGTGGTTGCCGGTGCGGGCGGGTCCGGGGCAATCCGTTAGCGGCTTGGGCCATGGCTGACGGCGCGGCGAAGGTGGCCAAGCCCGCCGAAGCTGCAATCAGCAGGGTGCGGCGGGCCAGTTGCCGGGGGGTGGGACTGATGGTCATGGGGACTCCGTCGTCGAGATGAATGTCCCGACAGAGCCTAGGTGGAAGCGCTCCCATGGTCAAGAGTCCGACGCTTGGCGGGTGCCAGCGCCTCCCCTTGACAAGACGCTGTGAAGTGGGACACGATCTGGTGAGAGCGCTCCCACCACTATGTACTCCATCGCCAGGCTCCATCCCAGCCATGGCACCTCCACCGTCTGTCCCAGCGGGACCGAAACGAATCTTTGACAAAGGAGTCTTATCCTGTGAAAAATCCCAGCAAGTTTTCCGTGCTTTCGGCGGCGGCCGCCTGCCTTGCCCTCTCCCTCACTGGCTGTGGGTCCTCATCCCCTGAGAAGGCCAGCGCGGACGACGCTACCGGTTCCGAGGCCGTCACCCTCACGGTGGGCACGTTCAACGAATTCGGCTACGAAAAGCTCTTTGAGGAATATGAAGAGCTGAATCCGAATGTCACCATCGAGCACAAGAAAGCAGCCACCACTAACGAAGCCCGGGACAACCTCACTACACGCCTGGCCGCCGGGTCAGGGCTGTCCGACATAGAGGCCGTAGAGGTGGACTGGCTTCCGGAGCTCCTGGAGTATCCGGACCGCTTTGCGGACTTGAAGGATCCTGCTGTCGAAGGGCGCTGGCTGGACTGGAAGGCGGAGGCTGCCACCACCGCCGACGGCAAGCTGCTGGGCTACGGAACCGACTCAGGCCCCGAGGCCGTCTGCTACAACGCCGAGCTGCTGAAGAAGGCGGGCATGCCCACGGACCGCGCCGAGGTCGCCAAAATGCTGGGCACCACCTGGGACAGCTACTTCGAAGCGGGCAAGAAATTCAAGGCCGCAAGCCCCGATTCCGCATGGTTCGACTCGGCTGGGGCGATATACCAGGGTATGAGCAACCAGCTTGACAAGGTCTATGAGGAGGAGGACGGCACCGTCATCGCCACGGAGAACCAGAAGGTCAAGGACACGTACAACCAGGTCCTGAAAGCCTCCACCGAGGACGGGCTGTCCGCCCACCTGAGCCAGTGGAGCGAGGACTGGGCCTCAGGTTTCCAGACCGGCGCCTTTGCCACCACACTCTGCCCGGGCTGGATGCTCGGAGTTATCGAGGGCAACGCGGCCGGGGTCACCGGCTGGGACGTCGCCAACGTCTTCCCCGGCGGCGGCGGAAACTGGGGCGGGTCTTACCTGACGGTTCCCACCCAGGGAGGGAACCAGGCCGAGGCCAAGAAACTGGCAGGTTGGCTGACGGCTCCTGAGCAGCAGATCAAGGCATTCACCGCCAAGGGCACCTTCCCCAGCCAGAAGGAAGCACTGGAAAGCAGCGAGCTGCTGGGCCAGACGAACGAGTTCTTCAACGGCGCGCCCACCGGCCAGATCTTCGCCGAACGTGCCAAGGCTGTTTCGGTGACGCCCTTCAAGGGAACCAAGTATTTCGCCATCAATGACGCCATGCAGCAGGCCCTCACGCGTGTGGACGTTGATAAGTCGGACGACGCCGCTTCCTCCTGGGAGAAGTTCGTCACCGCAGTGAAGTCCCTCTAAGCATGGCTGTCACTGACCGGGTCAAGCCCCGGAAGGCCGGGGGACAGTCCCTGCCTCCGGTAGGGACGAACGATGTCCGGCGCCTGGCCTTCTCCCAGCAGGTCTCCAAGTGGGACGTCAGGCTGTCCCCCTACCTCTACATTTCGCCGTTCTTCCTCCTGTTTGCTGTCACCGGACTCTTCCCGCTGGTGTACACAGCATGGGTTTCCCTGCACAACTGGAATCTCATTGGCGGGCAGGGGAAGTTCACGGGCCTGGAAAACTACGGCTTCGTTGTAGCCCAGCCCTACTTCTGGAATGCGGTGGGTAACACCTTCAGCATCTTCATCCTGTCCTCCGTTCCCCAGGTCGTCATCGCCCTGATGATCGCGGCGGTGCTGGATGCGAACCTGAGGGCCAGGACGTTTTGGCGGATGGGGGTTCTGGTCCCGTTCGTCGTTGCGCCGGTGGCGGTGGGCCTGATCTTCAACAACCTCTTTGCAGACCAGTTCGGGCTGATCAACGAGATGTTGAAGGCTGCAGGGCTGGACCCGGTCCGGTGGCATTCTGATTCCCTTGCAAGCCACTTGGCAATCGCCACCATGGTGAACTTCCGCTGGACCGGCTACAACGCGCTGATCTTCCTCGCAGCCATGCAGGCCATACCGCGGGATGTGTTTGAAGCGGCAACCATCGACGGCGCCGGCAGGCTGCGGCAGTTCTTCTCCGTGACCGTCCCCATGCTGCGGCCGACGGTGATCTTCGTGGTGATCACCTCCACCATCGGCGGCCTGCAGATCTTCGACGAACCGCGGGTCTTTGACCAGTCCGGCCTGGGCGGTGCGGACAGGCAGTGGCAGACGCTGACGATGTACATCTGGGAACTCGGCTGGGGCCAGCGCAACTTCGGCAGGGCTTCTGCCGTGGCCTGGCTGCTCTTCGTGATTATCGTCCTGATCGCGCTGCTCAATTTCCTCATTACCAAGCGCATCGCAAGCCAGGGAGGCCGCAAGTGAGCTCCATTCCCATGATTGAGCAGACGGCCGGAAAGGGGGCCGCCCGGGCGGCAGCACGGCGGGGACCGGGTGCGCGGGGTGCCAAGGGTGGCGGGTCCGGCCACGGCAGTGCCCGCAGGCCCGGCTTCCTTACCTACGGCTTCCTGGGTGCTGTGCTCCTGGCGTCCCTCTTTCCGCTCTATTGGTCTTTCCTGGTGGGCAGCCATGACAACACCGTGCTGAGCCGTGGCATCCCGCTGCTGCCCGGTGGGAACTTCCTGGCCAACGCTGCGAAAGTCTTTGACAGCATTCCGTTCTGGAAGGCGATGGGCAACAGCCTTATCGTCTCGTGCGTGACCGCGGCATCCGTCGTCGTGTTCTCCACCCTGGCCGGCTTCGCCTTTGCCAAGCTTCGCTTCCGCGGCAGCAAGGGGCTGCTGGTGTTTGTCATCGCAACCATGGCTGTTCCTACCCAGCTCGGCGTGGTCCCGCTGTTTATCGTGATGTCCAAGCTCGGCTGGACCGGCTCACTCTGGGCCGTCATCGTCCCGGGCGTTGTTACGGCCTTCGGCGTATTCTGGATGACCCAATACCTGCGTGACGCCCTCCCTGATGAGCTCATCGAGGCCGTGCGGATGGACGGGGCGTCCATGATCCAGGCGTTCTGGCACATTGGATTCCCGGCGGCCCGCCCGGCCGCGGCCATGCTCGCGCTGTTCACCTTCGTGGCCACCTGGACGAATTTCTTCTGGCCGTTCATCGTCCTTGACCCGTCAAACCCCACCCTCCCGGTGGCCCTGCAGCTGCTGCAGGCGGCCCACTTCGTGGACTACTCCGTGGTCCTGGCCGGCGCCGTCCTGGCCACCGTCCCGCTCCTGCTCCTCTTTATTGCGGCAGGCAGGCAGCTCGTATCTGGAATTATGCAAGGAGCAGTTAAAGGATGAGTTCCACCCAACTTCCGTTTCCGGAGGGCTTCCTGTGGGGCGCGGCAACCGCTGCCTACCAAATCGAAGGTGCAGCACACGCCGGCGGGCGGCAGGACTCCATCTGGGACGTCTTCGCACGCCAGCCCGGTGCGGTGGCTGACGGCCATAACGGCGACGTTGCCTGCGACCACTACCGGCGCTACAAGCAGGATGTTGCCCTGATGGCCCACATGAACATGAAGGCCTACCGGTTCTCCACGTCCTGGGCGCGGTGTATGCCCGACGGTGTCACCCCCAACCCTGAAGGCCTCGACTTCTACTCCCGCCTGGTGGACGAGCTGTTGGCAGCGGGCATTACGCCCTGGCTGACCCTGTATCACTGGGACCTGCCCCAGGCGCTGGAAGATAAGGGCGGCTGGGCCAACCGGGACACGGCCTACCGTTTCGCCGAGTACGCGGCCCTTATGCACGGCGTCCTGGGTGACCGCGTACGGATCTGGACCACCCTGAACGAACCGTGGTGCTCGGCGTTCCTTGGCTATGCGGCCGGCATCCACGCGCCGGGAAGACAGGACCCTCGGGCAGGGCTGGCTGCCGCCCACCATTTGCTGCTTGGGCATGGACTTGCAGCACGGGAACTCCGCCGGGTGGACCCGGATGCAAACCTGGGCATCACCCTGAACCTGACGGTCCCGGATCCGCGGGATCCCGGCAGTGCGGGGGACAGGGATGCGGCCAGGCGCATCGACGGGCAGTTCAACAGGATTTTCCTGGACCCGCTGTTCAGGGGGGAGTACCCGGCCGACCTGCTGGCTGATGTTGCGCACCTTGGACTGGCTGATCTGGTGCAGGACGGGGACCTGGAGACCATTTCCACGCCCCTGGACCTGCTGGGCGTCAACTACTACCACGGGGAATCCCTCACGAAGGACCCGGTGGACGTGAGAGAAGAAGCCGGCGCGCAGACGACGGCGGCTCCCGAACAGATTGCCCGCCCGGTGTCCTCACCCTTCGTGGCAGCTGACGGCGCGCGGTCGGTACCCCGCGGCCTGCCGGTGACGGGAATGGGCTGGGAGGTCCAGCCGGAGGGTCTGCGGCGTCTGCTCAACCGGCTGCAGGCGGAGTACACGGGTCCGGCAGGGATCCCCGTTTATATCACGGAAAACGGTGCAGCCTACGAGGATGTCCCCGACGACGCGGGGTTCGTCGACGACCAAAACCGGCTGGGGTTCTTTGCATCCCATCTCCAGGCAGTTCATAGTGCCATCGCAGACGGCGTGGACGTCCGCGGCTACCTTGCCTGGTCCCTGCTGGACAACTTCGAGTGGTCCTTCGGCTATCACCAGCGCTTCGGTCTGGTCCGGGTGGACTACGCAACGCAGGAACGCATCCCTAAGGCCAGCGCCTTGTGGTACTCGGCGGTGGCGGCTTCCAATACCGTTCCGGCCAGCAGCAGCGCCGTCCCCCCATCGGAGCCGGGTGTCGTATTGTCAGTGTAATGAACGAAAAGTCCCGCCGGTCCGGCCTCCTGCAGGCCGGGCGGCCCAGTCCGACGCTTGAGGATCTTGCCACGGCCGCTGGAGTCTCCCGCTCCACCGCGTCCAGGGCGATCAATGGCGGGCTGAAGGTCAGCCCGGAAGCCCAGGCCGCCGTCGATGCCGCCATCGTGGCACTCGGATACACGCCGAACCGCGCGGCCCGGAGCCTGGTGACTAAGCGAACCAATTCGGTCGCGCTGGTCATCCCGGAGCCGGATGCACGGGTCATGATGGATCCGTTTTTCGCAGCCGTCATTACTGGCGTGAACGAGGCCCTTCGCGAGACGGACATGCAGCTGGTCCTCCTCATGTCCCGTGCCGGGGACGACTCTGCGCGCACCATACGGTACCTGCGGGGCGGCCATGTGGACGGGGCCATCGTGGTGTCCTTCCACAAGGCCGACGACTGGGCGGAAGCCCTCGGCACGGCCGGCCTGCCCACCGTCTTCATCGGCCGGCCCTGGGCAGTGGGCTTCGGACTCCCGTACGTGGACCTGGACAACTTTGAGGGCGGCCGGCTGGCAGCCAGGCACCTGGCCGCCACCGGTCGCACCCGGCTCGGGACCGTGGCCGGCCCTGCCGACATGACAGCCGCCGTCGACCGTTTGGAAGGATGGCTGCAGGGGCTGCGGGAGGCCGGGCTGCAGCCCGGCCCCGTCATCCACGGGGACTTCACGACGGCGGGCGGCGCCGAAGCGGCACGGGACCTGTTCTCTGGGTCGCCCGGGCTGGACGGTGTTTTCGCCGCCTCTGACCTGATGGCGCTGGGCGTCATTGAAACAGTGCAGGGCGACGGCCGGAAGGTTCCGGAGGACGTGGCCGTGGTGGGGTTCGACAATCATGCCCTCCTGGCCGCCAATGGGCTGGGCCTCACCACGGTGACCCAGCCGATGGTCGACATGGCCGCCACGGCAGGCCAGCTCCTCATCCGCGCCATCGATGATCCGGAGCTGCACCTGGAACCGGTCATCTACCCGGCTGAGCTCGTGGTGCGCGGCAGCACCCCGCCCCCGGCGGCCTGACGGGCTCGATAGGCCGCGACGTGCACGCGGTTGGCGCAGTTCCCGGTGTCGCAGTACCGCTTTGACCGGTTCCGGCTGAGATCCAGCACTGCCGCGTTGCAGTCCTCCGCCTCGCACCTTCGCAGCCGGTCCATCTCTTTGCCGCGGACCACATCCGCCAAGGCCATGGCCGCCTCCGTGCTCATCCTGTCCGCCAGCGGTGCATCGTGCGTGGTGGCGTGCAGGTGCCAGTCCCAGCCGTCGTGCCGGACCAGCTGGGGGAGTGCGTTGGCTTCCCGGAGCAGCCGGTTGATGATCTCCACGGCGGCAGCCTGGTCCGCGGTCCACAATTCCGCCAGTTGGCCCCTGAGCGCATGCACGCTGGCCAGTTCCGCGGCGTCCCGCGTGCGGGAACCCGTGAATCCCTCCTCCTCCAGAAACACGTCCAGGTCCGCCACGGAAGCAAGCCCTTCGCTGCCGTTGGCTGCGGAGTTAATGAGGTTCACCACGGTGCGCAGCGCCATCTCGGTGTCAGGGGCAAAGACCATCTTGACTCCTTACCAGGGGGAAGCGTAGTGTCAGGGGCATTACCCTACTTTACTCCTGACAGGAGGCGACGGTGCCTGCCGTAAACAACTCCACTTCCGCCCGGCTGCAGCAGGCCCGCGGCGGCTTCCTGGCGTCCGGCCTGGGCATCGCGCTGTTCTCGTCCGCCGTCTTTGGGATCTCCGGCTCCTTTGGGAAGGCGCTGCTGGAGACCGGCTGGTCCCCGGGGGCTGCTGTGACCGCCCGCCTTACGGGGGCGGCCCTGATCCTGGCGGTGCCCGCCATTCCGGCGCTGCGCGGCCGGTGGCACCAGTTGCGGGACAACTGGCTCACCATCGTGCTCTTCGGCCTGATTGGAGTGGCTGCCTGCCAGCTGTTCTATTTCAACGCCGTGGCGCGCCTCTCCGTGGGCGTGGCGCTTCTCCTGGAATACCTGGCGCCGGTCCTCATTGTCCTCTGGCTTTGGGCGGCAAGCCGGCGCCGGCCGAGCGCGCTGACCTTCGCTGGCACGCTGCTCTCCTTGGGCGGCCTGGTGCTGGTGCTGGACCTGACCGGCGCCATCCGGATCGACCTGGTGGGCGTCCTGTGGGGCATGGCCGCCGCCGTCTGCCTGGCCATCTACTTCTTCATCACGGCCAAGGAGAACGACACCCTTCCGCCGCTGGTCCTGGCCTCCGGCGGGCTCATGGTGGGCGCCGCCGTGATGTGGCTGGCCGCAGCCACCGGCCTGCTCCCCATGGCTTTCAGCACAGCCGATACCCGGCTCGGTCCATGGGTCACGCCCTGGTGGGTTTCGGTTGCCGGCCTCGTGGTCCTGGCCACGGTGCTCGCCTACGTTTCCGGAATCATGGCCGCCCGGGCCCTGGGCTCCAAGGTGGCGTCGTTCGTCTCTCTCACCGAGGTGCTGTTTGCCGTCCTCTGGGCCTGGCTCCTGCTGGGTGAGCTGCCCGGTCCGATCCAGCTCCTGGGCGGCGTCCTGATTGTGGGCGGCGTGGTCCTGGTCCGCCTGGATGAACTTCGGCGGGCGGCACCCGGGCAGGCCTCACCGCTGGAGCACGCGAACGACGTCGAACCCGTTCCCTAGCGCCAGCCACTGACGCATCAGCGGGCCCGGGCCTAGCATGGGGTTATGTGCCGGAACATCCGAACCCTCCACAACTTCGAGCCGCACGCCACCTCCGAGGAGGTCCACGCCGCGGCCCTGCAATATGTCCGCAAGATCAGCGGCAGCACCAAGCCGTCCAAGGCCAACCAGGAAGCGTTCGACCATGCCGTCCATGAGATCGCGCACATCACCCAGCACCTCCTGGACGCCCTCGTCACCCAGGCGCCGCCCAAGGACCGCGACACCGAGGCCGCCAAGGCCAAGGCGCGCGCCGCGGTACGCTACGGCACGGCCTGACGCACCGGCCGGCAGCGGCGGACGTGGCTACCTGCCGAAGCTCCGGAGCCGCAGCGAGTTGGCCACCACCAGCACCGAGCTCGCGGCCATCGCGGCGCCGGCAATCATCGGATTGAGCAGGCCCAGGGCCGCCACCGGAATGCCCACGGCGTTGTAGAAGAACGCCCAGAACAGGTTGGTCTTGATGGTGGCCAGCGTGCGCCGGGACAGCTCGATGGCCTGCGCCACCTGGGCCAGGTCGTTGCCCATCACGGTCAGGTCCGCGGCCTCGATGGCCACATCCGTTCCCGACCCCATCGCGATGCCGAGGTCAGCCTGTGCCAGCGCTGCGGCGTCGTTCACGCCGTCCCCGGCCATGGCCACGGTGGCACCGGCGGCCTGGAGCTTCCGGACGGCGTCCACTTTCCCCTCGGGCAGCACGCCCGCGTACACATCCTCCGCAGCGATTCCGACGGCGGCAGCCACCTGGGCGGCCACGGCGGCGTTGTCGCCGGTCAGCAGGATGGGCCGCAGCCCGAGTTCCCGGAGACGGGACACTGCCTGCGCGGACCCGTCCTTAATGGAGTCCCGGAGGCTCACAATCCCGGCCACGCCACCGTCAATGGCGACCCAGATGGCGGTGGCACCGGCATCCTCGGCGGCGGCCAAAGCCCCTCGCTGCTCCTCGCTGAGTGCCACGCTGTTCTGCTCCAGCCATCCGGTGCGGCCGGCGATGACCAGCTGCCCTTCCACGGTTCCGGCCACTCCGCCGCCCGGCGCGGAACTGAACTTGTCCACGGAAGGCAGGCGTCCGTCGTCGGCCGCATTCCGTGCTGCAGCCGCAATGGCGTGCGCAATGGGGTGCTCGGAAGCGGCTTCCACCGCGCCCGCCAGGCGCAGCACCCGGGCGGCATCGAGGCCCCCGAACGCGATGATGCCGTCAACGGCAAGGACGCCGGTGGTGACCGTGCCGGTCTTGTCCAGCAGGATGGTGTCCACCGTCCGGGTGTCCTCCAGGACCTGCGGGCCCTTGATCAGGATGCCCAGCTGGGCGCCGCGTCCCGTCCCCGTCAGCAGGCCGACCGGAGTGGCCAGCCCGAGGGCGCACGGGCAGGCAATGACCAAAACCGCGACGGCGGCGGTGAAGGCCGCGCGCAGCTCACCGGAGGTGATGTCCGGCCCTGCCGTGAGCAGCCATGCCGCGAAGGTCGCCACGGCGATGGCCAGGACCACCGGAACGAAGACGGCGCTGATCCGGTCCGCCAGCCGTGCGATGGGTGCCTTGCCCGTCTGCGCCTGGGACACCAGCCGGGCCATCTGCGCCAGCGTGGTTTCGCTGCCCACCCGGGTGGCGCGCACCAGCAGCCGGCCGGAGGTATTGATGGTGGCGCCGGTGACGCGGCTGTCCGGTCCCACTTCGACGGGGACCGATTCGCCGGTGACCAAAGAGGCATCGACGGCGGAACTGCCGTTGACGACCACGCCGTCCGTGGCGATTTTCTCGCCGGGCCGGACCACCAGGACGTCGCCCACCCGCAGGGTCTCCGCGGGCACCCGCAGCTCGGTACCGTCCCGCAGCACGGTGGCATCCTTGGCGCCCAGGTTCAGGAGAGCCTTAAGCGCATCGCCGGCCTTCTGCTTGGCATTGGCCTCCAGGTAGCGTCCCAGCAGCAGGAACGTGGTGACCACGGCGGCCACCTCGAAGTAGAGGCCCCCGGTGTCCATGCCCTCCATGCCCGGGTGCTCGGTCATGCGGGGATCGGCGAGCAGTTGCCACGCCGAGAACAGGTACGCCGCGGTCACGCCGATGGAGACCAGCGTGTCCATGGTGGAGGCAAGGTGCCGCGCGTTCACGGCGGCTGCGCGGTGGAACGGCCAGGCCGCCCACGTGACCACCGGCAGCGAGAGCGCCGCCGCCGCCCAGCCCCAGTGCGGAAACTGGAAGCCCGGGACCATCGAGATCACGAAGACCGGCAGCGTCAGTACGGCCGCGAGGATCAGGCGCGGGCGGAGGGTGCCGGCGGCGTGGGATTCGCCGTGCGCGGTTGGTTCCGTGGGCAGGTCCCCGGCATCGATGGCCGACTCCTGAGGCACCCGGACCCGTGCCTTGTAGCCGGCCGCCGCTACGGTTGCCGTGATCTGTTCATCCGTGATGCCGGCCGGTACTGTGACGTGGGCCGATTCCAGCGGAAGGTTGACCGAAGCCGCCACCCCGTCCAGCTTGCCGAGCTTCTTCTCCACCCGCGCCACGCAGGAGGCGCAGGTCATGCCCTCGATATCAAGCTCAACCACCCGGCTGCCGGGCTGGTTGAGGAGTTCCTGGCTGCTCATGGCGTCTCCTTGGGACGGTCCGGCGTCCGCCGAGGCGGTCGCCCAGCGGCGGGTTTTCCTAGGCTTCGTTGGCGACGACGAGGTAGCCGGCCTCCGCCACGGCCTCGCCGATCTCCGCCGGGGAGAGTTCCTTGGCGGAGGTGATGGTCACGGTGGACACCCCGCCGGCGTTGAGGTCCACGTCAACGCCCTGGACGCCTTCAAGGGCCTCCAGTTCTTCGGTAACGGCCGAGACGCAGTGGCCGCAGGTCATCCCGGAAACGCTGACCTCGGTGGTAGTGGGGGAGGTGGTGCTCATGGCATGCTCCTTCGCGGTGTGCCTGCGGTGGCAGGAGGGTTGGGTGGGGGAATGCTTAGCGGAGCAGGCGGCCGATGGCGTCTGCCGCTTCCTTGACTTTGGCGTCGATGGCTTCGGCGCGGGCCTCCGGGTCCGGCTCGGCAGCTGCGCCGACCACGCAGTGGCCGATGTGCTCTTCCATGAGCCCCAGGCTGACCGCATGCAGCGCCTTGGTCACAGCGGACACCTGGGTGAGGATGTCGATGCAGTACTTGTCCTCATCCACCATGCGCGCGATGCCGCGCACCTGACCCTCAATCCGCTTGAGGCGGCGGAGGTAGGCGTCCTTGTTGCCGGAATAACCGTGCTGCGGGGCTGGGCCCCCAACGCCGGCCAGCGTCTCTTCCGTATGCTCCATAGCCACAACATATACCCCCGAGGGGTATCCACGCAAGTACCCCCAGGGGGTATAGCCTCGGGCGGCGACGCATGGACAGCCCGGCACCCCAACGGCACCCGGAACGCAAAAAGCTCCGGAGTGCGTTATTGGGGGATACGCACTCCGGAGCAGCTTTGGGGCAGTCCCGGAAACCCTGGGGATCCGGCCTGCTTGGTCCAGCTTACGGGCTGGTATGGTCCGCCGCCAGCACCGCGAATAACTACTTTCGCTTTATTTTCCGCGGCGCTTTTCCGGGCTCGAGTCCCGCTCCGGGCGCGGCGGAACCACCAGGACGGGACGGTCCTGGTGATGGCTCAGCCATGTCCCTACGGAACCGTTCAACGCCTCCGAGATGCGGTGGGCGAGGCCGCGCTCCGAGGTGCCGACAATGATCATCGAAGCTCCCAGTTCTGCGGCCTGCCGGCCCAGGGCGCGGGCCGCGTCACCAGTCAGTGTGTGCAGCGACCACTGCACGGGAGGGGTCCCTCCTGCTGCCTCAGCCGCAGCTCCCGTGATCGCCTCCTTCAGCCCGGCGGCCAGTGCAGCCATGTCGGCATCGTCCGCGCCGGGGTGCGGGGATAACCGGTGGGCTGAGCGCGCAGGGTCCCACTCGACGACGTAGCTTGCCTCGTCCACATAGGCGCAGGACAGCGGGACTCCCAGCCGTGCTGCCAGCGACGCTGCCGTGGCCAGCACTTCGGGATGCTGCCCGGGGACCACCCCGACCAGCAGGGGCAGGGAAGCGGACTCTTCAGCGGCCATACCTTATTGTCTGCCCGCCCATCACGGTTGAACAGGCCGCACCGTTACGCGGGGGCCGGTGAGGCTATAACCACCACGTTCTTGCCCCACAGGTCCTGCGTGTAGCAGCTGATAAGCACCAGCCGGTTGGGCACAACGTCCCAGACAGGACTGTCCTTGAGGCTGGATTTCAGGTACGTGGTGATGCTCTCCACCCGGTAGGTGATGGTCCCGGAGGCCGTGTCGACGGCGAACCGGTCACCTTTCGCGGCCTGTGAGCTGAGGTGGTTGAAGGGGGCGTCCACGCCGTCCCAGCTGTGGCCGATCACGTACGTCGTGTTGGTGGACCCCTTCCCCGGCGAACCGTACGGGCTGAGCCAGTACCCGTCCTTGGTGGGCGGCGGTTTGATGGTGGTGGCCCGGCTGTCGAGCTTCAGCGGATGCACCGGAACGTTGAAATCCGCGCCGGCGTAACGGACCCGCAACGGTGCCGCGGCGGCCGGAAGCACCGGACCAGGCGGGGGCGTGGAGGCGGGCGCGGGAGTCGCCGTCGTCCGGTGTGCCGCGGTGGGGGACGGTGCAGTAGGAGAAGGCACGACGCCGGCCGGCAACGAGGCGGGCGGCGCCCCCACCCCCCCGCCAGGCCCGCCGTCGCCCAGCGTCAGGCTGCTGCCGTACTGGACGAGGGGGCCGCCGAAGGTGAGGACAAGGAAGGCCAGGGCGCCGGACATCAGGATGGCAACGTCGGCGCGGTCCCACCGCCACCAGGGCACCCCGCACCAGGGCACCCCGCGCGGGGCGGCATGGCGGCTGCGTTCCGTGCGCATGATGCTCCTGGTCCGCTGCGGGAAATTCGGGCAAAGGTGGTGAGATTCAGGCTAGGAACACCCCGGCGGCGCGTCCCGGGTGGGCGGTACCCGACTTTTTCCACCGTGGCTACGGGGACGGCCGCGCAGCTACGCGGAAAACGTCCGCGCCACCTGTCCGGCCATCCATAGCCGGTGGGGGGACCCTTGTCCGGTCCCGCGCCCGCGCCTAACGTGGAAACAAACGAAAGGGTGCGTGACGGCATGCAAATCTTCATGTGGTGGCTGGACCTGGACCTGGCCAGCAAGGAATGGCTGCGGGAGAACCTCCGGGCCGCGGAGATTCCGCCGCCGGTGCTGCAGGGCATCGCCCGGGCCGGAGGCCCCTCCCCGGACCAGGCGGCGGCCGTACTCTCGGAGGCTGACTGGGACTTCATCGAGACGCAGTCGGAATTTGTTGATTAGCCGTGGCGTCAGCTGAGAGCTACCTCCTGGCGATCGGCACCAAGAAGGGCCTGTGGCTGGCCACCAGCAGTGACCGCCGCGATTGGTCCCTGAACGGGCCGCACTTCCTGATGAACGAGATTCCCAGCATCGGAATCGACACGCGTGAAGGCCGCACCCGGATCATGGTGGGCGTCCGCAGCGAACATTGGGGACCCACCGTGGCCCATTCGGATGATCTCGGTGCCACGTGGTCCGAACCCCTGGAAGGCGCCATCAGCTTCCCGCCGGACACCGGAGCCGCGGTGGAGCGGATCTGGCAGATCCACCCGGACGCAGCGTCCCGCCCCGGTGTGGTCTGGGCGGGCGCCGAGCCCATTTCGCTCTGGAAATCCACGGACGGCGGGCAGCATTTCGAGCTCAACCGCGGCCTCTGGGACCATCCGCACCGCTCCGAGTGGGGCGCCGGGTACGGCGGTGCTGCGGCCCACTCCATCGCGGTGCAGCCGGACGGGGACACCGTGCACGTCGCCATGAGCACCGGCGGCGTTTACCGGTCTTCCGACGGCGGAGCCTCCTGGGAGCCCAGGAACCGCGGCATTTCCGCGTACTTCATGCCGGATCCCCAGCCCGAGTTCGGCCAGTGCGTCCACAAGATCGCTGCCGACGCAGCCGTCCCGGGCCGCCTCTACGCCCAGAACCACCACGGCGTCTACCGCACGGAAAACAACGGAGACACGTGGGAATCCATCGCCGACGGCCTGCCCGCGGACTTCGGCTTCGTCATGCTGGCACATCCCCGGCGGGCCGGCACGGCGTGGGTTATTCCCCTGAAGGCCGACGGCGAACGCATCCCTCCCGGGGGCGAACTAGCCGTGCACCGGACGGACGACGCCGGGGCCACCTGGCGGAGGCATGATGCGGGGCTGCCGGACCGGGAGTACAACAGCGTCCTGCGCGATGCCGCTTCAGTGGACACCGCGGAGCCGGCCGGGGTCTACTTCGGGACCCGCGGCGGATCCGTTTACGCCAGCGCGGACGAAGGCGAAACCTTTGCGGAAGTGGCGTCGCACCTGCCCGATGTCCTGTGCGTCCGTGCCGCCGTGGTGGCCGGTGGCTGAGATCAGCGTGGTCCTTCCCGGCGTCCTGCAGCCACTCGCCGGCGGGCAGTCCATCCTGACTGCGCCCGCTGACGGGCCGGTGACGGTGGGAAAACTCCTGGATGCCGTGACCGGCGACTTCACAGTGCTCGGCCGCCGGTTGCGGGACGAAACCGGAGCGCTGCGGCGGTTCGTGAACATCTACGTGGACGGGGACGAGGTGCGGCGGCTGCAGGGCTTGGAAACGGAGGTCCTGCCCGGGCAGGAAATCCTGGTCATCCAGTCCGTGGCCGGCGGCTAGACGTCGGGGGCGTTACCACCGCGGCTGCGGGCAGTCCCTCCTGACTGCGCCCGCCGCCGCGACCGGTGTGCCGCCGTCGTCCGTCCGCCCGCCACCCTTCCCACGCTCTCTCACTTGATGTCGCTCCCCGGGGGACGCTCTGTCACTGACCGCCACCGGGCCGCCGCAAAGGTGAGAGAGCGTTTTGGTTTCGTGCGCATCAACTGAGAGAGGGTTGGGACTTTAAGAGCGTTAACTGAGAGAGGGTCGCGAGGGGCGATGATCAGGCGACCCGCCACACGCTGCACTCGTCCGTATTGACGGCCTTCCGGAGCCCGCTCACGCGGTCCAGGATCCAGACCACACCGATGCCCGGCGCCGTCTCCTGGACGCTGCCGCGGCGCACCACCACGTCATCGTAGGACGGGCCCACCGAGAGGCGGGCCTCAATTTCGTCGCCGCGGTGCAGCTGATCCAAGGCGCGGACGCGGGTAACCTGCGGGGTCGCTTTCTTCAACATGGCGGGGCCTCCTGACTGGAAGTGCCGGCTCTTGCCTGCACTTCCAGTGTGGCCGGGCGTTATTGCGTCCCTGTTTCCCCGCGGTTAGGGGGCTGTTAGTTCTTGGCGCCCTGCAGGTTTCACGGCGCCAGCCGGTCCCCCTTGCGGTGCAGGCGGAACCACCGGTAGCCGTAGCGCCCAAGCTCCACCGTGAAGGTGCCGTCCGGTTCCACAGCGGCGTTCTCGCCGTCGAATAGGTCAAGGAGCTGGGAATTCCGGAAATCGCCGGACGGACCAGACTCCGAGGCGACTGAACCCGTGACCTTCACAGTCTTTTCGCTGAAGTTGTGGAGCAGGACGAGGGTGCCGCCGTCGGAGGTGGAGGTGTGCGCGAAGACAGCGGGCTCAGGCTGGTCGATGATGCTGAATTCGCCCCACCCCAGTTCAGGTGATTCGCGGTAGCGGCTGATCAGGGCCGACATGAAATTGAAGAGTGACTCCGGGTCCCGCTTGGCCGCCGCTGCGTTAACGTTCTCCGGGCCGTATTCGCCCTGGACCAGCGGAGCCACAAGGTCCGAGGCCTTGGCGGTGGAGAATCCGCCGTTCTTTTCGCTGGTCCACTGCATGGGGGTGCGGACGGCGGCGCGGCCCTTCTGCCGCAGGTTCTCGCCCATGCCCAGTTCCTCGCCATAGAACAGGACCGGGGTGCCCGGCAGCGAAAACATCAGCGAGTACACCATTCGCAGCCGTTCAGCATCGCCGCCCAGCATCGGAGGCAGGCGGCGGCGCAGGCCCCGGCCGTAGATCTGCATGTTCTTCTCCGGCCCGAAGGCGTCGAAGACCTCCTGCAGTTCCCCTTCGCCAAGTTTGTCCAGCGTCAGTTCGTCATGGTTGCGCACGAACATGGCCCACTGGTTGTCCGGATGGATAGGCGGACGGCTCTTCAGCGTCTCCCCGAGGTGGCGTGCATCCTGGCGTGCCAGGGACAGGTAGATATTCTGCATGGACAAGAAATCGAACTGCATGTTCAGCTCGTTGCCCTCCGGGCCGCCGAAGTACTCCAGCTGTTCCTTGTAGGGCAGGTTCACCTCACCCAGCAGCACGGCGCTGCCGTTGCGGCGGCTCACGAAGCTCCGCAGCGCGGCAAGATAGCCGTGCGGATCGAGGTTGGCCGCCTGGTCCTTTGGCTGGCCGCGGGTCTCCAGGAAAAACGGCACCGCGTCCAGTCGGAAGCCGTCCAGGCCAATTTCCAGCCAGAGCCCCATCGCCTTGGCAATCTGGTCCCGCACCTTCGGGTGGGTTACGTTCAGGTCAGGCTGGTGCTTGGCGAACATGTGCAGGTACCACTCCCCGGTGGCCTCATCCTTGGTCCACAGCGAGTTCTCCTCTCCGGGAAACACCACCTCGTCGGAGGTGTCCGGCGGAGAGTCCGGGCGCCAGACGTAGAAGTCCCGGTAAGGGTTGTCCGTTGACTTGCGGGCCTCGACGAACCAGGGGTGCTGGTCCGAGGTGTGGTTCACCACGAAGTCCGCGATAACCCTCATGCCGCGGTCCTTGGCGGCGCGGATGAACTCCACCACATCACCCAGCGTGCCCAGGCGCGGATCCACGCCGAAGAAGTCCGTCACGTCGTACCCATCGTCCCGGTCCGGGGACGGATAGAAGGGCATGAGCCAGATGCAGGTAACCCCCAGGGCGGCCAGGTAGTCCACACGCTGGGTGAGGCCGGCGAAGTCGCCGGTGCCGTCGCCGTCGTGGTCGAAGAACGTCTCCACGTCCAGGCAGTAGATGACGGCGTTCTTCCACCACAGGTCCGAGGTTTCCGCGATCCTCATGCGTAGGCTCCCGCGGTCCGCAGCTGGGGCAGGACCTGGTCCGCGAACGTGTCGATGAACGCGGCCTGCTCCTGACCCACGAAGTGCAGGTACAGCTCATCGAAGCCCAGGTCCGCGTACTCAGCGAGCCATGCGGCATGCCGGGCAGGGTCTGCCGAAACGTTGACCGATTTCCGGACCTGTTCCTCGCCCACGGTGCCGCTCACGCCGTCGAAATGCCCTGCGGTGGGCAGGTCCCACGGAACGGGCGGGGCGAAGGTGTTGGTCCGCCACTGGTCCATTGCGATGGCCGTGGCCTCTTCCTCGCTGGGCGCCCAGGACAGGTGGACCTGGAGGACGGCCTTGCCGCGGCCGCCGTTGTCCCGGTAGGCAGCCAGCATGTCCTTGAGTTTTGCGGCGGGCTGGTTCACGGTGACCAGGCCGTCCGCCCACGCTGCCCCGCGGCGTGCCGTTTCCACGCTGATGGCCGGAGCGATCAGCGGCGGCGGAGTGTCCGGGACATCCCAGATCCGGGCCTGTTCCACTGTCACCAGGCCATGGTGGGTGACTTCCTCACCGCGATGCAGCCTGCGGATGACGTCCACACATTCTTCAAGCCGCTGCTGCCGGGTTGCCTTGGGCGGCCAGGCGTCTCCGGTGACGTGCTCGTTCATGTTCTCGCCGCTGCCGGGTGCCATCCAGAACCGGTCCGGAAACATGCTGGCCAGGGTGGCCGAGGCGTGGGCGATGATGGCCGGGTGGTAGCGCTGGCCCGGCGCGGTGACGACTCCGAAGCGCAGCCCCGTGGTGGCCAGCGCGGCGCCCAGCCAGGACCAGGCGAAACCGGAGTGGCCCTGCCTTGCGGACCAGGGTTCGATGTGGTCCGAGCACATGGCGGCGTCAAAGCCGGCTTGCTCAGCGTGCTGGACGTCCTGGAGCAGGCGGCCCGGACTGATTTGTTCATGCGATGCGTGAAACCCGACAGTAACCATCGTTAACCTCTACCGTCCCCGATAGCGTTCTGTCGAGCGTTCAACAGCCCAAGGCAAGCATGCGTGCAGGTTTCCCGCAGGAAAATCCGACCCCGGAAAGGGTTTGGCAAGGATCAGCCCAAGGTTCCCTCCACGCTGGTTTCGGCTGGCTACTTTGGAATGGACAGCTGGTGCTGGACCGGCTGCGACACTTCCCCAACCAATGGAGTCATTACATGTCAGCAATCACCAAAATGGCAGCAGCAGTCCTCGCAACCGGCCTCATGGCAGGCGCAGGCGCAGGGGCCGCGTCCGCTTCTGACGCCACCGTGGACAGCGGCTACGTGGCCGTGGAGGAAATTGTGGCTGCACCGGTCACCCTCGAAGAGGTAGAGGCGGCATTCGCGGCCTTCAAGACCGTCCAGGCCGATGCTCTCGCTGCCGAGAAGCAGGCACACGCCGATTACCAGGCCGCCGAAAAGGCTGCCCTCGAGGCCACCAAGTCGGCCAAGGGCACCGCCAAGAAAGCAGCCCAGGACCAGGTCCAGGCCCTCCGCGCCACCAACCTCGAAGCGCTGAAGGCCCTGAAGGCCGCCAACCAGGTTGCCGTGGACCAGGCCAAGGCCGCCTACCAGGCTCTTGCCGAGCAGTACGAAGCACAGAACGCCGTGGTGGAGGCGCCGGTTGAGGAAGCGCCGGTCACCGACCCGGCAGGCCTGCCCGCCTAATTTCCCGGAATCATCCGCGGACTGCCGCACGGAAAGGGTCCCGTCCTCTGGACGGGGCCCTTTCCCGTCTGCGCGGGACGGGCAAGAATGGGCACCATGGAACTGCCCGTGATGCCGCCCGTCCCGCCCATGCTCGCCAAGTCAGTCAGCGGGATCGGAAATATCCCGGTCGGCGCGGGCCTCAGCTACGAACCCAAGTGGGACGGTTTCCGGTCCATCATCTTCCGCGACGGGGATGACGTGGAGATCGGCAGCCGCAACGAGAAACCCATGACCCGCTACTTCCCGGAGCTGGTGGCAGCGTTCAAGGAGAACCTGCCGCCTCGCTGCGTGGTGGACGGCGAAATCATCCTGGTGGGATCATCCGGGGACAGGCTCGATTTCGACGCGCTGCAGCAGCGCATCCACCCCGCGGCCAGCCGGGTGAAACTGCTCTCCGAACAGACCCCGGCCAGCTTCGTCGCCTTCGACCTGCTGGCCCTGGGGGACGACAACTTCACAGGAAGGCCTTTTTCGGAGCGCCGGGCGGCCCTTGAGAAGGCGCTCGCAGCCAGTACTGCCCCGGTGCACCTCACTGCCGCCACCACGGACCAGGACACGGCAGGGCAGTGGTTCGAGCAGTTCGAGGGGGCAGGTCTGGACGGCATCGTGGCCAAGCGGCTGGACGGCAGGTATGAGCCGGATAAGCGCGTCATGTACAAGGTCAAGCATGAACGGACCGCGGACTGCGTGGTGGCCGGGTACCGGCTGCACAAGAGCGGCCCGGACGCCATCGGATCCCTGCTGCTCGGCCTGTACAAGGAGGACGGCGGCCTGGCCAGTGTCGGGGTGATCGGCGCCTTTCCCATGGCCCGGCGCCGGGAATTGTTTGAACAGCTGCAGCCCCTGGTGACGGACTTCGAGGACCACCCGTGGGCCTGGGCCAGGCAGGAAGAAGGGGAGCGCACACCGCGGAACGCTGAGGGCAGCCGCTGGAGCGCCGGGAAGGACCTCTCCTTCGTCCCGCTCCGCCCCGAACTGGTGGTGGAGGTCCGGTACGACCATATGGAGGGCGAGCGGTTCCGCCACACGGCCCAGTTCAACCGCTGGCGCCCGGACCGGGACCCGGAATCCTGCACCTACGCGCAGCTGGAGGAACCGGTGAACTTCGATTTGGCCTCGGTCCTCGAGACCGGGCGAGGGTAGCAGCGGGCCACTGTGCGTTCCAGCCCGGTTGGTGCCGCCCCAGCCGGAGGCAAGCAGAGAGAAAGCCCTCCGTTCCCGGGATTACTGCCGGGAACGGCGGGCTTTCGCAATAGCAACCGGGCGGGAGCGAACGGCGCCCGGCGTTACTTGAGCCCCAGCTCCTTGGTGGGGACCTTGAAGGATTCCTTGGCGGTCGAGGCGGAGATGGCCGCAACCGTGCAGATGACGGCCGTGAAGATGCTGATCTGCACCCATCCGCCGGGCTTGATGCCGCCCATGGCCGCCACGATGGCCGGTGCGAACCCTGCCATCAGGAAGCCGAGCTGCGTGCCGATGGCCAGGCCGGAGAACCGTACCTTGGTGCTGAACATTTCCGCGTAGAAGGACGGCCAGACGGCGTTGGAGGCGGCGTAGCCGCAGGAGAACATTCCAATGGCGGCCAGGAACATCAGCGGGATGCTGCCGGATTCCAGGCTGAGCAGGAAGAGCGGCGTCAGCGCTGCGCTGGACAGTGCGCCGTAGATGAAGACGGGCTTCCGGCCGATCCGGTCCGCCAGCATGCCGAAGAGCGGCTGCGTGCCCAGTGCCACCAGGTTGGCACCCACCACCAGCCAGAGGGTGATGCTGCCGTCCACGCCGGCTACCGTCTTGGCGTAGCTGATGGCAAGGGTGCCGAACACTGTGGACACCGCGGCAATGAAGGCGCAGCAGATAACGCGCAGGACGTCCTGCCAGTGTCCGCGGAGCAGGTCTGCGACGGGAAGCTTGGAGATCTGGGCGGACTTCTGTGCTTCTTCGAAGGCCGGGGGTTCGTGCAGGGTGCGGCGGATGAAGAACGCCACCACAACCACCAGTGCGCTAAGCCAGAACGGGATGCGCCACCCGATGCCGAACTTGATCTCGTCCGGTAGGGCCAGGACCGGGATGAACACCAGCGCTGCGAGGATCTGGCCGCCCTGGGTGCCCGTGAGGGTCCAGGAGGTGAAGAACGCGCGGCGGTGGTCCGGAGCGTGTTCCAAGGTCATGGAGGATGCACCGGCCTGCTCGCCGGCAGCGGACAGACCCTGGCACAGGCGGGCCAGCACCAACAGCGCCGGGGCCCACCAGCCCACCGTGTTGAAGTCCGGAAGGCAGCCGATGAGGAAGGTCGAGGCGCCCATCAGCACGAGCGTGAACATGAGGACTTTTTGCCTGCCCACCCGGTCCCCAAAGTGGCCCAGGATGACGGCCCCCACGGGCCGCGCCACGTAGGCGAACCCGAACGTGGCAAAGGACATGATGGCTGCGTTGGCATCGGCGTTGGGGAAGAAGACGGTGGGGAAGATCAGTGCGGCAGCCGAACCGAAGATGAAGAAGTCGTAGTACTCGACGGCGCTGCCCAGGAAGCTGGCGACTGCGGCTTTCTTTGGGGTGCCGCCGTGGACGCCCGAGGCCTGCGCGGCCGGCGAAGTTGTCTGGCTCATGAAGTTCCTTAGTGTGACGACATTGTCGCTGGTGGATCTGGGTCCGCAGCCGCCGGTGCCTTGGTGCGGGCAGGGTGCGGTGCGCGGCTGGTGTCCGGAGAAGAACCGGGACGAGTAGCCACATGGTGGGAGCTACTTGTGCGATACAGCAATGATGGCTGTGAGTCCCATCACCTGTCAAGAAATTTCTCACAATCTAGAAATAGCTCTCACATTGTGGCAATATCGAGTCATGAGTGTGAATCAAACCACAGTGGACGATGATGTCGAAGCTGCTGACAACCAGCCCGCAGGCAAGAGCCCGGGACGCATGGACATGGTCGGCAAAGCCCTGAGCCTGCTGGTTCTCCTGGGCGACGAACCCCGCGGCGCCAGTGCGGCGGAAATTTCCCGCCAGGCGCAATTGCCCTTCAGTACCACGTACCGCCTTCTCGGCTCCCTGGCCCGCGACGGGTTCGTCGACTACGAGCCGGATGGCCGGCGCTACCACCTGGGCCTCCGCGTGTTCCAGCTGGGCCAGCGGGTCTCGAACCACCATGGATTCGCCGGTGCGGCCATGCCGGTCCTGCGCCGGGTGACCGAACAGACCGGCGAGGCCACGATCCTGAGCGTGCGCGACGGCCAGCATCACCTCACCGTGAACAAGGTGGACGGGCCGCAGATGTTTCGGGTAACCAGCGACCCCGGCCATCTGGGTTCCCTGTCCACCACCGCCGTGGGCAAGGCGCTGGTGGCGTTCGCGGAGGACGCGGAGCGGGAGGAATTGCTGGCAGAACTGCCGCTGGAGGCGCTGACCGAGAAATCCATCACCAGCCGCGAGGCCTTCCGGGCGGAGATCGAGCAGGTGCGGCGGCAGGGCTATGCGGTGATGGACGAGGAAAACGAGGCGGGCATGCGCGCGGTGGCTGTCCCGCTGCTGAACGCCCAGGGCTTCGCGTTCGCCTCCTTGGCTACGGCCGTCCCCGTTTTCCGTCTCTCCCTTGAGGAGCTGATAGCCCACGTGCCGCTCCTCCAGGAGGCCGCCGCGGAACTGGCGGCCCGCTTGCCGCAGCGCTAATGTTCGTATCTCGAACGATAGTGCGCTAAGTGAACTTTTCCTGTACCGTAATCACCATCATCGAAACCGGCCCTGCGGCACAGCCCGCACCCGGCTTCCGGTGCCGTAACCAAAGGAGCTGCGCGGATGAGTAATCAGACTGAGTCCTGCCTTGTAGGACTGGTCGGCGAGGGCGTCATGCCTTCACTCACGCCTCCCATGCACGAACGTGAGGGGGATGTGCAGGGCCTGCGCTACCTCTACCGGCCCATCGACCTCCTGGAGCTGGGCCTGCCCGGGGAGGCCGTCGGCAGCATCCTCCAGAGCGCCCGCACCCTGGGCTTCAACGGCCTGAACATCACTCACCCCTGCAAGCAGCTGGTCCTCGAACACCTTGACGAGGTCACCCCGGACGCCCGCCGGCTGGGCGCGGTTAACACAGTGCTTATCCGGGATGGCCGCTTCATCGGCCACAACACCGACTTTTCCGGCTTCGCTGCGGCGCTCGCCTCCGGACTCCCCGGCGCAGCGCTGGACCGCGTCGTCCAGCTCGGCGCCGGCGGTGCCGGGTCCGCCGTCGCCTACGCCCTGCTGACCGCCGGGGTCCGTGCCCTGGACCTCGTGGACGTTGACCCGATGCGCGCCGAAGTGCGCGCTGCCGAGCTGGGCGGTCTCTTCCCGGACAGCACCGTAACGGCGCGTACGACGTCGGAGCTGCCGCAGCTGATGCGCGCCGCCGACGGCCTGGTGCACTGCACTCCGGTGGGCATGGCCGCGCACCCGGGCGCGCCATTGGACCTGGAACTGCTGGAGCCGCGCCACTGGGTGGCGGACATCGTCTACCGGCCCATTGACACCGAGCTGGTCCGTGCCGCCCGTGGCAAGGGCTGCCAGGTGCTCGACGGCGGCCGCATGGCTGTCGGCCAGGCTGCTGACGCCTTCCGGATCTTCACCGGCCTGGAAGCGGATCCGGAGCGCATGCGCGCCCACTTCCTGGAGCTCGTGGCCGCTGAAGAGGTGGCCGCCTGATGCGCACCGGAATCGCCACGGTCTGCCTGTCCGGCACGCTGAAGGAAAAGATGCAGGCCTGCGCCATCGCCGGCTTCGACGGCATCGAAATCTTCGAACAGGACCTGGTCACCTCCCCGCTCAGCCCGGAGGACGTCCGCAAAATGGCCGCGGACCTAGGGCTGGGACTTGACCTTTACCAGCCGTTCAGGGATTTCGACGGCGTCACCCCGGACCTGCTCGAAGCCAACCTCCGCAGGGCCGCGGCAAAGTTCCGGCTCATGACCCGTCTGGGAATGGACACGGTCCTGGTTTGCTCCAACGTCGCCACAGCCACCATCGACGACGACGGCCTCCGCGCCGAACAGCTGGCCCGCCTCGCCGAACTGGCAGGGGAGCACGGGGTCAAGGTTGCTTACGAGGCCCTGGCCTGGGGCAAGTACGTGAACGACTACGAGCACGCGTACCGGCTGGTGCAGATGGTGGACCACCCCAATCTCGGAACCTGCCTGGACTCCTTCCACATCCTGTCCCGCGACTGGGACACCGCTCCGATCGAGCAGATCAACGCGGACAAGATCTTCTTCGTCCAGGTGGCCGATGCCCCCAAGCTCTCCATGGACGTCCTCTCCTGGAGCCGCCACTACCGGGTTTTCCCGGGCGAAGGGCAGTTCGAGCTGGCCAAGTTCATGGGCCACGTGGTCCGTGCCGGCTACTCCGGGCCGGTCTCGCTGGAGGTCTTCAACGACGTGTTCCGCCAGTCGGATGTGGAACGGACGGCCGTGGACGCCATGCGGTCCCTCATCTGGCTGGAGGAGCAGAGTGCCAAATGGCTCGCGGGGAACGCCGCCGGAGCCGACGGGACCGGCCGCGCTGCGCTCCGCCGTCGTTATCCCATGGAGCTGGCCACCCTGCCCAAGGTGAACGAACCCGCCGGCTTCAACTTTGCCGAGGTCAAGGCTGAGGACACCGCCCAGCTGGAGAAGCTCCTGGGCCATCTTGGCTTCCAGTTTGAGGGCCGGCACCGGACCAAGGACGTTCAGCTCTGGACCATGGGCCAGGCGCGGGTCATCATCAACGAACAGGCCGCCGGGCACGCCGAGCCGGCCATCGCGGCGCTGGGGTTCGACGTCGAATCCCCCGTGATTGCCTCAGCGCGGGCCCAGCAGCTCAAGGCCCCCGTGGTCGCCCGGAAAGTGCAGGCGGACGAGGAGGTATTCCAGGGAATCTGCGCCCCGGACTCCACCGAAATCTTCCTGTGCCAGGGCAGCCCGGACGGCACGGCAGCATGGACCCACGAATTCGGCGAAGGCCTGGAGCATCCCCATTCCCCCACCCGGGCGGTGATCGACCACGTGAATCTCGCCCAGCCGTGGCAGCACTTCGACGAGGCCGTGCTGTTCTACACCAGCGCGCTGGCCCTGGAGCCGCTGCCGTTCGCCGAGGTGCCCAGCCCCAGCGGCCTGGTCCGGTCGCAGGTCATGCAGACCTCGGACGCGGCCGTTCGCCTGGTGCTGAACCTCGCGCCCATCCAGCAGGCACCCGCGGCGCAGGGGGACCGGCAGCCGCGCAAGGCCTACCAGGAGCACGTGGCCTTCGCCGTGGACGACCTGGTGGCCACCGCCCGTGCCGCCCGGGACCGGGGCCTCGATTTCCTGCAGATCCCGGCCAACTACTACGAGGACCTGGACGCCCGTTTCGGCCTGGACCCGGAGTTCCTCGCCACCCTGCAGGACCTGAACCTGCTCTATGACCGGGACGGAGACGGCGAGTTCCTCCACTTCTACACCGCCACCGTGGGCAGCGTGTTCTTCGAAATGGTGGAACGCCGAGACGGCTATGACGGCTACGGCGCCCCCAACGCCCCGGTCCGGCACGCCGTCCAGTACGACCACCGCCAACCCCGCCAACCCAGCAGATAACCAGAGCACCAGAAAGGAGCCAGCCGTGCCGGAAGAGACCAACGCCGAATCAGAGGAGCTCGTGCCTCCCGCCGAACCCAAGGCAGGCCACGCACCCCTCGACGCCGCCGCAGAGAGTCAGGCGGACCTCAGCGCCGAGATGGCCGCCCTCGGCGAAGCGTACGCCCGGGCCGTCAAGGACGGAGCTGCCGTGGAGACGCAGCCACGGCTGGACTACGCCCCCTACCGCAGCAGCATCCTGCGGCACCCCACCAAGAGCCTGCACCATGCGGACCCGGAGACCATCGAGCTGTACTCCCCGGCCTTCGGCCACCAGGACGTGCATGCGCTGGAATCGGACCTGACCATCCAGCACAACGGTGAACCACTGGGCGAAAGGATCATTGTCACCGGCCGCGTCCTGGACGGCGACGGCCGCCCGGTGGCCGGTCAGCTGGTGGAGATCTGGCAGGCCAACTCCGCGGGCCGCTACATCCACAAGCGCGACCAGCACCCGGCGCCGCTGGACCCCAACTTCACCGGCGTGGGCCGCTGCATCACCGGCCCGGACGGCTCCTACCGGTTCACCACCATCAAGCCCGGCGCCTACCCGTGGAAGAACCACCTGAACGCGTGGCGTCCGGCGCACATCCACTTCTCGTTATTCGGCACCGAGTTCACCCAGCGCATCGTGACCCAGATGTACTTCCCGGGGGACCAGCTGTTCCCGCTGGACCCCATCTACCAGTCCATCGTGGACCAGGACGCGCGCGACCGGCTGGTGGCCAGCTACGACCACAGCCTCACCAGCCCCGAGTGGGCGCTGGGCTACAACTGGGACATCGTCCTGACCGGCCCCAAGCGGACCTGGACCGAGAATGAAGCGATGGGAGCAGACGGAGATGACCATGAATAAGCTCGTCCCCACCCCCGGCCAGACCGTGGGCCCCTTCTACGGCTACGCGCTGCCATTCGCCAAGGACAGCGAACTGCTGGCGGCCGGTTCGCCCGGCTCCATCAGCCTCCAGGGCACCGTGTATGACGGCGCCGGCCAGCCCATCCCGGACGCCATCCTGGAAATTTGGCAGCCGGACGCCGAGGGCAAGGTGGTCCAGCGCACCGGTTCCCTGGTTCGCGACGGTTACACGTTCACCGGCTGGGGCCGTTCTGCCGTGGGCAACACGGGACAGTTCACCTTCACTACGGTCAACCCCGGCCCTACCGAGCCGGGCGCGGCGCCGTTCATCTCGGTGGCCGTCTTTGCCCGCGGCCTGATGAACCGCCTGTTCACCAGGGTGTACCTGCCGGAGGACCAGGCCGCCCTGGCTAAGGACCCGCTGCTCTCATCGCTGGAGCCGGAGCGGCGCAGCACGCTGATTGCGCGCCGCGGCGCCGACGGCGGCCTCACCTGGGACATCCGCCTGCAGGGCGAGGGCGAAACAGTCTTCCTGGACTTCCAGTGAGCCAGTCAGCCGGCGCGGGTGGCGCCTTTCCGGGAACGTTCGACGCCGGCCTGCTCAGTCCCGTCTCCGCCTCACCCGTGGTGGCGGCGCTGACAGGCGACGGCGCGGTACTCGCGGCGATCCTCGCCGTCGAGTCCGGCTGGGCTGCCGTCCTCGAAAAGGCGGGCCTGGCCCCTGCCGGTTCTGCCGCCGTCGTCAGCACAGCCGCTGAACCCGGCCGCTACGACGCAGCGGATATCGCCCGGCGCGCACAGGGCGGGGGCAACCCCGTCATCCCGCTGCTGGCAGACCTGCGGAAGAACGTGGCCGCGCTGGACCATGCGGGCATTGGGGCAGCGAAGGCCGTGCACACGTCGCTGACCAGCCAGGATGTCCTGGACACGGCACTCATGCTGCTGGCCCGGAACACCGTGGAGGCGGTGCTGGGGGACCTCAAAGGCACGACGGCGGCGCTCGCCGCCCTGGCCGGGCAGCATGCGGACACGCTGTGCGTCGGCAGGAGCCTGACCCAGCATTCCCTGCCCTACACCTTCGGGCTGCGGGCTGCGCAGTGGTTCCACGGCGTGGCCGCCGCCGGTCGTCAGCTCGCCGGGCTGCAGTTTCCCGTGCAGTCCGGCGGCGCGGCCGGGACGCTCGCCGCCGCGACGGTCCTCACCGCGGACTCTGCGGCCACGCCGTTCAACCCGGCCACCCCGTTCAGCCTGGCCGACGGACTGGCTGCACAGCTGGGCCTGGCGCCCGCGCCGGGACCGTGGCACACCAACCGGCTGCCCGTCACCGCACTTGGCCACGCCCTGGCCTCCGTGCTGGACGCGCTCGGCAAGATCGCCGCGGACGTGCTCTTCCTGAGCCGGCCCGAGGTGGCCGAGGTGGCGGAGCCGCGGGCTGCCGGCCGAGGCGTGTCCTCCGCAATGCCGCAGAAGCAGAACCCGGTCCTGTCCGTCCTGGTCCGCAGCGCGGCGCTGCAGGCCCCCGGGCTGGCCGCCCAGCTGCACCTTGCCGCCGCGAACTTCAACGACGAGCGCCCCGACGGTGCCTGGCACACCGAATGGCCCGCACTCCGGCAGCTGCTGGCGTTGACGCTGGGCGCTGCAGGCCACGCCCGGGAACTGGCCGAAGGCCTGCGGGTGTTTTCGGACGCCATGCGCCGCAACCTGGACCTGGCCGGGCCGCTGCTGCTGGCCGAAGGCGTGAGCGCGGCCGTGGCCCCGCTGCTTCCGGAACGGGACGGCCTGAACGGCAGGCAGCAGCTCCAGGCCGTGGTCGACCGGACCCTGGAAGCCCCGCCCGCAGAGCAGCCGGTTACCTACCGCAGGCTGCTGCGCGACGCCGTCCCGGCCGGCACCCTCACGGACCTGCGGCTCGCCGAACTCCTGGATCCGGCCAGCTACCTTGGCCAGTCGCCGGAGATCGCGCGGCGCATCCTGGCCGCCTATCCCGACTTTGCCCCATCCAGCACCGACCCGAACGGAGCCAACCGTGGTTAAGCCCGCACTGAAAGCCGCCCTGCTGTCTCCCCAGCGCCCCCTCGGTGAGCACCCCCTGCTGGTGGTTGGCCCATCCCTGGGCACGTCCACCCTCCTGTGGAACCGGGCTGCCTCCCTGCTGGGCAACGACTACGACGTGGTCGCGTGGGACCTGCCCGGCCACGGTGTCTCGCCTGCCGCGGCCGAGACCTTCGACGTCGCCGACCTGGCCGGTGCCGTGGTGGACCTGGTGGATTCCATCGCACCGGGTGCGGACTTCCACTACGCCGGCGTCTCCCTGGGCGGGGCCACCGGCCTGCAGCTGGGCATCAAGCACGGGGAACGCCTCAGGAGCCTGTCCGTGCAGTGCAGCGGAGCCAAAATCGGCACCCCGGAGGCCTGGCTCGAACGCGCCGAAACCGTACGTACGCAGGGGACGGCCGTGATGATCCAAGGTTCCGCCGAGCGCTGGTTCGCCCCCGGTTTCATGGACCGCGAGCCGGACTTCAGCAGCCGCCTCCTGCATTCCCTGCGCGACGCCGATCGTTTCAGCTACTCGTTCTGCTGCGAGGCCCTGGCAGCCTTTGACGTGCGCAGCGAACTGGGCAGCATCCGCGTCCCCACGCAGATCATTGCCGGCGCCCTGGACGGGGTGGCGCCGCCGTCGATGGCTGAAGAGATGGCGTCCGGAATCACCGCGGGCGGCGGCACCGCCACGGCCGTGAGCCTTGAGGGCGTGGCGCACCTTGCCCCGGCAGAGGCACCGGCGCACGTTGCGGACCTGATGCGCAGCCTCATTTCCTGGGCCGAAACGAACGGAGAACAGGCATGAGCGCCGGCGACCCGCGCCACGGTGTCGTACAGCCGGAGGCCACCAGTCAGGAAATTTACGACGGCGGCATGGCCGTCAGGCGCGAAGTGCTGGGCGACGCCCACGTTGACCGGGCCAACGCCAGCAAGGACGGGTTCACCGAGGACTTCCAGGACATGATCACCAGGATCGCCTGGGGCGGAATCTGGACCCGGCCCGGACTGTCCCGCCAGATGCGCTCCGCCGTGACCCTGACGGCCATGGTGGCGCACGGGCACTGGGAAGAGCTGGCCATGCACGTCCGCGCAGCACTCCGCAACGGCCTGACCCGGGACGAGATCAAGGAAATCCTCCTCCAGACCGCCATCTACTGCGGCGTCCCCTCAGCCAACACCGCCTTCAAAACCGCCCAGCAAGTGTTTCGAGAAATGGACACCACCCCATGAACCAGGCTTTTGTGTACGACGCCGTGCGCACCCCGTTCGGCAAGTTCGGCTCCGGACTGGCTGCGGTCCGCCCGGACGACCTGGCCGCGCACGTGATCAAAGAGTCCGTGAAGCGCGCCCCCGCACTGGACCCGGAGCGGATCGATGAAGTGGTCTTCGGCAACGCCAACGGCGCCGGCGAGGAGAACCGCAACATCGCCCGCATGGGGACGCTCCTGGCCGGACTGCCGGTCTCCATTCCCGGGACCACGGTCAACAGGCTCTGCGGCTCTTCGCTGGACGCTGCCATCATCGCGTCCCGCCAGATCAATGCGGGCGACGCGGACCTGATGCTGGTGGGCGGCGCCGAATCGATGTCCCGCGCGCCCTGGGTGCTGCCCAAGACGGAGAAGCCCTACCCGGCCGGGGACATGACACTGGCCTCCACCACTTTAGGCTGGCGCCTGGTGAACAAGGCGATGCCCCAGGACTGGACCATCTCCCTGGGCGAGGCCACCGAGCGGCTCCGCGAAAAGTACGGCGTCACCCGCGAGGCCCAGGACGAATTCGCCGCCAACTCCCACAGCCTCTCCGCCGCCGCCTGGGACGAGGGGTTCTATGACAACCTTGTGGCTCCGGTGCCGGGCACGGACCTGGTGCGGGACGAGGGCATCCGCCCCGGTTCCTCTGCGGAGAAGCTTGCTGGCCTCAAGACCGTGTTCCGCGCGGAAAACGGCACCGTCACCGCGGGCAACGCGTCCCCGCTGTCCGACGGCGCCTCCGCGGCCTGGATTGGATCCGAGGCTGCCGCCGGGGTGCTCGGGCTGGACCCGCTCGCCCGGATCGCTGGCCGTGGAGCGCACGCGAACGATCCGCAGTATTTCGGTTTCGCCCCGGTGGAGGCGGCGAACAAGGCCCTCGCAAAGGCGGGCATCGGCTGGGACCAGGTGGGCGCCGTCGAACTTAACGAAGCGTTTGCCGCGCAGTCCCTGGCCTGCCTCAACGCCTGGGGCATCGACCACTCGATCGTGAACCGGCACGGCGGCGCGATCGCCATGGGCCACCCGCTGGGTGCGTCCGGGACCCGGATCCTGGGTACCCTGGCCCGCTCGCTGCAGGCCTCCGGGGAACGCTGGGGTGTCGCGGCCATTTGCATTGGCGTGGGCCAGGGCCTGGCCGTCGTCCTCGAAAACGTAACTGCCGGAGTGAAGGGCTAAAGATGCTGAATTTCATTGACACTGTTGGCGAGGCCGTGGCCGGGATCAAGGACGGCTCCACCGTGATGATCGGGGGGTTCGGCAACGCCGGGCAGCCGTTCGAGCTGATCGACGCGCTGATGGACTGCGGCGCCACGGACCTGACCGTCGTCAACAACAACGCCGGCCAGGGGGACCAGGGCCTGGCGCTGCTCATCAAGGAGGGCCGGGTGAAGAAGATGATCTGCTCCTTCCCGCGGCAGTCCGACTCCTGGCACTTCGACGCCAAGTACAAGGCGGGGCAGATTGAGCTGGAGCTGGTGCCGCAGGGCAACCTGGCGGAGCGGATCCGCGCCGCCGGTGCCGGGATCGGCGGGTTCTTCACGCCCACCGGCTACGGCACGATGCTTGCCGAGGGCAAGGAAACCCGCATCATCGACGGCCGGGGCCAGGTGTTCGAGACGCCCATCCACGCCGATGTCGCCCTGATCAAGGCGCTCAAGGCGGACGGCAAGGGCAACCTGGTGTACCGCAAGACCGCCCGGAACTTCGGCCCGATCATGGCCGCCGCCGCGAAGCACACCATCGTGCAGGTTTCCGAAATCGTGCCCACCGGGGCGCTGGACCCGGAAAACGTGGTCACCCCGGGGATTTACGTCAACACCATCGTCCAGGTGGCCGGCAGCGGCGCCACGGCAGAAAAGGTGGCCTGAAATGACCATCCAGTCCAACAAACTGTCCCTCCAGACCTCCGTTACCCCGCTGGGCCGTGACGACCTGGCCCGCCTGGTGGCCCGTGACATCGCCCCGGGCTCGTTCGTGAACCTCGGCATCGGCCAGCCCACCCTGGTGTCCAACTTCCTCACCGAGGAACAGAACATCACGCTCCACACGGAGAACGGGATGCTCGGCATGGGCCCCGAGGCCAAGGGCGAGGAGATCGACGGCGATCTCATCAACGCCGGCAAGATTCCGGTCACCGAACTCCCGGGCGCCTCGTACTTCCACCACGCGGACTCGTTCGCGATGATGCGCGGCGGGCACCTGGATATCTGCGTCCTGGGCGCATTCCAGGTCTCCGTCACCGGCGACCTCGCCAACTGGCACACCGGCGCACCCGGCGCCATCCCGGCCGTCGGCGGGGCCATGGACCTGGCCACCGGCGCCAAGGACGTCTTCGTGATGATGACCCTCCTGACCCGGGAAGGCGCCTCGAAGATCGTGGAAGCCTGCACCTACCCGCTGACCGGCGTCGGCTGCGTCACCCGCGTCTACACGGACAAGGCCGTCTTCCTCACCGGCCCCGAGGGCGTCACCGTCCGCGAAACCTTCGGCTGCACCCTCGAAGAACTCCAGGAACTGGTGCCTGTACCGCTGAAGCCCGCCGCCGCCGTCGGACGTTAAGGAAAGGCGCCGGGGCCTAGGATTGGTAACCATGACCGACGCTGCCCGTCCAGGAACCCCGCAGGCCAGCGACCAGTACGTCCAGTCGCTGGCGCGCGGCCTGGCGGTGATCCGCGCGTTCGGGGCCGAACACCCGGTCATGACGCTCACTGAAGTGGCGGCGCGGACCGGACTGACGCGTGCCACTGCGCGTCGCTTCCTGCACACCCTGGTGGAGCTCGGCTACGTGCGGACGGACGGCAAGACGTTCGCGCTGACGGCCAGGGTCCTGCAGCTGGGCTATGCGTACCTGTCCGGGCTTTCACTGCCGCAGCTGGCGCAACCGCACCTGGAGGAACTGTCCCTGAAACTGGGGGAGTCCACCTCCGCGGCCGTGCTGGACGGCACCGACATCGCCTACATTGCGCGGGTGACCACGCGGCGGATCATGAACATCGGCATCACCGTGGGGACCCGCTTCCCGGCGTATGCCACGTCGATGGGCCGGGTATTGCTGGCGAACCTGCCGCCGGAGGCACTGGCTGCCTACCTTGAAGCAGCGGACCTCAAACCCCTCACGCCGCGTGCGCTGGGAACCGTCCCCGAACTGCTCGCCGTCCTGGATACCGTCCGCGCGCAGGGCTGGTGCGTGCTGGACCAGGAGCTGGAACTCGGGCTCATGTCCGTGGCGGCGCCGGTGTTTGACGGATCCAAGGTGGTGGCGGCGGTGAACGTGTCCCTGCAGGCGCAGTCCGTGGCGGCGCAGCCGGAGCCTGACGCCTACCTGGCCTCCGTGGCGCAGGAAACCGTGGCCACGGCCAAGCTGATTTCGGCGGACCTCACGGCCCGCGGCTGACCTTCCGCCCGAGGAGCCACGTCGGAACCTCCTCCGCCGGCATGGGTCTCTGCCAATGGTAACCCTGGGCGTTCGGCACCCCCAGCCGCCGGAGCTCGGACACCTGCGCTGGAGTTTCGACGCCCTCGGCGATCACATCCAGTCCGTAGCTGCGCGCCGTACCCAGGATCAGTTCGATGAGGGTGGCGCCCTGGGGATTCTCGCCGAGTTCGTCCACGAAGGCCTTGTCGATCTTAAGCACTCGGGCAAAGAGCCAGCGCAGGTAGCTCAGGGACGAGTAGCCGGTCCCGAAATCGTCGATGGAAAGCCGGATCCCCTGCCTGTGGAGCTCCCGCAGCGCCTCCATGGGCAGCTGTGCCTGTTCCATGAGCACGCTTTCCGTGATTTCCAGGCTGATGGAGCCCGGATCGATGCCCGCCTCCCCGACGGCTTGGCGCACCCTCTCCGGGAAGTCCGGGACCGCGAGCTGGCGGACCGAGATGTTCACGCTGATGCCCAGGTTTTCCGCTCCGGGAACGGTCCGGCGCCATGTCGCAGCCTGGCCGAGTGCCCGGCGCAGGATCCACTCGCCGATCGGAACAATCAGCCCGGTCTCCTCCGCAACCGGGATGAACGTCTGCGGGTCGATGGGCCCATGAAGGGCGTGCCGCCAGCGCAGGAGGGCTTCCATGCCCACGGGCTGCTCCGTAGCCAAGTCCACGATGGGCTGGTAGACGACGGTCAGTTCGTTCCGTTCCAGCGCCTGGCGCAGGCCGGACTCAAGGTCCAGCCGCCTGATGCCGCCGTTCTGTGGTTCCAGGTCAAAGATTTCAGCCCGGTCGCCTCCTGCGGCCTTCGCGGCATACATGGCGGTATCGGCGCTGCTAAGCAGCGTTTCGGCGGTATCGCCAGGTTCCGCGCGGGCTATGCCGATGCTGACGTTGAGGTAGATCTTGCGGCCCTGGAGTTCGAAGCCTTCCCGCGTGGCTGCGCGGATCCTTTCTGCCATCCCCAAGGACTGGTCCACGCCCAGGTCTTCGCAAATAACGATGAATTCGTCGCCGCCGAACCGGCCCACGGTGTCCGTGCCGCGGACGTTGGCCCTGATACGTTCGCCCAGCTGGAGGAGGATGCTGTCTCCTGCACCGTGGCCGATTCCGTCGTTCACCAGCTTGAACCGGTCAACGTCCACGAACATCACCACCACCCGTGGGCGACCCCGGTCAAGGAGGCCTTGCAGGACGTTGGCGAGCATGTACCGATTGGGCAGCCCGGTGAGGGCATCGTGGAAGGCCTGGTGTTCCAGGACCTCCTGCGCCCGCTTTTGTCCGGTGATGTCCATGGCAGTGACCAGGAGCCGGGCAGGGCGTCCATCCGGCCCCTCGGCGATCCGGGCTACGCACTGCAGCCAGCGGATTTCTCCGCCCCCGCGGACGATCCTGAATTCGTATTCAGCGTGGCGTTCCCCATTATTGAAGCGGTCGAAAACCGACTCCAGCAGGGCCCGGTCCTGGGGATGAGCGAGGGAGCGGATCTTTTCCCGTGAAGCCTTCTCGCCCGGGCCGAGACCGATCATCCGTGCATACTCCCGGGAATGCCACCACGTTCCCGATCCGTAGTTGTATTCGACCGTTCCCACGTGGGCCAGTTCCTGGGCAGCGAGGAGCCGCTCCCGTTCAGTGTCCGCTTCCATCCGAAGCCGCTTCAGCGCCGTCACGTCGCGGGCAATGACAGACGATCCCACCCGGAACCCGTCCTCATCGTGGACCGGCGAGACCGTCAGGGAAACGTCGATCGGTGACCCGTCCTTGCGCTGCCACCTGGCCTCGATCCCCTGGGTGTGGCTGTTGCGGTCGAAAAAGGCCAGGACGCCGTTGCCGGCCCCATCCTCCGCAGAGCCGGTCATCAGCCTGTGATCTCTCCCCGTCGCCTCGACCGCCGTCCAGCCGAACATCCGGGCGGCCCCAGTATTCCAGCTGGTGACCTTCCCCTTCAGGTCTGTACCGATGATGGCGTCTCCTGAGGATTCCACCAGCGCCGCCATTCGACGGAGGACCGCTTCCCGGTGCTTGCGTTGTGAGATGTCCTTGGAAATGATCACCAGCGACCAGTCGCCCGGCAGGCCGTCGTCGAGCATGGAAATGGTGGCGTGGATGGGGAAGCCGTGCCCGTCGCGGTGCCTGACCCAGCACTCGCCGGACCACTCCAGTCCGGACCGCACCATGGCGGCAATTTCCGCGGTCCGGGCATCGGTGCGGTCGATAATGCCCAAGTCGTTGATGCCGGCCCCCAGGACTTCGTCGGCCGGAAAGCCGTAAAGGCGCTCCGACGCCGGATTCCAGTAGCAAATTCGGTACCCGGCATCCAGCGCTATGACCGACTGCCCGATTTTCTCCAGCAGCCGGGCCTGACGCAGCAGGTCGTCATGGCTTTGTGCCATCCGGCATTTCCTCCCCCACGAGCTGGCCGCCCCGGGCGACGGCGCGTTGGTAGTACGTTACTCCCGGCAAGGGGCGGGGAGCCATAGACTCTAGCCAACCGCGTGCTGCAGTGGCGCCGCCCGCGGATCTTGTGCCGGATGCAGCAGGACATGTGCAGCAGGAAGGGAGTCGCGGGTGAAACTGGGCATACCGCGGGAACGCACGGACGGGGAACGGCGCGTCGCCGCCACTCCGGAGACGGTTAAGCAGCTGGCCGGGCTGGGCCTGGACGTCGTCGTCGAGGCCGGCGCGGGCGAGTTCGCCGGGCATCCGGACCAGGACTACCGCCAGGCCGGCGCGGAGGTGGTCGACGAACTGGAGCCGGGCGCCCTGGACATCCTGGCCCACGTCCGCCCGCTGGATCCGGGCGAAGCCGCCGCGCTGAAACCGGGCGCCGTGACGGTAGGCCTCGCGTCGCCGTCGTCCTCGCTTCCCACGGTGCAGGCGCTCGCGGACGCCGGCGCCACGTCCTTCGCGCTGGAGCTGGTACCGCGCATTTCCCGGGCGCAGTCGATGGACGCGCTCAGCTCCCAGGCGCTGGTGGCCGGCTACCGCTGCGTCCTTGAGGCGGCGATCCGCCTGCCCCGCTTCTTCCCGCTCTACATGACCGCCGCCGGCACGGTTCCCCCGGCGCGGGTCCTGGTCCTCGGCGCCGGGGTGGCCGGCCTCCAGGCGATCGGCACGGCCAAACGGCTGGGCGCCCGAGTCTTCGCCAACGACATCCGGCCCGCCTCCGCCGACGAGGTCGCGTCCATGGGCGGCACCTTCATCCGGCTCGACCTGGAGACTGCGGAGGCGGCCGGCGGGTACGCCCGCCAGTTGAGTTCCGACGCCGGCACCCGACAGCGCCAGCTGCTGGCACCGCACGTGGCGCAGTCGGACGTATTGATTACGACGGCGGCAGTCCCCGGCCGCCCGGCGCCCCGCCTCGTGACGCGCGAAATGCTACAGGGCATGCGCCCGGGATCGGTTGTCATCGACCTCGCCGCGGAGTCCGGCGGCAACGTGGAAGGTTCCGTGCCCGGGCAGGACATCCTGGTCCCCACCGCGGACGGCTCCGGCTACGTCACCCTGGTGGGCCTGAAGGACCCGGCGTCGGCCATGGCCTCGGACGCCTCCCGGTTGTATGCCAAGAACGTTGCCAACCTGCTGGCCCTGCTGGTCAGGGATGGCTCGCTAACACTGGATTTCGACGACGACGTGGTAGCTGGCGCGTGTCTTACCCACGGCGGCGCGGTGCGGCACCAGCCCACCGCCGAGCTGTTGGCGCCGCGCCTCGAGACCCGGCAGGAAGGGGTGCAGTGATGGACGGGATGAGCCTGCTGACTATTACGGTCCTGGCGGTCTTTGTGGGTTTTGAGGTGGTGTCCAAGGTCTCCAGCACCCTGCACACACCGTTGATGTCAGGCGCCAACGCCATCCACGGCATCATCCTGGTGGGCGCCATCATCGTGGCCGGCCAGGCAACGGACCTCTGGGTCCTGGGGGTGGCGCTGCTGGCCGTGGTTCTGGCAACAGCCAACCTGGTGGGCGGGTTCGTGGTCACGGACCGGATGCTGCACATGTTCCGGACCAGGCAATCAGCCACACCGAAGGGGGACAGCGAATGAGCATCCTGGACCCGGTGTGGACCTCGCTCCTGTACCTCGTTGCCGCCGTCTTCTTCATCCTGGCGCTGCGGGGCCTCAGCTCGCCGCGTACCGCCCGCCGCGGAAACCTGGTAGGCGCCCTCGGCGCCGTGCTCGGCGTGGTGACGGTGTTCCTGTCCGCCCGGTTGGACAACATTCCGTGGATCCTGGCGGCCATCGCCCTGGGAAGTGCAGTGGCAGCACCCGTTGCGCGCCGGGTGAAGATGACCCAGATGCCCCAGCTTGTTGCGCTGTTCAATGGCGTGGGCGGCGGTGCGGCAGCGCTGGTGGCCCTGCTGGAGCTGGCCCACACGGACAATCCCTGGGTGCGCCTGGCCATCGTCTTCACACTGCTGGTGGGCGCCGTGTCCTTCGCCGGCTCCGGCGTCACGTTCGCCAAGCTGCAGGAACTGATGACCACCCGCCCCGTCGTTTTCCCCGGCCTTCCCGTGGTGATGGCGCTGGTGCTGCTCGCCGCGGTGGGCTCCGCCGTCGGAATCATCATGACGGGATCCCTGGCGCTCGCGGTGGGCCTGCTGCTCCTGGGCCTGGCTGCCGGCGTCCTGCTGGTGCTCCCCGTGGGCGGTGCGGACGTTCCCATTGTCATCTCGCTGCTGAACGCATTCACCGGCCTGGCCGTCGCGGCGTCCGGCGTCGTGCTCGGCAACGTCCTCCTCGTGGTGGCCGGCACGCTGGTGGGCGCCTCGGGTACCATCCTCACCCGGGCCATGGCCGCGGCGATGGGACGCAGCGTTGCGGGCATCCTGTTCGGGGCCTTCCGTGGCGGTTCGACGGCGGGATCCACCGCCGTGAGCGACCGTCCCGTCAGGTCCTCCAGCGCGGAGGATGTTGCGGTGCTGCTGGGTTACGCGCAGCGGGTGATCATCGTGCCGGGGTACGGCCTGGCGGTGGCGCAGGGGCAGCATACGGCGGCGGAACTGGCGCAGGCGCTGGAGGCGCGGGGCATCGAGGTGGACTTTGCCATCCATCCGGTGGCGGGCCGCATGCCCGGGCACATGAACGTGCTGTTGGCCGAGGCCAATGTGCCGTACGAGTCCCTGAAGGAAATGGGGGAGATTAACCCGGCCTTCAAGACCGCGGACGTGGCACTGGTGGTAGGTGCCAACGACGTGGTTAACCCGGCGGCCAAGACGTCTTCCAGCTCGCCGATCTACGGTATGCCCATCCTGGAGGTGGCGGAGGCCCGGCAGGTGGTGTTCCTCAAACGCTCCATGCGGCCGGGCTTCGCCGGAGTCGAGAATGAGCTGCTGTACGAGCCGCAGACGTCCCTGCTCTTCGGGGACGCCAAGGACTCGCTGGCCCAGGTCCTGGGGGCGGTCAAGGCACTGTAGGCTGGCGCCATGACTGCCACGAACTCCACATCGCCCCGGCGCGCTGCCATCATCGTCAATCCGGCCAAGCCGGTGGACATCGACGTGCGCGGGCTGGTGGCCAAGCACTGTGTGGAGAACGGGTGGGGCGAGGCCATCTGGTTGGAGACCACCAAGGAGGATCCGGGTGTCGGCCAGGCCAAGGAGGCGCTGGCCCAGGGGGCGGACCTGGTGATTGCTGCCGGCGGTGACGGCACCGTGCGGTGCGTGGCCGAGGTACTCGCCGGCGGGGACACCCCGATGGGCCTGCTTCCGCTGGGCACCGGCAACCTGCTGGCCCGGAACCTGGGCATGGATGTGACGGATTACGACGGCGCCATGGCCGGCGCGCTGACCGGCACCGAACGTAAAATCGACGTCGTCCGGGCCCGTCGCAGCGACCCGGACCAGGAACAGATGTTCCTGGTGATGGCAGGCGTGGGGTACGACGCCACGATCATGGCGGACACCAACGAGGACCTCAAGGACAAGGTGGGCTGGCTGGCCTACGTCGATGCGGGGATCCGTAACCTGCCAGGCAAGCCGGTGAAGGCGGCCGTGGTCATCGACGGCAGGACCGTGGTGCGGCGGGGAGTCCGCAGCGTGATGGTGGGCAACTGTGGCAAGGTCCAGGGCGGCCTGGAGATCTTCCCGGATGCCAAGATCGACGACGGCCTGCTGGATGTCGCTGTCCTCGCCCCCCACAACGGCAAACTGGGCTGGCTGTCCGTGCTGGCCGGGATCATGGGCAAGGGACGCAACCGCGACACGTCCGTGGAGTACTTCCAGGGCAAGTCCGTGGAAATCACCCTTGAACACAACGACGACTATCAGTTGGACGGGGACCACGAGGGGGAAGGTAAGCACGTCCTGATGACCATGGACCCCGGCGCGCTGACCCTCCGCATGTAGCCGGTACCGGCGCGCCGTGGCGAATTCACCCTCCGGCGACTCAGTGGTGGACAGGATCGTACGACTCATCTCCGCCCCCCATGCGCTACGGCAACCTCTTCCTGGCCGGGGACGCCGCCCACACTGTTCCGCCCACCGGCGCCAAGGGCCTGAACCTCGCCATCCACGACGTCAAGGTCCTGTTCGAGGGACTCGACAGCCACTACCACGCCGGCTCCGGCCGCCTCCTGGAGACTTATAGCGACCGGGCCCTGGAGCGGGTCTGGAAGGCGCAGCAGTTCTCCTACTGGATGACCACCATGCTGCACACTCCGGCCGACGCGGATGACTTTTCCCGCGCCCGACAGCTGGGAGAGCTGCACTCGGTGGTGTCCTCCCGCCACGGCAGGGCCTACCTTGCCGAGGCCTACACCGGTTGGCCGGGCGCCCAGTAAACGGGTTGGCTTAAGCCATGGCCGTGTGTGCCGCGCTGTGGCAGTCGATGCTCTTGGCGTAGCAGGCGGAGTGTTCCATGCCGATATAGGGTCCGAAGTTGGGTACGGGGTCAAAGCCGGAGCTGGCGTAGAAGTTGCGCCCGTCCGGCTGGGCAGACCCGGCCTCGGCCAAGATGCGCGTGATGCCCTGCCGGAACGCCTCTGCCTCCAGCGCTGCCAGGATGGAGCCGGCAACACCTGAGCCGCGGGTGTAGGGCACCACGTAGAGCCGCTTGATCTCCGCCGTCGCCTGATCCAGCAGCCGGAGTCCGCCGCAGCCCACGGGCTGTCCGGAGCCTTTGTCGTAAGCCACCAGGAAGACTGCACAGTCGGCGGCCGACGGCGGCGTGCCGGCTTCGTGGTCAGGGGTGCCGAAGCGGGCGTCCAGTTCCGCCTGCTGTGCCCTGCGCAGATCCGCGCCCACCGGGTTGGCCCAGGCCACCTGCCGGATGTTGAGTCTGGGGTTTGTCTGCATGGGGCCTCGATTCGCCGAAGGGGTATGCATCCCAAGGCTAAGAGGGGCCGGTTACGCGGGTGTTACTGGGTCGTAAGCGATGGGATAACAGGCCGGGCAGCCCGAACTGTCGCTCGGAAGTGGCCGCGAGTCAAGTTTCTCGGTGGCCTAGTTATCAGGTGGCCTAAGATGTTCTGCATGGCTGCATCGGTGAATGAAGGTTCGGGGTACTGGTACGGGCAGGGCGGGCAACTGGACAACAGTGCCGCGATCCTGAAGTCCCTGCGTGATTACCGGAGCGCCGAAACGGCCGTGCGACGGTCCACCCGCGACTCCATGGGCATGGGCGAAACCGACATCCTGGCCCTCCGCTACCTGCTTCGGGCCCAGGCGTCCGGACGGTCCGTGGTCCCCAAGGACCTTAGCCGGTTCCTTGGCATCACCAGCGCCTCCACCACTTCGCTGATTGACCGGCTGGTGGCCAGCGGCCACGTCCGGCGTGAGGCACACCCCACCGACCGTCGCTCGGTAGTGGTGGTCCCCACGGTGGAATCGGACAAGGAAGTGCGGGTCACGCTGGGTGCCATGCACCGCCGCATGATGGCCGTTGCCGAGAGCCTTAGCGCTGATGAAGCTCGAGTGGTGGTGGACTTCCTCCGCCGCATGACCAAGGCCCTGGAAGAAGTTTCCGAGGAGAAGTAGCTAGGCGGACTAGCTAGTGCGACTAGTAATATGTATGCTTACGATCAGTCCTGAGTTTACATCCAGATGGAGTCGTGAGCATTTTGGTTACCTTCGCAGAGTTTTCACCGTCGAATTCTTTCGCCGGCATGCCAACGACAGACGCCGGCCCCATGCACTGCGGCGAGCCCATGGAACTGGTGGTTCCGGCCGTCGGACCGCAGGCCGTGGAATACAGCTTCGAACCGGAAGATGGCGTGCCCGTCCACCTTCCCCCGGTGTGGCGCTGCAGCTGCGGCTTTCAGCTGGACGCTGGGGCCGCCGCGCCTGAGTCGCTGCTGCAGCCCGCGTCCCCCTACGAATCCGCACTCTGCGCGTGAGCACCCCGACTCTCGCCATGCCCGGCAGCCCTGCCGCGCCCAGCAGCCCCGCTGCGCCGGCCACCTCCCCTGCCCCCATCGGCAGGCACGCCGGCGGGCAGGCGAACGACGCCATCCTCGCAGGCCGCTATGAATTGCGGGAACGCGTGGGCCGGGGTTCTGCCGCCGAGGTCTACCGAGCCGTGGACCTGACCGGGGGACCGGATGCTGCCGTGAAGATCGCGGTGGCGGTCGAGCCCAAGCACCGCAACGTGATCCTGAACGAAGCGGCGGTGCTTGCCACCCTGGACCACCCCTCCATCATCCGCTTCATCGCCTCCGGAACCACCCCGGAGCCCGGCACCCACGCCGGCCGCCCCTACCTGGTGGAAGAGCTTGCGCTCGGCGAGAACCTGTCCCGGGTCGTGTCGCGGGGGCGCTGCCCGGAAGCAGAGCTGGCGGCCTGGGCGTACTGCCTGTTCGAGGCGCTCGCCCACCTGCACTCCCACGGGCTGGTCCACAGGGACATCAAGCCCTCCAATCTGATGCTCAGCGGACTTCGCCGCAGTCCTGTCCGGATCATCGACTTCGGCATCACCGCCCGTGCGGGAGCCTCCCCGGAACCCGGCATCTCCTCCGGGACCGTGCACTACATGAGCCCGGAACAGGCCTCCGGCGGCGCGGCGCAGACCTCGTGGGACATCTACTCCATGGGCCTGGTGCTCCTGGAACTGCACACCGGCGACAAGGCCTTCCCGGGAACTGCCGTGGAGTCGCTCGTGGCACGGACTTTCCGCAGCCCCCACGTCCCCGATTCGCTGGGTCCGGAGTGGCAGTCATTCCTCCGTTCCCTGACGGCCATGGACAGCGCGGAACGGCCGACGGCGGAACAGGCCGCTGCGATGGCCGCGCGCCTTATGCGTCGCTAGGGCCGTGCACCGCGCCCTGCCGGGTCCTCGGCGGTGGGGTCGGCCAGTGCGAGTCCGCCGACGGGACTGCCATCCCAATGAATGAGCTTCCAGCCGCTGTCAGGGTCACCTTCGAGTGCCACGATTCCGGTGTTGGCCAGAATGTGCCGGGCGGCGAATTCGTGGTCCACGTCCCTGGCCCGGCTACCGGCCCACGTGCGGATGGCCGCACCGTGGCTGACCACGGCGGCCGCGGCATCCTCCCGGTCCGCCGCGCGTTCGGCCACCTGCGCAATGGCGGCATCGAAGCGGCCAAAGAACTCGTGGCCGTCCGGCCCGGCAGGCATCCTGCGGTCGAGTTCGCCGGCGGCCCAGGAAAACACGGTTCCCAGGTAGCGGCGGATGGATTCATGGTCCGTCAGCATTTCCAGGGCGCCCGCTTCAATCTCCTGCACGCCCTCCAGTACCTCAACGTCCAGATTGTGCAGCCGGCCCAGCGGGGCAGCGGTCATCCGCGTCCGGACCAGCGTGGAGGAGTAGAGGGCACCAATCGGCTCGTGCGCCAGGGAACGCGCCATCGCCTCGGCCTGCCGCACGCCGAGCTCGGTCAGTCCGGGGCCGGGATGGGCGGTGTCCAGCTGGCCCAGGACATTGCCGGGGGTCTGGCCGTGCCGGATGAGGAGGAGCTTCATCCTCCCAGTTTCGCACCCGGCCTGCCCAAACTTCGCCGCGTCAACACGAAGGCGCCGGACCCCGAAGAGCCCGGCGCCGCCGTCGTACGCTGTAGTGCGGGCAGCCGCCTACCTGAGGTGGTCCACCAACTGGTCCGCGATGCCCGTGTACTTGCCCGGGGTGAGCGCCAGCAGGCGCGCCTCGGCCTCGGGCGAGAGGCCCAGGCCCTGGACGAATTCCTGCATGCGGGCCGCGTCCACGCGCTGGCCGCGGGTCAGGTCCTTGAGGCGCTCGTACGGGTTCTCCATGCCTTCGACGCCGGCAATCGCCTCGGCGCGCATGACCATCTGGATCGCCTCGCCCAGCACTTCCCAGTTGGTATCCAGGTCCCCGGCCAGGACGTCTTCCGCAACGTCCAGCCGCTCCAGGCCCTTGGCCACGTTGGAGATGGCCAGCAGGGAGTGGCCGAACGCCACGCCGATGTTGCGTTGGCTGGAGGAGTCCGTGAGGTCGCGCTGCCAGCGGGAGGTGACCAGGGTGGAACCCAGCACGTCCAGCAGGCCGGAGGAGATTTCCAGGTTGGCTTCGGCGTTCTCGAAGCGGATGGGGTTCACCTTGTGCGGCATGGTGGAAGAACCCGTGGCGCCCGCCACCGGGATCTGCGCGAAGTAGCCGATGGAAATGTAGCTCCAGATGTCCGTGCAGACGTTGTGCAGGATGCGGTTGAAGCGCGCCACGTCTGCATAGAGCTCAGCCTGCCAGTCGTGGCTTTCGATCTGGGTGGTCAGCGGGTTCCAGGTGAGCCCGAGGCCCTCGACGAAGGACTTCGAAACCTGCTGCCAGTCGGCTGTGGGGACCGATGCGACGTGCGCGGCGTAGGTTCCGGTGGCGCCGTTGATCTTGCCCAGGTACTCAGTCCTGGCGATCCGGTCCAGCTGGCGGTTCAGCCGGTGCGCGACGACGGCCAGTTCCTTGCCCAGCGTGGTGGGCGTGGCGGGCTGGCCGTGGGTGCGGGAAAGCATCGGGACTGAACGGTTGTCCTCCGCCATCTTGCTGATCTGGGCCACGAGACTGCGGGCTGCCGGAAGCCACACGTCCTCCACAGCCCCCTTGACGCCCAGTGCGTAGGACAGGTTGTTGATGTCCTCGGAGGTGCAGCCGAAGTGGACCATGGCGGTCAGATTTTCGATGCCGATGCCCGGAAGTCGCCTGCCGATGTAGTACTCCACGGCCTTCACGTCGTGGACCGTCACGGCCTCAATTTCGGCGAGTTCGGCCACGGATGCGGCGTCGAATTCGGTGACGATCGCACGCAGCTGCTCCTGCTGTTCCGCGCTCAGGGGTCCGGCGCCGGGAAGGACGTTGTTGCTGGTCAGGTGGATGAGCCACTCGACCTCGACGGCCACGCGGTCCCGGTTCAGGGCGGCCTCGGACAGGTAATCGACCAGCGGCGCCACGGCGGCCTGGTAACGGCCGTCCAGCGGGCCCAGCGCGATTTGTTCCGGGGACGCGGCGAGGGCCAGGCGTCCTGAGGGCGTACGGGTGTCGGTGGCGGCAGTTTGAGGCATGTGCTGATTCTTTCATGAACTCCCGCGGCCCTCTAAGCCCGGCAGCTGCGTTACTTGGCCGCTGGCCGGTTATCCACATAGCCGACGACGGCGCTTACCACTGTTCCGGGGCTTGCCTAGGGTGGTGCCCGGGAACGCAGTAAAGGGGGAAGTGATGGGCAACGACCTGCTGGAGGGCATCGGGAGTGAAGTTCCGCGGGCGCTGGAACGCGCGGCGGAACTGGAGCAGCTGGCGCGCCGCCTGGACGTGTGTGCCGGCAGGGTGGCGGAGGTATTGCGGCGGTGCGCGGACGTGCAGCTGTACAACTGGCGGTCTCCTGCGGGCAACGCGTACCGGGAAAGAGCGGCCGGTCATGCCGCGGTGCTGCGCGGCTCGTTGAACGGGCTTGCGGAGGCGGGAATTGCCCTCAGGTCCCGCGCCCGTGAAGAGCCGGAGGGAACGGCCGGTTCCCCGCTCCGGTTGCGCTGATGAGGGCATCGGATCCCGGGGACGACTCCCTTCGGATCTATGGGCCGGCCCGGGATGGCAGCCTGGTGGTCAGGGGCGGAACCAGCGGCATCACCGTCCAGTTGGAGGAACTGACGGACGGCGCGGAAAAGCTGGATGTCCTCGCTGCGGAGCTGCTGGCCGTGCGGGACGAGACGGGGCGGATCCTGCAGGAATTCTGCTGGCTGGAGCGCCTTCCGTCATGGTCGCTGTTGCCCGCCGCGCAGGCAATGCGCGGGGCGCAGGGGCACATAGGCCGCGCTGCGGCTGACATGGCGGGCACCAGCGGGCGGATCAGGGACTGTATCCGGGACTACCGGTTCGCCGAAATGGCAACTGAATCGCGTCGCGTGCTGGGGTTCCTCACCCTTGATGAGGTGTGGCTGGGCCTGAAGAACGCCGCTGTAACCCTGAGACCGGACCGGGACGGCATGGACCGGTCTCCGGCCGCGTGGCTTCCCGCGGGGGCGGCAGGACTCGTCTCGGAGTGGACGCAGGCGGCAGGCGGCGCCCCTCCGGTCTGGCTCTCCCGGCCCATCGAGCTGCGGAAGGCCGAGACCGTTCCCATCCAGCTCGATGCCACTCCGGCAGGCCTCCTGGCACGGATCCGCGCCATCGAGGCGCGGGGTGCCGGCTACATCGAAATCATCGAGGTACAGAACGGGGGCCGGAAGGCATTCGTTGTGGTGGTGCCGGGGACCCAGTCGCTCGCCGTCGGCCAGGAAAATCCTTTTGATCTCGGCGGCATCCATGAATCCATGGCCTGGGACTCCGGCCACGTCACGGCTGCCACCCTGCAGGCCCTGCGGGCCGCCGGCGCGCAGGAGGGTGATCCGGTTGCCGTGGTGGGCTACAGCCAGGGCGGGATCCATGCCATGAACTTCGCGGCGGACCCCGAGGTCCTGAAGGAGTTTGACGTCCGCTACGTCCTTACGGCTGGCTCGCCGGTAGGGCGGATCCAGCCGGGCGCCGGGGTGGAGTCACTGCACCTGGAGCACCAGGCGGACGGAGTGCCCGGAGGGGAGGGGGCCGTCAACCCGGATACCGGCCGCCGCGTGACGGTCACGCTGACCAATGACGTGTCAGCCTATGAGCGGGGTGCGCTGGGGCCGGGCCACGCATTGGCCAACTACGAAGACGGCGCCCGGGCAGTGTCCAACAGCGCAGATCCTGCACTTGCGGCCTCCTCCGCCGTGCTCACCGGTGTCCTGGGTGCAGGAGGCACGGCAACGGCGACGCGGTTTTCCCTGACCAGGACGCACCTGCAGACCGGAAAACCGTTCCGTGCCTTCTCTCCCCAAGTGCACCGCTCAGGTGCCGGCGGCGGCTCAGGTGTCAGCGGCGGCCTGCACCAGCAAGCCGCCCGGTCACCAGGGAGATCAGGGTGATGATGATGGCCGCCAGCACAGCGGTCCAGAAAAAGGAGTCAATGGTGAACTTCACCGGTGTGTAGCTGCTGATCCAGGCCGTCAGGTAGAGCATGGCCGCGTTGATCACGATGGTGAACAGGCCGAGGGTGAGGATGGTGATGGGAAGTGCCAGGAAGCTCACCAGGGGTCGGACGAGGGCGTTGACCACTCCGAAGATCGCCCCGATGAACAGGTAGGCCAGAACCACACCCGTGGTCTCACTTCCCTGGGTAACCCCGGTCTTTGCCACGGCTTCCGAGGCGGCGGAGGTGGTGATGTCCAGTCCCGGCAGCAGCCAGCTGGCAACCCAGAGGGCGGCAGCGTTGATGATGACCCGAAGGATGATGCGCATGCTCTAATGCTGTCACAGGCCGTGGGAGGCAGCGGTGAAACCACCGCTGCCTCCCACGGTCTGCCTAGCGCATCAGTCCGTTGGGCTTCTGTGCCACCACGACATCGGCCACGATGGGCAGGTGATCTGATGCTGCGGTGTTGATCACTTCAGCGAAGCGGGGTTCGATTTCCCCTTCGCTGAGGATGTAGTCGATACGGCGGGTGGGGTTCTCCACCGGCATCGTGTAGTCACCGCCTTGGCCGAGAGCTGCGAAGACGTCATTGAAACGCGTCATGAGCTGCTGCATTTCGACCGACTCCGGGACCGCGTTGAGGTCTCCCACCAGCAGTGAGGGCCTGCGGGATTCGGCGGCGATCGCCATCATCTCTTTGACCTGCAGCTGACGCTGTTCGCTGCGTCGGTGGTCAAGGTGGGTGTTGTAGAAGTTAACGTGGTTGCCTGCGACGTTGATGACCGTCTCAAGGAGCCCCCGCTGCTCCGTCGGTTTCTCCGCGTATTGGATGTTGGTGAGCAGGTGGTTCTCCGAGCTGAGGATCGGGTACGTGCTGAGGACTGCCGTTCCATACTGGCGGCGCTCGGTCCGTCCCGGCTCCGGATCCAGATCGAGGTTGGCCGCAAACACGTAGTGCATGTCGAGCCGGTCAGCCAACCATGCAGCCTGGTCCACGTAGTCGCTGCGGGCTGACCAGTGGCGGTCCACTTCCTGAAGACCGACAAGCTGGGCTCCCGTGGACTCGATTTCCTGTGCGATCCGCTCCAGGTCAAGGACGTCTTCGCCGCTGGCACCGTGGTGGATGTTGTAGGACATGACGCGGATCCCGCTCGATCCGGTCGTCGTGACGTCGTCTCCGGCGCGTGCCGGCGCATAGGTGGCCAGCACGCCGGCGACCGCCAGCGCGGCGGCGGTGAGAGCCGCGGCAAGTTTTCGCATCATCATTGTGGTGTCTTTCGTGTTGGTCCTCGTGGGGGTGCCAGTCCATCAGCGCATTGTGACGCCGTGGCAAAAATTCGGTGAACCGCACCGGGCCCCGCGGAAGATGATTGCCGGGAAGTAGGCTAGGTCCCATGACCCCTACTGATGCCCTGGCCGGCGGTATCCCGCCCCGCCCTGTGGTGAACAGACTGCCCCGGTATGCGGCCGGCAAGCCGCCCGTCGCCGTCGACGGACTGGCCAGTTACAAACTGTCCTCCAACGAAAACCCGCTGCCGCCGCTCCCCGCCGTTGTGGACGCGATCGCACGGCAGACCGATTTCAACAGGTACCCGGACCCGCTCAGCAGCCGGCTCCGCGCCACGCTGGCCGAGTTCCTGAACGTCCCTGCCGACGACATCGTCACCGGTGCCGGCAGCCTGGGCGCCTTGAACCAAATTCTGGCCACCTTTGCCGGACAGAACGATGACGGCAAGGCAGACGAAGTCATCTACGCCTGGCGGTCCTTCGAGGCCTACCCCATCAGCGTCGGCCTGGCCGGCGCCGAGAGCGTCCGCATTCCCGTCACCGCCGACGGCCGCCACGACCTCGACGCCATGGCCGCCGCTGTCAGCGCACGGACCAAGGTGATCCTGCTTTGCACCCCGAACAACCCCACGGGCCCAGCCCTGACCACAGTGGAAACAGAGCGCTTCATCCGCTCCGTCCCCGCGAACGTTGTGGTGGTGATCGATGAGGCCTACCAGGAATTCGTCCGCGCTGAAGACGCCGTGGACGGCATCGCCCTCTACCGCAAATACCCCAACGTGGTGGTGCTCCGGACGTTCTCCAAAGCACACGGCCTGGCAGGGCTGCGGGTGGGCTACAGCGTGTCCGGTCCGGAACTCACCCAGCACCTGCGGGTGGCCGCCACGCCCTTTGCCGTGTCGCAGATCGCCGAAAAAGCCGCCATGGTTTCGGTGCAGAACTATGACCAGGTTGTAGAAAGGGTACAAACCCTAGTGGACGAACGCTCCCGGGTCATGGCCGGATTGCGCGATCTCGGCTGGCGCGTCCCGGACGCGCAGGGCAACTTTGTGTGGTTGGAGCTGGGTGGGGAAAGCTCCCGCTTTGCGGAGCTAGCCGGGGAACGCGCGCTCTCCGTACGGGCCTTTCCAGGGGAGGGTGTGCGGGTCAGCATCGGCGAGCCGGAGGCGAACACCCGTTTCCTCGACCTCTGTGCGGACTATACAAAGGCATCGGAGCGTTCCTAGCGCTTAACAAGTAGCCCTGCCGCTGGGTGCTGACGATAAAGTTAGGATCAGTAAGCCAATGTATATGCCGCGCGCGGAATGTATTCCCCGCGCGGCATATATCCCAGCTATATTGCGGTCCATCCGGACGCGGCAAGCGAGGAGACGGTATGGGCACACATCTGCCTGCCACCGAGTTCGACGGTACAGCGGTAGACGACCAGCGTGAGGCTGACGCGGAAGCCGTAATGGGTGAGCCCCCGGTCAAGATGGTCCAGTTGCTGACCGCCGACGGAAAGCTCGGTCATGATCCCGTCTACAGCCCCTATGCTCAGAAGCTGAAGCCCGAGGCGCTCCGCGGCCTGTACGCGGACATGGCGTCCATCCGCCGGTTCGACGTGGAGGCCACAGCGCTGCAGCGCCAGGGCCAGCTGGCCCTCTGGGTGCCGCTGACCGGCCAGGAGGCCGCGCAGATTGGTTCCGGCCGGGCCAGCCAGCCGCAGGACTACATCTTCCCCACCTACCGCGAACACGGCGTTGCGCTGACGCGAAACGTGGACCTGGCTGAGCTCCTGCGCCAGTTCCGCGGTGTTTCCAATGGCGGCTGGAACCCCAAGGACACGAACTTCCACCTGTACACCCTGGTCCTGGCAGCCCAGACCCTCCACGCCGTGGGCTACGCCATGGGTATCCAGCGGGACCGCAAGCTGGCGGCTGCCAGCGGGCAGGAAGCCCCGGACGCGGCCGTGATCGCCTACTTCGGTGACGGCGCCAGCTCCGAGGGCGACGTGCATGAATCCATGGTCTTCGCCTCTTCCTACAACGCGCCCGTGGTCTTCTTCTGCCAGAACAACCACTGGGCCATCTCCGTCCCCACGAACGTCCAGACGAAGGTTCCGCTGTCCGACCGTGCCAAGGGCTACGGCTTCCCGGGCATCCGGGTGGACGGAAACGATGTCATCGCCGTGCACGCGGTCACCGAATGGGCGCTGGAGCACGCCCGCCAGGGCAAAGGCCCCGTGCTGATCGAGGCGTTCACCTACCGCGTGGGCGCCCACACCACGGCGGATGACCCCACCAAATACCGCGAATCGGCGGAAGAGGACGCCTGGCGCGCCAAGGACCCGCTGAAGCGGCTGGAGAGGTACCTCCGGGCCGAGGGGCTGGCCGATGATGCGTTCTTCGACCAGGTGAAGGCCGACGGCGATGAGCTCGCCGCCTACGTCCGGCGCACCACCCATGACCTGGAAACCCCGGATATCCGGTCCGCCTTCGCCAACACCTATGCCGAGGCGCACCCGCTGGTGGCCGAGGAACTGGCCTGGTTTGAAAACTACACCGCCGGTTTCGCCGAGGACGGGGCCGGCGAAACAGCAGCGAAGGCAGGCCACTGATGACCACCATGACCATTGCCAAGGCCATCAACGAGGGCCTTCGCGCCACGCTGGCCAGCAATCCCAAGTCCCTCCTGATGGGCGAGGACATCGGTCCGCTGGGCGGTGTCTACCGTGTCACGGACGGGCTGATCGGTGAATTCGGCCCGGACCGGGTGGTGGACACCCCGCTGGCGGAATCCGGCATCATCGGCACAGCGATCGGCTTGGCGCTGCGCGGCTATAACCCGGTATGCGAGATCCAGTTCGATGGCTTCGTCTTCCCCGGGTTCAACCAGATCACCACGCAGCTGGCCAAGATGCACGCCCGCAGCAACGGCAACCTTACCGTTCCCGTGGTGATCCGCATTCCCTACGGCGGCGGCATCGGTTCGGTGGAGCACCACTCCGAATCGCCCGAGGCGCTCTTCGCCCACACCGCCGGGCTGCGCATCATCACCCCGTCCAACCCGCACGACGCCTACTGGATGATCCAGCAGGCCGTCGCCTGCCAGGACCCGGTCATCGTCTTCGAGCCCAAGCGCCGCTACTGGCTGAAGGGCGAGGTGGACACAGAAGCTCCGGGCCCGTCCGCGGATCCCTTCCAGGCACACGTCCTCCGCACTGGCACCGACGCCACCATCGTGGCCTACGGCCCGCTGGTTCCCGTCGCGCTGGCCGCCGCCAACGCCGCCCAAGAGGACGGCCGCAGCGTGGAGGTCATCGATCTCCGTTCCATCTCGCCGATCGACTTCGACACCGTGACCGCCTCGGTACAAAAGACCGGTCGTCTGATCATTGCCCACGAGGCACCCACCTTCGGCGGCATCGGCGGCGAGATCGCGGCCCGCATCAGCGAGCGGGCCTTCCATTCGCTGGAGGCGCCCGTCATCCGCGTCGGCGGCTTCCACATGCCGTACCCCGTGGCCAAGGTGGAGGAAGACTACCTTCCGGACATCGACCGCATCCTCGAGGCGCTGGACCGCGCCCTCGCGTACTGATTCCTGCCCAACCCGAGGACACCATGACACTGAACAAGTTCAACCTTCCGGACGTCGGCGAGGGCCTCACGGAGGCGGAGATCGTCTCGTGGAAGGTCAAGCCGGGCGACGCCGTGGCCGTCAATGACGTCCTGTGCGAGATCGAAACCGCCAAGTCCCTGGTGGAACTGCCGTCGCCGTTCGCCGGAACCGTCAGCGAACTGCTGGTGCCGGAGGGCGTTACGGTGGACGTCGGGACAGCCATCATCAGCGTCAGTGACGATATCGCGGGGGACCCCACCCCGGCCGATGTGCGCGCCCCCGAAAAGCCGGTGCAGCCGGTGTACGGCACCCTTCCGGCACCGGGCGCGGACAGCCCGGCAGGCGGTCCGCTGGTGGGCTCCGGTCCCAAGGCCGACGCCGTCAAGCGCCGCCCGCGCAAGGCGCAGCCTTCCGCCGCGGTGACGGTAAACGCCCCGGAGGTGGAGCCCATCCAGCCCCGCACGGCTGCCGACGTGTCCGCGAACCTCGCCGCCGCCGTCGTCGACCCCCGTCCCACCCTGGGCGGCACCATCACGGGCCTGGTCAGCAAAGTCCTGGCCAAGCCACCCGTGCGCAAGATCGCCCGGGATCTGGGTATCGACCTGGCGGACGTGGTGGCAACCGGCTCACGCGGCGAGGTCACCCGGGAGGACCTGGTGAGCTACCAGGCCCAGCGCGACGCCGAACTGGACAAAGCGGACGGCTTCTGGGGCGCAGCAGGCAAGCCGCAGGAGCAGCGAATCGAACGGGTTCCGGTCAAGGGCGTCCGGAAGGCTACGGCGAAGGCGATGGTGGACTCCGCCTTCTCTGCCCCGCACGTCAGCATCTTCGTTGATGTGGACGCCAGCCGGACCATGGAATTCGTCAAGCGGCTCAAGGCATCGCGGGACTTCGAAGGCATCCGCGTCTCGCCGCTGCTCATTCTGGCCAAGGCGGTCATCTGGGCGGCGGCCCGGAACCCGAGCGTCAACGCCAGTTGGGTGGACAACGCTGACGGTAGCGCCGAGATCCAGGTGAAGCACTTCATGAACCTTGGCATCGCAGCGGCGACCCCGCGCGGGCTGATGGTGCCCAACATCAAGAACGCCCAGGATCTGTCCCTGAAGGAACTGGCCCTGGCGCTCAACAACCTGGCCACCACCGCCCGGGCCGGCAAGACCCAGCCTGCGGAGATGCAGGGCGGGACGCTGACCATCACCAACATCGGCGCCCTGGGCATCGACACCGGCACCCCGATCATCAACCCGGGCGAGGTGGCCATCGTGGCCTTCGGCACCATCAAGCAGAAGCCGTGGGTCCTGGACGGCGAAGTGATTCCCCGCTGGATCACCACCCTGGGCGGCTCCTTTGACCACCGCGTGGTGGACGGCGACCTGTCCGCCCGGTTCATGGCCGATGTTGCCGCGATCCTCGAAGAGCCCGCGCTCCTGCTGGACTAGGAGCCCCGGCCTACGGCAGCGCCCGCCGGTCCGTGATGGACTGGCGGGCGCCGGTGTCGCGAAGGCCTGCTGGGGGCGGTCCTACTTGACGGTTGCCTCGTAGGTCAGGATCTCCGTGCCGTTGACCTCGTCGCCGTCGTCGGGTGCCACCTTCATGGTGAGCCGGTCACCGTCAGCAGTCATCTTGAACGGGTTGCGCGTCGCAACGTGGCCTGCGCTGGACCACTGCTGGAACGGGATATCGCGGATCACCGTACGGGTCTTGAGGTCGGTCAGGGCAATACCGCCCAGCTCATACTTTGCTTCGGTGCCGCCGGCGGACGGGGTCTGGGGCAGGTTGGCGATGCCCGAGCACAGCATCTTGGAGTTCGGCACGTACTGGCAGTCCTGGTAATCGATGAAGTTATTCGGGTTCTCCCAGCTTGCCAGTTCCTTGCCGTGCAGGTTCCATTCGGCAAACCGGCGCGAGCCCCAGGTGTTGCCCACCAGATGGCCTGTCTGCTTGTCCATGACGATGCCGCCGAAGTGGTCCTTCACCTCGAACTGCTTCTGGACGTCCAGGCTTTCGGCGTTCACCTTGTAGATGAGGGTGCTGCTGTTCGGGCGGTACTGCGAGACGGGCACCCAGACGTTGGTTCCATCGAAGTCGATGCCGCCGGGGTGGTACATGTCGCCTTCGCCCAGGATGATGTCCTGCTGCAGGTTGCCCTGCTTGTCCATGACGAACAGGTGGCCGACGCCCTTGCCGGCGGTACGGTCGTAGCCGTCCTGTGGGGTTGGGTACTTGACGGTGGGCTCGGTGATTTCCACGGAGGAGAGGAAGATGCGGTCTTCGGTGAAGGCGATGCCTTCTGTGTGGAACGTGGGGAAATCCAGCTTCAGCTTGCCGGTCTGCTCCCAGACGGTGCTGCGGTCAACCCGGGCAAAGGCATCAGCCAGTGCCGTGTCCGCCGTGTGGTGGTTGGTGGCCCTGACAGCCTGGTTGGAGGCGGTTGCCTGGCTGGATCCGTCTGCCTGGGGGCTGACGAATGCGCCGGCGATGGTGGAGCCGGCCAGCACCAGCGTGGCCGCGGTGGTGAGGATGCCTTGGATACGGGGGATGCTCATGGGGGAGCCTCTCAGGATTGTGTCTCTGCAGATGCCCTCCGGAACCTACCCCCTTCCGGTGAACCCAAGGCGGATCCCTGATTAACAGCCAGGGTGAAGGGAGCCTTAGAACGGCGGGTAGGCGGAAAGGATCTCCAGGCTGGCCGTCTCGCCCAGCGCGCTGCCGATGACGACGGCGGCGCCCACCATCAGGGCGGCAAACGCGGCTGCCGCTCCGCTCATCGCAGCCAGCAGTTTCCAGTCTTCGCGCAGGAGGCTGTCCACGCCCAGTGGAAGGTCCAGGTCCGGGGCGATCACGTTGGGGGCGCTGTCAAGGGTGCCGTCGTCGAGCAGGGCCACCACCCTGCCGTTGGGGCGGTCCACGCGCATGGAGCAGATGTGGTTGCCATGGCGGGCCAGGAGGATGTCGTGGCCGACGAGCTGGCGGCGCTGGAGGGTGAGCATGGAAAAACCCCTTCGGGTGGGCGGAAACGGGATGTCCGCGCCGTTGGGGGCTCACTCCATTTTATCGCCGTGCGGAGGGCGCCAGTGGCCGTTTAGGGCGTGAGAACAGACACCCTCCGGCAGGAACGCAGGAGGGTGTCTGTCGAAGGAGTGCTGTCCGCCGTTGGTGCTAGTCGGCGTCGTACGTGTTGGCGATGTACACGTCGCAGTGGGCGTTGTGCGCAACGCTGTTGGCAACGCTGCCCAGGACGCGGCCGATGCCGTGCATCCGGCGGTTACCCACCACGATGATGCGCGCGTCCATGCGCAGAGCCTCCTTGATGAGGGCGTCGGCCGGGCGGCCGCGGGCGGAGGAGTAGGTCACCTTGACGTCCCGGCCCAGCGACTCCGCGACGGTGCGGGCCACGTGCTCGGCGGCATCTGCGTCGGAGACGATCCAGCGGTCGCTGCCGCTGCCGAAGATCTCAGTGCGGTCGCTGTCGAAGGCCGAGACGACGTGCAGCGACGCTCCCAGGGCTGCTGCGAGGTCCCTGGCGGACTCGGCTGCCTTCTTCGCCGTGGCGCTGCCGTCCACGCCTACAACGATGGTTCCGCTCATGTGTGTGCTCCTTTGCTCATGTCATACGCGATGTGTGAGGCCAACGCTACAGCGCGGCAATGGCTTCCCGTAGTACCGGCGCCAGGCGCCGCACGCCCTCGGTGATGGACTCGGCGGGCACAGCGCTGAAAGCGAGGCGCAATTTGTTGGACGGCTCGTCCGAGGGCGTGAAGGCGGCTCCCGGGATAAACACCACTCCGGCGTCGATCGCCTTTTGCAGCAACGGGTAGGTGTCGAGCCCTTCGGGCAGTGTGACCCAGACGAAGAATCCGCCCTCGGGGCTGGTCCAGCTGGTGCCGGCGGGCATGTGCTCCGCCAGGGCTGCGAGCATGGCCCGGCACCGCTCGGCGTAAAGCCCGCGGTACGTCTCGATCTGTCCGCGCCAGTCGAAGTCCCGGAGGTATGCCGAGACGAGCATCTGGTTGAACGCCGGCGGGCAAAGAGTGACGGCTTCGGCGGCAAGGTAATACCGGCGCTGCAGGTGCTCCGGCACCAGTGCCCATCCGATCCGCAGGCCCGGGGCGAAAATCTTGGAAAACGAGCCCATGTAGATAACGTCGTCAGGGTTCGCAGCCCGCAGCGGCGCGATCGGCTCCCCGTCAAAGCGCAGCAGGCCGTACGGGTTGTCCTCCAGAATGAGAATATTCGCTTTGCGACATATGTCGACGATCTGCTGCCGCCGTTCCTTCGCCAGCGTGATCCCCGACGGGTTGTTGAAGTTGGGGATGGTGTACAGGAACTTCACGTTCTTGCCCGCCAGCTGCAGGGCCGCGATCCTGGCCTCCAGGAGTTCAGGCACCAGTCCCGATTCGTCCATCTCCACGGTCTCCACCCGGACCTGGTACGCCTCGAAGGTGTTCAGGGCGCCGACGTAGGTGGGGTCTTCTACCAGGACCACGTCCCCCGGGTTGCAGAAGACCTTGGTGGCGATGTCTTGGGCCGACTGGGAGCCCGCGGTGATGACCACGTTCTCCGGGCGGGCGTCGAGGATGCCCTCCGCAGTCATCACCTCGCAGATTTGGCTGCGCAGCTCGGCAGTACCCTGCCCCGCGCCATACTGCAGCGCGGTGAGGCCATCTCCGGCGATGATCTCCGCCGCAGTCGCGGCCAGGCGGTCCAGCGGAAGTGACTGGAGGTAGGGGCTCCCCCCGGCCAATGACACCAGACCCGGACGCATGGAGATGTCGAAGACGTCGCGGACGGCGGACTGGCGGATGTTTGCGGCGCGCTCCGAGAAGAGTTCCTCGTGGCGGTGGGCGGAGGTGGCCGCCCTCTCGATGGCATCAATTGCTTCGGCTGGCAGCGTCCCTGCTGCGGCGTCGATTGTTTCGTGGCTCACATCATTAGGATACAGCCTGTTGTTGTCAAAAAGGCAACAGGTGTTGAGTAATGATTCACAAACGGCGCGGATAAACCCGGGCACAACAATGCCCGGCGCGGTCGCGCCGGGCACCGCTGTTCGTTTGTTAAGCGGCTGCGCGCTCGGCGGCCAGGGTGTCGAAAATGCCCTTGATCTGCTCCACGACTTCGGCGTCATCCTTGGGGTGAACCTCCGCGAAGCGGACCATGGAGCCGGGAACGGCGAGCTTAACGTCCTCCAGGACTTCGGCGCCGGCGATGCCGACAGCCTTGCGGGCCTCATCCTGGGCCCACACGCCGCCGTACTGGCCAAAGGCGGTTCCAACAACGGCAGTCGGCTTGCCGGCGAGGGCGCCGGCGCCGAACGGGCGGGACAGCCAGTCGATGGCGTTCTTCAGGGACGCCGGGACGGTGCCATTGTGCTCGGGGGTCACCAGCAGCAGGGTGTCGGCAGCGTCGGCAGCGGCGCGGAGTGCTGCAGCCGCAGCCGGGACCTGGCCCTCGACGTCGATGTCCTCGTTGTAGAAGGGAATGTTGCCCAGGCTTTCGTGGATGACCACATCAACGTGCTCCGGGGCGTTGAGCTGGATAGCCTCGGCCAGCTTCTGGTTGGTGGACTCGGCGCGCAGGCTGCCGACGAGGGTCAGGACGGTGCTCTTCGTCATAGGAACTCCTGGTTTTGTATCGGGGGATATTCCGGGCTGAACGCGGTAGGCGTCCACCGCCGGTCTTCATTAGAGTAAACGGACCATAGTCCGTTTTCTATTCCCGCCCCCATACACTGGATCTTGTGAGATCCATCCCACTCAGGTCCGGCATAGCTCCCGGCGCGGTGCCGGAGCGCAGCGACGCCGCCCGGAACAGGGCGCGCCTGCTCGGTGCTGCCCGTGAGCTTATCGAGCAGGGCGGCACGGCCTGCCTCACCATGGACCGGCTCGCCAGGCATGCGGGCGTGGGCAAGGGAACCGTCTTCCGCCGGTTCGGCAGCCGCTCAGGCCTGATGCTCGCACTCCTGGACGAATCGGAGTCCGCCTTCCAGGCGCGCTTCATGTTCGGCCCTCCCCCCTTGGGACCGGGCGCCCCGCCGATGGAGCGGCTCATTGCCTACGGGACGGAGCGGATCCGGTACGTGGTGGAGTTTGGCGACCTGGTGGTGGCCGCGGAGGCGGCGTCGCCCGGCCGGTTCGAGGTCCCGGCCGCCGTCCTCGGCCAGCGGCACATTCGAATGCTGCTGGAGCAGGCAGGGTTTGACCACGAACCGTGGCTCATGGCCGGCGCCCTGAGTGCCACGTTGGACCCGGAGCGCATCCTGGGCCTTGTCCAGCGTGACAGCGTCAGCCGCACCCGCCTTGCCGCGTCGTGGACCGACCTTGTCACACGGGTCCTCGCCGGAGCTTAGCTGATGCACTTTTCCGGACGTTCGTCCAGTCACATCGACTTCACAAATTTATTCATAACGATCTGGTCCAGACGGGTCGTTTTACCTGCAACGGCATGCGGTTTGCGCTCTTCGTTGTGATACTTTCCTCTCAATGTGACCCGCGACATAGTCCATCAGGGCTGGCCTTACTGGCGGCGGGAGGCCGGCTACCCGCTGGTGAAAGGCCCGGCGCGACGCCACGAACGTCCCGGCCTGGAAGATTCGGAAGGATTCATGCTCAGGTACCTCGCTAAACGCGGCATCACCTATCTCTTCATGATCTTCCTGACGACGTCCGCCGGATACTTCCTGGCGGTCAGCTCGCTCAAGCCTGCCCTGCTGGAGCAGGAGCGCATTCCCCGCCCCAGCCCTGAGCAGGTTGCCAATTCCATGCGGCTCAAAGGCCTGGACCCCGAACTGAGTCCCTGGGAGCGGTACGTCGAATGGTTGACTGCCATCGTGACCCGCTGGGACTGGGGCCGCAGCCCCAACGGCGCCTTCATCAACGCCGAGTTCGGTGACCGCGTGTGGATCTCCACCCGGCTCTTTCTCGCTTCCATCATCCTCACCCTGGTGATCGGCGTTGCCCTGGGCGTCTACTCGGCCGCGCGTCAATACAAACTGCAGGACCGGGTCATTACGTCGTACAGCTACCTCGCATACATCGTGCCCGCGCCAATTGCCTACTTCCTCGTGCAGTTGGGCGCCATCAACATCAATGAGGGCGTGGGCCAGCGGATCTTCTTCGTCACGGGAATTTCCACCCCCGGCATGGCGCCGGGCTGGGGCCAGTTCCTGGACATGCTGGGCCACTATGTGGTGCCCACTGTGGCCATCACCCTGGTGGGCTGGGGCGCCTACCAGATCGCCCAGCGCCAGTACCTCCTGGACAACGTCAACGCCGATTTTGTCCGGACCGCCCGCGCCAAGGGCCTCACCCGGAACCAGGCCATCACCCGGCATGCCCTGCGGGTATCCTTCATTCCGGTGGCCCAGAGCATCGCCTTCACCATTCCCGCGATCTTTGCCGGCGGTTTCTTCGCCGAGAAGATTTTCGCCTGGCCGGGCGTCGGCTCCTGGAGCATCGACGCCATCGCGCTCCAGGACGTCAACGCCGCCACGGCCACCCTGGCCTACGGCTCCGTCATCTTCGCGCTGGGGGCAATCCTGGCCGACTTCGCCACCACCCTGGTGGACCCGAGAGTGCGGGTGCAGTAACCATGACCAACCTGAACGCCGTTGACCCGGCAGCCGTGGCGCAGGACGCGCACCTGGAAAGCGCCGACGTCGTTATTGGAAAGTCCACCATCATTTTCCGGAGGTTCCTCCGGAACCGCACCGCAGTGGCCGGACTCGCCATCTTCCTGGCCCTGACCATCTTCTCCCTGGTCGGTGGCTACTTCACGCCGTGGGACAAGGAGACCATCGACCCTTTCAATATCGGCATGCCCCCGTCCGGAGACCACTACCTGGGCACCTCCCAGGCGGGCATCGACCTCTACGCCATGACCGTCGAAGGTACCCGGATCTCCATCCTGATCGGTTTGGTGGTGGGCCTGGTGTCCGTCCTGGTGGCTGCCGTCTACGGCTGCACCATGGCGTATTTTGGCGGCAAGGTGGACAAGGTCATGCTCTTTGTCCTCGAGGCCCTGATCATGATGCCCGCCCTGCTTGTGGTGGCGGTGGCCACCAGCGGCGGCGGGGAAGGGCTCAAGCGTGAGCTGCCGTCCTGGCTCCTGCTGACCGTCGTGCTGCTCGTCTTCAGCTGGATGGGTACGGCAAGGCTTATCCGATCGCTCTCCATGTCCCTCATGCAGCGCGATTTCGTCAAGGCCGCCCAGTACATGGGCGTCCCGCCCCGCCGGATCGTCTGGCGGCACCTGGTTCCGAACATCGGCTCGCTCCTGGTCCTGGACATCACCCGCGGCGTCACCGGCGCCATCCTTGCCGAGGTGGCCTTCTCCTTTATCGGCATCGGGATCAAGCTGCCGGATGTAAGCCTCGGCGTCCTCATCGGCGGGGCCACGTCCCAGGTGCAGACCTTTCCCTGGATGTTTTGGGTGCCGCTGACCGTGATGTTCCTGCTGACCGGTTCCCTGGCCATGATGAACGACGGGCTGCGGGACGCCTTCGATCCGAGCAGCAGTTCCACCGGCCGGGCCAGGAAGCGCCGGCCGCGGAAGTCCCCGGCGGGCCGCAGTACAGCAACCCCCAACGTGGAGAAGATGGCACCATGAGCAGCGAGATCACCACCGGCCCGCTTGAACCCGCCGCTGCAACGGTGGAGCAGCGACTCCAGGCAGCCGGACTCCGCGCCGCGCCGGCCAGCCTGGCCGCCGCCACCGACGCCGTCCTGTCCGTCCGGGGCCTGAACGTCAGCTTCAACTCGGAGAACGGTGTGGTCCATGCAGTCCGCGGCGTGGATTTCGACCTGATGCCGGGCAAGACGCTCGGCATCGTGGGGGAGTCCGGATCCGGCAAGTCCGTTACGTCCCTGGCCGTGATGGGCCTGCTGCCACCCACTGCTGATGTCACCGGCTCCGTTCGGCTCAACGGCAAGGAACTGCTGGGACTCAGTGACAAGGCCATGTGCGCCTATCGCGGCAACGAACTGGCGATGGTCTTCCAGGACCCGCTGTCCTCCCTGACGCCGGTCTATACCGTGGGCACCCAGATCATCGAGGCGCTCACTGTCCACAACCCCGGCATGACCGGGAAGGCCAAAGAAGCCCGCGCCGTCGAACTCCTGGCCATGGTGGGTATTCCCAGCCCGCGGAACCGGCTCAAGGCATTTCCGCACGAATTCTCCGGCGGCATGCGTCAGCGGGTGATGATTGCCATTGCCATAGCCAACAATCCGCGGGTCCTCATTGCCGATGAACCCACCACCGCGCTGGACGTGACCATCCAGGCGCAGGTGTTGGAAGTTCTGCACACGGCGCAGGAGGAGACCGGGGCCGCCGTCGTCATGATCACCCACGACCTGGGCGTGGTGGCGGGCATGGCGGACGACATCATGGTGATGTACGCGGGCAAACCCGTCGAAACCGGGCCCGTGGACGAGCTCTACTACAACCCGCGCATGCCGTACACCATGGGGCTGCTCGGCGCCGTTCCCCGCGTCGACGTGGCGGAAAAGGCATCGCTGGTCCCCATCGATGGAATGCCGCCCAACCTCATCCATGAACCCACCGGATGCTCCTTCGCACCCCGCTGCCCCCTGGCGTCGGAGCCGTGCCTGCAGGGTGAACCGCCACTGGGGGCAGTCACCGGCGACGGGTTGCACCTCGCCGCGTGCGTCAAGTCCGAAGCGCTGGGTGGAGGGGCTGATGTCCATGACATTTTTGCCGCGCCGCCGGTCCCGGTCTCCAGGTTCGACGCCATACCGCGTGGCGAACGGTCCACCGTGCTGCAGCTGACGGACGTCCGCAAGCACTTCCCGCTCACCAAGGGCGCGCTCATGAAGCGGCGAATCGGCACGGTGAAGGCCGTGGATGGAGTGAGCTTCGACATCCGCGAGGGCGAGTGCTTCTCCATCGTGGGTGAATCGGGGTCCGGCAAGACCACCACGCTGCTGGAAATCATGGAATTCCACAAGGACCAGGACGGCGAAGTGGTGATCGGCGGCATCAGCAACCGAAAGGCAGTTGACGCCCGGACCAAGAGCGCCATGCGCCGGGAACTGCAGATGGTTTTCCAGGACCCCACCGGAGCGCTGGACCCGCGGTTCACCGTCTACGAGGTTCTCGCCGAGCCGCTGCAGAACGCAGGCATGGACCGCAAAGCCGTCCGTGCCCGCATCATGGAACTGATGAAGCTGGTGGGCCTTCAGCCGGACCACGTGAACCGTTTCCCCAACCAGTTTTCGGGCGGCCAGCGCCAGCGCATTGGCTTTGCCCGCGCGCTGGCGGTCAACCCCAAGCTCGTGGTCCTGGACGAGCCCGTTTCCGCACTGGATGTGTCCGTGCAGGCCGGCGTCATCAATCTTCTGGACAAGTTGCGGGCCGAGTTGGGACTCAGCTATCTGCTGGTCGCACACGATCTTTCGGTAGTGCGGCACATCTCCAACCGGGTGGCTGTCATGTACCTGGGCAAGATCGTGGAAATCGGCGAGGTGGACCGGGTCTTCGACAACCCGCGGCACCCCTACACGCGGGCGCTCCTCTCCGCGATCCCGGTCCCGGATCCGCAGGTGGAACGCACAAGGGAGCGGATCATCCTGCGGGGCGACCTGCCGTCCCCGCTCGATGCGCCCAAGGGCTGCAATTTCGCCACCCGCTGCCCCATATACGCGGCGCTGCCGGCGGCCAAGCAGGAGCAGTGCCGCACTTTGGAGCCGCCCCTTGAACCTGCGGGGTCCTCAGCAGCTGCCCGGGCCCTTGAGGGAACGCCGGAAAGGCGGGTTGACCAGCGGTTCGCTTGCTTCTTCCCCGACGGCGAAATCGACGGCGACATGCTGGTGAGCCATGGCGATGCAGGACATACTGCGTCCTAGGATTCTCTCGATACTTCACTCGCTTCACACCCTTACCAAGACCCGCACAAATGAAGGGAACACCATGAGGAACATGACCAGGATCGGCGGCGTGGCAGCAGTAGCTGCTGCCCTGACGCTGACGGCCTGCGGCGGCGGCTCCACCGGCCCCGACGCAGGCAAGGGGCAGGAGGCAGGCAGCGACCTGTCCAAGCTCATCAGCGTTAACGAAAAGCCCGCAGCCGACCTGGAACCCGGCGGGAAGGTCACCCTGCCCCTGGGCAGCATCGGCCCGAACTTCAACGGTTTCTCGAACGACGGCAACAGCTCGGACAACTCGGCACTGCAGATTCCGATGAATCCTGTTGCCATCAACAGCGGCGGCATCGGCGGCTGCTGGAAGGTGAACTTCGAGGGCGAGGCCTCGCCCAACCCTGATTTCTGCGAGTCGGTGGAGAGCAAGGTGGAGGACGGCAAGCAGACCATCACCATCAAGATCAATGAGAAGGCCACCTACAACGACGGCACGCCCATCGACGTCAAGGCCTTCCAGAACACATGGAACATCCTCAAGAGCGCAGACGCCGGCTATGACATTGTCAGCTCCGGCGCATATGAGTTCGTGGAGTCCGTGGAGGCCGGCGCGAATGACAAGGAAGTCATCGTCAAGACGTCACAGCCGGTGTACCCGCTCGAGTCGCTCTTCTTCGGCCTGATCCACCCGGCGGTGAACTCACCGGAGATCTTCAACGAGGGCTTCGTGGGCGAGATGCACCCGGAATGGATGGCCGGACCCTTCAAGCTGGACCAGTATGACTCCGCTGCCCTGACCGTGACCATGGTCCCCAATGAGAAGTGGTGGGGCAACAAGCCGGTCCTGGACAGCGTCGTGTTCCGCCAGCTGGAGACCAGCGCCCAGGTGGCGGCCTTCAAGAACGGCGAGATCGACGGCGTCTCCGCCAACACCATCGCCCTGTACAAGCAGCTGGAAGGCACCAAGGACGCCGAAGTCCGCCGCGGCCAGCGACTGTTTGCCGGCGGCCTGAATCTTAACGCCCAGAAGATTACCGACGTCGAAGTCCGCAAGGCCATCTTCAGCGCCGTGGACCGCGAGGCCCTGCGCAAGGTGCGCTTCAACGGCCTGAACTGGGAGGAACCCAGCTCCGGCTCCATGATGCTCCTGCCCTTCTCCGACTACTACCAGGACAACTACCCGGTCAAGGAGACCGGTCCGGAGGCTGCCAAGAAGGTCCTGACGGAGGCTGGCTACACCGAGAACGCCGACGGCATCATGGAGAAGGACGGCAAGCCCGTCTCCTTCAAGATCAGCAACTTCGGTGACGATCCCACCACCCTCGCCTTTACCCAGACCCTGCAGAAGCAGCTTCAGGCGGGCGGCATGGACGTGGGCATTGACCAGCGCGCCTCCGCGGACTTCGGTAAGGTCATCGGCGGCCGGGACTTCGACCTGAGCGTCTCCGGCTACACTGTCGGCGCCGACGCCACGGACACTGTGAAGCAGTTCTATGACTCCAAGACCAACGTCAACGGCCTGGGAGACGCGGAACTGGACAAGAAGATCGCCGACCTTGCCTCGATCGAGGACAACGCCGAGCGCAACAAGGCAGCCATGGATGTCGAGAAGGATCACATGGCGAAGTACTTCTCGATGGGCCCGGTCATGAACGGCCCGCAGATCTCGTTCGTCCGCACCGGCCTGGCCAACTACGGGCCGTCCCTCTTCCAGAGCCTGTCCCAGGTTCCGGACTGGACCACCATCGGCTGGGAAAAGAAGTAGCCCACTCTCAATAGATGCCGGTTTTCGGCAGACGCTCTCTCACTTCCGCGACGTCCGGCGGCGGGAAGTGAGAGAGCGTCCGCTTTTAAGGGGCATCAGGTGAGAGAGGGTGGGGGTAGCGTTGGTGGGATGAGCCAGACTGACGCCTTTCCGCGCACCATCCGCACCGCCGTCGTGGGTTATGGCCTGTCCGGGCGCGTGTTCCACGCGCCTTTTATCGCGGCGGATCCGCGCTACTCGCTGGAGGTCATCGCAACGTCCGACGCCGGCCGGCAGGCAGCTGCGGCGGCGCACCATCCAGGGGCCAGGACGGTGCCCGACGCCGCCGCGGTGTTCGGGGTCGCCGCCGAACTGGACCTGGTGGTCCTGGGTACTCCGCCGGCCACGCACTACCCGCTGGCGAAGGCGGCGCTGGAGGCCGGGCTGGACGTGGTGGTGGACAAGCCGTTTGCCGTGTCCAGCGGCGAGGGCCGGGAACTGGTGCAGCTGGCGGAGGACCTGGGCCGGGTACTCACCGTGTTCCACAACCGGCGCTGGGACGGCGATTTCCTGACCGTCCAAAAACTGCTGGCCGCCGAGGCGCTGGGCACGGTGACGAGGTTCGAATCGCGGTTTGAGCGGTGGCAGCCCGTGACGTCCAAGGCGTGGAAAGCATCCGCCACGCCTGGGGAGGGAGGCGGTGTGCTGTTTGACTTGGGTACCCACCTGATTGACCAGGCCCTGCAGCTTTTCGGCCCGGCGCGCGTCGTCCATGCGGAGCTGGAGACCCGCCGGCCGGACGCACGCGCCGAGGATGACGCCTTCCTGGTGCTGCGCCACGATTCAGGGGTGACGAGCCACCTGACCATGAACCTGATGTGCGCCCAGCAGGGGCACCGGTTCCGCGTGCTGGGTTCCGGCGGCGGCTATACCAAGAACGGGGTGGACCCGCAGGAGCCGTACATTGCGGCCGGAGGAAGTCCGCTCGATCCGGACTTCGGGCGGGAGGCGCCGGAGTGGGCAGGGCAGCTGGGCCGTGACGGCCACTTGGATGCCCTGCCCACTGAGCGCGGCGCCTATTCCGAGTTCTACCGGATCCTGGCGGACAGGATCCTCCCGGACAAGATTCTGGCTGGCCCGGCCCCGGCGGCGCCGCTCCCGGTAAGTCCGGAAGACGCCGTCGGGGTCCTCGAGATCATCGAGGAGGCCCGGGCACTCGCCTAGGGCAATCGATGGGGCTAGGCGGAAACCAGTTCGTGCCAGTCGGCGACGAGGGGCAGGTTGTGCGCCTCGGACACCGAGTGGTGTGCCACGTGGCCTGCGGCGATGTTGAGGCCGGCAGCGAGGGCGGGGTCGCGGTCGAAGGCAGCCTTGACGCCCAGGTTGGCCAGGGACACCGCGTAGCGCAGGGTGACGTTGGTCAGTGCGTACGTGGAGGTGTTGGGCACGGCGCCGGGCATGTTGGCCACGCAGTAGAAGATCGTGTTGTGGACCTTGTACGTGGGCTCCTGGTGCGTGGTGGGACGGGTGTCCTCGAAGCAGCCGCCCTGGTCCACGGCGATGTCCACCAGGACCGAGCCCGGCTTCATGCGGGCCACGAGGTCGTTGGTGACCAGCTTGGGGGCCTTGGCGCCAGGGATCAGCACGGAGCCGATGACCAGGTCTGCGTCCACCACGGACTTCTCGATCTCGTACTTGTTTGAGGCCACGGTCTTCAGGCGGCCCTGGTACTGGGCGTCGAGTTCGCGCAGGCGGTTGATGTTGATGTCCAGGATGGTGACGTCGGCACCCAGGCCGAGAGCCATGGCGGCGGCATTGGTGCCGGCCACGCCCGCACCGAGCACAACAACCTTGGCGGGACGGACGCCGGGGACGCCGCCCAGCAGGACGCCCTTGCCGCCGGCGGGGGCCATCAGCGAGGTGGCGCCGACCTGGACGGACAGGCGGCCCGCAACCTCGGACATCGGGGCCAGCAGCGGCAGCGCTCGGCCGTCCTGGACGGTTTCGTAGGCGATGGCGGTGACGCCGGAGTTGATCAGTTCCTGGGTCAGCTCGGGCTCAGCGGCCAGGTGCAGGTAGGTGAAGAGGATCAGGCCCTTGCGGAAGCGGTGGTATTCGGCCTTGACCGGCTCCTTGACCTTCATGACCATGTCGGCGCGGCCCCAGACGTCGTCCGCTTCGTTGACGATCTCGGCGCCGGCGATGGCGTATTCCTCGTCGGTGATGCCGGAGCCCAGGCCCGCGCCGCGCTCCACCAGGACGGTGTGGCCGTGGGTACGGAACTCGTGCACGCCGGCGGCGGTGATGGCCACCCGGAACTCGTTGTTCTTGATTTCTTTGGGGACGCCGATGATCATTTTTGGCTCCAGTTCTCGGCCGGTTTCGCCGGAAAAAGGTGGAAGGGGATTCGTTAATCCACGATAGGACCGGTTGTGAGCCACCTGACACGGCCAAGAACGGCCGAAGCGGGGCCGCCCGCGGAATTCCGCGGAATTCCCGTCACTCAGCTCGACATTTGTTCAGCTCCAGGGCGTCAGGTGTCGCCTCATGTCCGTTCGTGCAGGAGCCGCTGCAGGCAGTACTGTTGGCCCATGCAGCAGGATGTGGAGCAGCTCGTCGAGCACGTGGCGCAGAAGCTGGGCCGGGGACTTTCCCTGGAGGACCTGGACGGCCTGCTGCTGGCCTACAGCTCTAACCAGTCCCACGCCGACCGGGTCCGGGTGAACTTCCTCCTGAGCAAGAAGGTCCCCGCGGACGTGAGCGCCTGGCAGCTTTCGCACGGCATCGCCACGGCGGTGCGGCCCGTGGTGGTGCCCGGCAACCCGGAGCTGGGCATGCTGGGCCGGGTGTGCGTGCCGTTGCTGGTGCGGGGTTTCCGCGTGGGGTACCTCTGGGTGCAGCAGGACTCCGCGGAGGAAAGCCCGACGGCGATCCTCACCCAGCTGCCCGGCGTGAGCCAGGAGCTGGAGACGCTGTCCGGGCTGCTTTTGGATTCAAATACCGCCGAATCGGAGTTCCGGCGCAGCCGCGAACGCGAATTCCTGGCCGCGTGCGCCGGTGAACCGAACGCCGTGGCTGCGGTGGCCGGCTGGAAGGAAGTGCAGGGCAAGGGGCCCTGGCAGATGGTGACCGTACTGGACTCCGATGGCTGGTCCGGCGGCCCGGACGCCATCGCGTCCACCCTGATCCACCGGTCGGCGGCGCTGCAGGCCACCATCGGCGTCGACTCCGCCCTCTTCAGTGCCGGCACCGAAACCCACTCGGTGGTGCTGTTCCGTGAAATGTCCGGACGGGCCAGCCATGCGCAGGTCCTGGTCCACTACCAGCTGGAGCTGGCCAAGCGCTCCGGCCGGCCGGTGCACCGGATCATCCTGGGGATCAGTGAAGGCTTTGCCCGTCCCCGCGAGCTGGCGGAAGCGTACCGGCAGTCGAAGCAGGCCGCGCAGGCTGCCGCGGTGGATCCGCAGCTGGGCGAGCTGGTGGAATGCCGCGCCACCGGCGTCTACCAGCTCCTCGCATCCGCCGGGGGAGGGGCCGGCGCCTGGGCGGACACCGGCTCGGTCTACTACCGGATGCTGGAGGACCACGACCGCAACGCGGAACTCATCCCCGTCCTGGAGCTGCTCTACGACAATGACGGCTCCGTGCAGGACGTGGCCGCCAAACTCCACCTCCACCGCAGCAGCATCTACAACCGGCTGGGCCGCATCCGGCAGTTGCTGGGCGTGGACCCGCTCAAGGGGATGGCCAGGCTGGAACTCCACGCCGCGCTCAAGATGCGGCGCTGGGCGGCGCGGCCACGCATCTGAGGCGTCCCGCCGTCGTCGTACGCTTGCCGCGGCAGCAAGGGCCTCAGGCGCGGCGCGCTGTGGCCGTGACGAAGCTCCGGATGGCCTCCGCCACGGCGTCCGGCCGAAGGTGCTGCGCCACGTGGCCCGCACCGGGAATCTCGACGAAACGGCCCTGGGGAACTGCCTGGGCCAGGCGGCGGGACCAGTCTGGCCCGGCCACGCGGTCGCGTTCTCCGCGGAGCACCAGGACGGGAGCGGCCACGGAGCGGAGCCGTTCCTCGGTGCGGTAGGCCATCATCACGGGCAGTTCGGTGAAGTACCAGCGCGGGCCGCAGCGGAGGTAGTCGGTGAATACGGCCCAGTTGGACGACGGGGTCTCGGCCAGCAGGGCGTCCAGGAACAGCGCCAGCGACTGGCGCCGGACGCTCCGATGGCGCGAATCCACCACCGGTCCCATCAGTACCAGCTGTTCCGCCCGCTCGGGAGCCGCCAGGGCCGCCTCGATGGCGAACTGCACTCCCATCGAGTGGCCCACCAGAACATAGGAGGTGATGCCGCACGCGGCCAAGGCCTCTGCGATGAACGCGCCGTAATCGGCAACGGACAGCTGCCGGCCCGGTTTGGGCGTGCCGGCGAAACCGGGCAGGTCCACGGAGTACGTTGGGGCCGACGCCGAGAGCACCGAGTGCAGCCGCGCCAGGTAGCGGTGGGACACGCCGATGCCGTGGATCAGCACGTACGCAGGTTCCCCGCCGTGCGGCGCGGACGTCCCGCCGGCCCACAGGATGCGCCCCGTGAGCCCGCCGGCGTGGACGGTCTCCGACCGCAGCTTCACTCCTGGTCCCCGGAGCCTTCGGACTGTTTCTTCTTCTGGCCTTCCAACCACGCCATGATGGCGGCCTGGCGGATGCGCCGGTGCGTACCGCGGTACTCCACCGGGATCTCGCCGCGGTCCGTCATGTTGCGCAGGTACGTGTGCGAGATGCCGGCCAGTTCCGCAGCCTGCGAGGTGGTCAGCATCTCCTCCACGCTGCCCACGGTCACCGTTTCGCCCCGCCCCAGCCGCGCCAGGAGGTCCACGACGGCGTCCCTTGCCTCCCCGGGCAGGCGGTGGACGGTGCCGTCAACGAACACGGTGATGTCCTGCCCGCCTTCGAGCGCGCGCGTGAGGCTGCGCGCTTCCTCTGCGGGCAGGCCTGCCGTGACCCGGGGAGCTATCAATGCCATGGCAGAAGCCTAGCCGCCGATATACCCAGCGCGGGCAGCTACAGGCCGAGCTCCGACAGGGCCGGCAGCTTTTCCCGCACCCAGGCCCGGGCCTCGGTGGCGCTGGGGGCGGAGAGGGCCAGCTTGGCCAGTTCCTGCGCCTCGGCCAGGGTTACGGTTTTCAGCACGGCAGCTACGGCGGCCAGGGAGCGCGCGGTCATGGACAGGGTGGTCACGCCCAGGCCGGTAAGGACGACGGCGAGGGCCGGGTCCGCGGCAGCCTCACCGCACACGCCCACGGGTTTGTTGCTGCCTTCCGCCCGCGAGCCTTCCACGGTGAGGCCCACCAGGCGCAGGACGGCCGGCTGCCAGGGGGTGTTCAGGTTGGCGAGCGGGCCCAGCTGGCGGTCCGCCGCCATGGCGTACTGCGTGAGGTCGTTGGTGCCCAGGCTGGCGAACCCGACCTCGCGCAGGATGGACTCGGCCGTCAGGGCGGCGGAGGGAACCTCCACCATCACGCCAGGTGTCTTGATGCCGGCGTCCGCGCACATGGAGGCGAAGCGTGCGGCCTCTTCCGCGGTGGAGATCATCGGTGCCATGACCCACACGTCCGCTTCGGACTGGTCCGCTGCCAGCGCGATGGCTTCGAGCTGCCGGTCCAGCACGCCGGGGGTGGTGAAATCGGTGCGGTAGCCGCGGACGCCCAAGGCCGGATTGGGTTCGGTGGAATCGGTGAGGAAGGGCAGCGGCTTGTCGGCCCCGGCGTCCAGCGTGCGCAGGACCACCTTCTTGCCGGGAAAGGCGTCGAACACGCTCTTGTACGCCGCGGCCTGCTCTTCCACGGAGGGTTCGGTGTCCCGTTCCAGGAAGCAGAATTCGGTGCGGAACAGGCCCACGCCCTGGGCGCCCAACTTGGCGGCAGCCTCTGCGTCCTTGCCGCCACCCACGTTGGCCAGCAGCGGCACCTCGTGGCCGTCCGCCGTCATGCCGGTACCGGTGAACTCGGCCAGCAGGGACGCGGTGGCCGCCCAGGCCTCGGCGGCGTCGCGGAGCTGAGCGTCAGGCTCTGCGGTGACAGTGCCGGCGGCGCCGTCCACGTAGACCTCGGCGCCGTCCGGCAGTTCGTCAACGCCGACGGCGGCAACCACCGCGGGCAGTCCCAGCGAGCGGGCGATGATGGCGGTGTGGGACTGCGGCCCGCCGCCGGAGGTCACCAGAGCCAGGACCTTGTTGGGGTCCAGGGTGGCGGTGTCCGCCGGGGCGAGGTCGTCCGCCACCAGGACAAACGGGGTGTCCGAGGCAGGAATGCCGGGTGCGGCCACTCCGCGCAGCTCCGCCACGATGCGGGCACGGACATCCAGGACGTCCGTGGCACGCTCGGCCATGTAGCCGCCCAGGTTGAGCAGCATCTCCGACACGGAGGAACCGGACTCCCAGATAGCGCGTTCGGCCGAGGTACCGCGGGCCACCAGCTTGGCGGCGCCCTTGATCAGCATGGTGTCCTTAGCCATCAGTGCGGTGGCTTCCAGGACTGCCTTGCCGTCACCGCTGGCGTGCGCCGCGCGGGCCTTCAGCTCGTCATGGACGGCGGTGGCGGCGGCCTTCAGCGCTGCAGTGGCTTCCTCAGGAGTAGTGCCTTCTGCCAGCTGCTGGCCTGCAGGCGGTTCGCTGATGGGCTTGGGCATCTGCCGGACGGTGCCGATGATACGGCCGGGGCTGACGCCAACTCCTGGGAAGTTCTGCACTGAAGGTCCTTAGGTCTACGGAAATGTGCCGGAAAAAAATTGTATGTGATTCAGTTCATATAGCGATGCTATAGGTGCTAGGGTAGCGGTTATGAGTTTGGATGGCCAGCTTCCCCCCAAAATGCGACTGCTGCGTGCTGCGGCGGAGTTGTTGGCCAAATCCGCGGGGACGCCCGTCTCCACCCGCCAGATCACGCAGCTGGCGGGGGTTACCGCCCCCACGCTGTACCACCACTTCGGCGACAAAGAAGGCCTCTTCGACGCTGTCGTCGCGGCCGGCTTCGAGGAATATGTCGCCGGGGAACGTGATTTCGCCCCGTCCGGGAACCCTCTTGAGGACATCCGGAGAATGTGGGACAACCACGTCCAGTTCGGCCTCAACCAGCCGGAGCTGTACCTGGTGATGTTCGGCAATATCCGTCCGGAAAGCCGCCCGGCCATCGTGGCTGATGCAGAGGCGCTCATGGAGGAAATGCTGAACAAGGCAGCGGTGGCGGGCCAGCTGAACGTCCAGCCGCGCGAGGCGGCCAGGTCCATCCTGGCGGCCAACGTGGGCGTGACGCTGATGCTGATTGCGGAGCCCGCCGCCGAACGGAACCTCGAACTATCCACCATGACCCGCGACGCCATGATTTACGCCGTGGCCACCGAGCGTGCCGCCGATGCGGCTCCGGGCGGCTCCGGAAAGTCATCGGTGGTGGTGGCAGCGATTGCCCTGAACGCCGCACTTCAGGCCTCGCACTCCGACCAGCTCTCCAGCTCGGAACTCAAACTGTTCCTCGAATGGCTTCACCGGATCAGCACCAGCTCTTAGACATCGGACCATCCTGCGGAGCCGCAGGAATCACGGTTAGGAATTCACATGGCAACAGAGACAGTTGCAAAGCCACGTACCAGCGCGCGCGTGCACGTCCAGAAGTTCGGCACCTTCCTCTCCGGAATGATCATGCCCAACATCGGCGCGTTCATCGCCTGGGGCATCATCACGGCCCTCTTCATCGAGAAGGGCTGGCTGCCGGTGCCGGAACTGGGCGGTTTCGGCACCAATGCGGAGGGCGATCCCAACACCGGCCTGGTGGGCCCCATGATCACCTACCTGCTGCCCCTCTTGATTGCCTACACCGGCGGCCGGATGGTCTATGACGTCCGCGGCGGTGTGGTGGGCGCCATCGGCACCATGGGCGTGATCGTGGGCGCCGGCATCCCGATGTTCATTGGCGCCATGATCATGGGTCCCCTGGGTGGCTGGACCATGAAGAAGATCGACTCCCTCTGGGACGGAAAGATCCGCCCGGGCTTCGAAATGCTGGTCAACAACTTCTCCGCCGGCATCTGGGGCGCGCTCCTGGCCATGCTGGGTTTCTACGGCATCTCGCCACTGGTCACCGCATTCAGCGAAGGCGCCGGTAGGGTGGTCCAGTTCCTGGTGGACAACGGCCTGCTGCCGCTTACCAGCATTTTCATCGAGCCGGCCAAGGTCCTCTTCCTGAACAACGCCATCAACCACGGCGTGCTGACCCCGCTGGGCGTCCAGCAGTCCCTGGAGCAGGGCAAATCCATCCTGTTCCTGCTCGAAGCCAACCCCGGCCCCGGCCTGGGCATCCTGCTGGCCTACATGTTCTTCGGCCGCGGCGTGGCCAAGGCCTCTGCTCCCGGTGCGGCCATCATTCATTTCCTGGGTGGCATCCACGAGATCTATTTCCCGTACGTGCTGATGCGCCCGCTGCTCATCCTGGCCGCCATCGCCGGCGGCATGACCGGCGTGGCAACGCTGGCCATCACCGGTTCCGGCCTGGTTGCCCCGGCAGCCCCGGGCTCCATCATTGCGGTCCTCGCCCAGACGTCCCGGGACAGCTACGTGGGCGTCATCCTTTCGGTGCTGCTGGCCACTACGGTGTCCTTCCTGGTGGCCTCGGTGATCCTCAAGACCACCAAGCACAGTGATGAGGTGGACCTCAACGACGCCACCGCGAAGATGGAGCAGATGAAGGGCAAAAAGAGCTCAGTTGCCTCCACCTTGACCGCCGCCGGCGCCGGTGCTGCCGCAGGCGGCGGCGTGGGCGTCCTGGCCGGGCCGGTGCGCAACATCGTCTTCGCGTGCGACGCCGGGATGGGCTCCAGCGCCATGGGCGCCTCCGTGCTGCGGAACAAGATCAAGGCGGCCGGCTTCCCGGAGGTGAAGGTCACCAACGCCTCCATCGCCAACCTCAGCGACACCTACGACGTTGTGGTCACCCACCAGGACCTCACAGAGCGGGCAAAGCATTCGACCGGAAGCGCAGTGCACTACTCCGTGGACAACTTCATGAACAGCCCGCGCTACGACGAGATCGTGGAGCTGGTCCGGGAGAAGAACACTGAAGGGGAGGCGGAGGCCGTTGCCGCGCCTGAGGCAAGTGCCGCCGTCGTACGCCCCGAAACCGGCGCGGCACCCGAGGTGCTGGCGCGCGACAGCGTGATCCTGGAAGGTTCCGCCACCACGCGGGACGCCGCGATCGACGAGGCAGGGCAGCTGCTGCTGGCCCGTGGCGCCGTGGATGAGGGCTACCTGGCCGCGATGCACGAGCGCGAGGAATCCGTGTCCACGTATATGGGCAGCTACCTGGCCATCCCGCACGGCACCAACGCCGCCAAGGACCACATCCGCACGTCGGCCGTGTCCGTGGTGCGCTATCCGCAGGGCATCGACTGGAACGGCAAGGAGGTCAAGTTCGTGGTGGGCGTGGCCGGCGTGAACAACGAGCACCTGCACATCCTGTCCTCCATCGCCAAGGTGTTCACGGACAAGGAGCAGGTGGCCCGGCTGGAGGCTGCCACCACCGTGGACGAGGTCCTGGCGCTCTTCGGAAAGGTCAATTCCTAGTGAAGGCTGTCCATTTCGGCGCAGGGAACATCGGCCGCGGCTTCGTGGGACTGCTGCTGCACGACGCCGGCTACGAGGTGGTGTTCGCGGACGTCGCCGACGAGCTGATCAAGCAGTTGGCGGCCGCGGACAGCTACGCGGTGCACGAGGTGGGGGAGGACCCCGCCGTGCGGACGGTCAACAACTTCCGAGCGCTGAACTCCACCACGCAGGAGGCGGAACTCGTTGCGGAAATCGCGACGGCGGACATCGTCACGACGGCGGTGGGACCCCACATCCTGAAGTTCGTGGCGCCGGTTATTGCGCGCGGCATCGTTGCGCGGGAGCCCGGCCTGGCACCGCTGCAGGTGATGGCGTGCGAGAACGCAATCAACGCCACGGACATCCTGGCCAAGGAGGTGGCCGCCCAGCCGGGCGCCGCCGCAGGTGCCCTGGACGGGAAAGTTGTGTTCGCCAACACAGCCGTGGACCGGATCGTGCCCAACCAGGAGCCCGGGCAGGGCCTGGACGTCACCGTGGAGACGTTCTACGAGTGGGTCATCGATCGCACTGCCTTTGGTGATGCCGCACCGGTAATTCCCGGTGCCACCTTCGTGGACGACCTCGCGCCCTACATCGAGCGGAAGCTGTTCACGGTCAATACCGGGCACGCCTCGGCCGCCTACCTCGGGTTCGAGGCGGGGCTGGAGAAGATCTCCGACGCGATGGCGGACCAGGACGTGGCCGAGGACGTCCGGGCGGTGCTGGAGGAAACCAAGCAACTCCTGGTGGCCAAGCACGGTTTCAGCAACGACGAGCAGGAGGCGTATGTCCAGAAGATTCTGGTCCGCTTCGCCAACCCGCACTTGCCGGACACCGTCACCCGGGTGGGGCGGGCGCCGCTGCGGAAGCTGAGCCGGCACGAGCGGTTCATCGGTCCGGCGGCTGAGCTCGCCGAACGCGGCGTTGTCCCGGAGGCGCTGCTGGGGGCCATCGCCGCCGCGCTGCGCTTCACCGACCCGGCCGACGCCGAGGCTACCGAGCTGGCAGCCATCCTGGCCGCCGAAAGCGCGGCAGGGGCAACGGCGCGGATCACCGGGCTGGAGCCGGAGCACCCGCTGTTCAACGCCGTCGCCACCCTGGTGGAGGAGCGGCAGGCGGAACTGGCAGCCGCCCCGAACTGACCCCATCCCGCTTAAACCGCGACGCCGGCACCCACCCGGGTGCCGGCGTCGTGCGTTGAGGGCGGGGTGCTACGCCTTAGCCGAGCCTTTCGCGACGAACAGCGTCTCGGCCTGTTCCAGGGACATGCCATTGGTTTCCGGCACCTTGAACATGACGAAAAAGAAGGACGCCGCGGCGAACAGCGCGTACATGGCGTAGGTCAGCGGCAGCGAGCCTGCGGCCATTACCGGGAAGCTCAGGGTGATGGCGAAGTTCGCCACCCACTGCGCCGCTGCGGCCAGGCCCAGGGCGCGGGCGCGGATCCGGGACGGGAAGATCTCGCCCAGCAGCACCCACACCAGCGGGCCCCACGAGGCGCCGAAGCTGACCACGAAGACGTTCGCCGCCACCAGCGCAACCGGACCCCACGCGCCCGGCAGCGAAATCTCGGACCCCGAGCCTGTGGCGGAGGAGAACGCCAGCGCCATGGCCCCAAGGGACACGGCCATGCCCACGGACCCGGCCAGCAGGATGGGTCGGCGGCCAATCCGGTCCACCAGTGCGATGGCCACGAGGGTCACCAGGATGTTTGTCACGGACGTTGCCACGGAGATGGCCAGCGAGTCCTTCTCCTGGAAGCCCACCGCCTTCCACAGCGTGGTGGAGTAGTAGAAGATCACGTTGATGCCCACGAACTGCTGGAGCACGGAAAGGATGATGCCCACCCACACCACGGCCTGCAGGCCAAACGTCTTACCGCGGAGCGAGCCCTTCTGTCCGGCAAGTTTGTCATCCTCGATGGCGTCCCGGACTTCGCGGATGTGCCGGTCCACGTCGCCGGCCGCCACGATTGAACTGAACACCTTCCGGGCCTGCTCTTCCTTGCCCTGGAACACCAGGAACCGCGGGGATTCCGGCAGCGTATAGGCAACCCGGCCGTACACGACGGCTGGAAGCGCGGCGGCAAGGAACATCCAGCGCCACGCCTCGAGGCCCAGCCAGAGCGGCTGGTCGGCGCCGCCAGCACCGGTGGCCAGCAGGGCGTCGGACAGCAGTGCGGCGAAGATACCGGTGGTGATGGCCAGCTGCTGGAGGGATGCCAGGCGGCCGCGGACCTGCCGAGGGGAGATTTCCGAGATGTAGGCCGGTGCGATCACGGAGGCCAGGCCGATGCCGAGGCCGCCTACCAGGCGCCAGAAGATCAGGTCCCACACGCTGAACGCGAAGCCGGTGCCCAGTGCACTCACCAGGAACAGCAGTGCGCCGATCTTCATCGCCGGGATGCGGCCGTAGCGGTCCGCCACCTTGCCGGCCAGGTACGCGCCGGCCGCGCAGCCGAGCAGGGCGATGGCCACGGCAAAGCCCGTGACGGCCTCGGACAGCGCGAATTCGTCCTTCATCGCGTCCACGGCGCCGTTCACCACGGAAGAGTCGAACCCGAACAGGAAGCCACCAACCGCCCCCGCGAGTGCCAGCCAGATCACCCGCCTCGGAATGTGCGTGGTCGTCTGCTCCTGGGCAGTGGGCATGGTTCTCCCTGGGTCTGGGGGTTTGATGGATGCGGTGCGGACGTCGTCGGCTGCCCGGCCCAACCGGCCGGCGCACTCGCGCTGTACAGTGTGGCACGCCACGGCCCGCGGTTCCACTCGGGCGGCCGGGGACGCGGCGGCCGGAAATGTACGACGGCGGGAGGCGCCGCCGTCGTACGCCTCCTCTCCCGGGCTGCTCGTTATCCGTCACTCCCGTGACGCCCGGATGATCCCCTAGTGGGCCGGGACCTGCCGGGAGTCCTCTCCCTCCCGTGCGACGCTCTGGTCCGTCAGCTTCTTCCTGGGCAGCGCCAGGCTGATCAGGAAGGCCAGCGCGGTGAGGCCCGCGGCGGTGAGCATGACCACGTCGATCGAGTGCGCGAACCCCTCGGTGATGGGCCGCGTCAGCGTGCTGTTCGCGGTGTGCAACCAGCTGGTGTCGTTGAGCGAATCGTCAGATGCGCCCTGCTGGAAGAACTCGTACAGCTTGGCGTTCGCCGGATCCGCAGCCACCGACGGGTCCGCCAGGACGGACAGGTAGGCCGGGTCAGCCATGGCGGCCTTCATGCCGTCCGCGATGCGGGCGGCGGCAAGGCTGAACAGCATGGAAATGAACACGGCCGTGCCCACTGCCCCGCCCATGGAGCGGAAGAATGCGGCGGAGGAAGTGCCCACACCCATGTCCCGCGGAGGCACGGACGTCTGCATGGCCAGGGTGAGCGGCTGCATGCAGAAACCCAGGCCCATGCCGAAGAACACCGCGATGAGGCCCGGGACCCAGAGTTCGGTGTCCACTCCGAGGGAGAAGCCCATGGCCAGTGCGGCCACGGTAAGGATCGCGGTGCCCATGATGGGGAAGATCCGGAAGGTGCCCGAGGCGGAAATGGTGCGGCCTGCCGTGATGGAGCCGGCCAGGATGCCCACGGTAAAGGTGATCATCATGAGCCCCGCTTCCGTGGGCGTAAGGCCCTTCACCAGTTGCAGGTAGAGCGGCAGCATCGCGATGGCCCCGAACATTCCGATGCCTATGATGAAGTTCAGCAGCGAGGACAGGCCGAAGGTGTGGTTCCGGAAGAGGCGCAGCGGGATCAGTGCGTAGTCTCCCGCGCGCTTCTCGGCCAGCAGGAACCAGACGATGCCCGCCACCCCCAGCCCGTAGCAGAGGAAGGAGTTAAGCGAGGTCCAGCCCCAGCTGCGGCCCTGCTCTGCCACCAGGAGGAGCGGGACGATGGCCAGGGTGATGGCCGCGGCTCCCCAGTAGTCGATCTTCTGCTTCAGGTGCTTGGCGGGGAGGTGCAGGAAGAGGAACACCACGGCGAGTGCGGCCAGGCCGATGGGCAGGTTGATGAAGGACACCCAGCGCCAGCCATCGAAGCCCAGGATGGTCTCCGCGCCGGCGAACGCGCCGCCCACCACCGGGCCCAGCACGGAGGAGATGCCGAAGACGGACATGAAGTAGCCCTGGTACTTGGCCCGGTCCTTGAGCGAGACGATGTCCCCGATGATGGTCAGCGCCAGGGCCAGCAGGCCGCCGGCGCCGAGGCCCTGGACGCCGCGGGCGAAGGCGAGTTCGGTCATCGAGTTGACCGAGCCGGCGTACAGCGAGCCCACCAGGAAGATGGCGATCGCCGTGAGGTAGAGGGGCCGCCGGCCAAAGATGTCGCTCAGTTTGCCGTACAGCGGCGTGCTGACAGTGGACGTGATCAGGTAGGCCGTGGTGGCCCAGGCCTGGAGCGAGAGCCCGTCCAGGTCGTTGGCGATGGTGTAGATGGACGTGGACACGATGGTCTGGTCCAGCGATGCCAGGAACATGCCCAGCATCAGGCCCACCATCACGGTGACGATCTGGCGCTGGGTCAGCGTTTCGCCGGCGCCGGGCACGGCAGGGCGTTGGGACATGGAGGCTCCAGGGGGAAGAAAGGGAATCAAGCCGATAGTTGCTTTCAGTAACTATCCCATGCTCGGTTTTCTTCCCAGTGCCGGGGATTTTTTTCGCTGCGTCCCTAACGCTCCACGAGGATGCCGTCCGGATCGCACCAGATCATGGCCCCGGTCCGGACAGTCACGCCGTCGATTACCACGTCCACATCGACCTCCCCGGCGCCGTCCTTGGCGCTCTTTCGAGGGTTGCTGCCCAGGGCCTTAACGCCCAGATCCAGTCGGGCGATTGCCTCGCGGTCCCGGATGGCGCCATTAATAACGACGCCGGACCACCCGTTCGCCACGGCGCTCTCGGCGATCATGTCCCCCATCAGCGCCGTGCCCAGCGAGCCGCCGCCGTCCACCACCAGTACCGCCCCGTGGCCCGGGGTGGCCAGCGTGGCCTTGACCAGCCCGTTGTCCTGGAAGCAGCGGATGGTCCGGGCCTTGCCGCTGAAGTGGCTCCGCCCGCCCAGCGACTGGAATTGCAGCGGAACGGAGGCCAGCTGCTCTCCGCGCTCGTCGTAGAGATCTGCTGTGTTGATGGGCTGGTTCATGCGTCTCCTTGATACGGCGCGGGCGATGTAGGCCCAGCGGGTCCTTGCAGTAGCTTGGGTTACCGCCCACGATAGTCTGACTCCTGACATCACCGCCGCACGTCCGCCGCATCAGGGGAAAGACGCCCATGAGCCTGTCCAGCACTCCCGTTCCGGCGGAGCCTGCGGCCGCGGCGCTCGCCGAGCCCACCCGAAAGGTCACGGCCCGTTGGGTGACCGGTCTGGTGCTGGTCAACGTGGGCATCAATGCCGCGTTCTTCGGCCCCATCAACGTTTTCATCGGGCAGCAGGCCATCAGCATTGACGCCCCCAGCAAGGAAGCGATCCTGTCGCTGGTCACGGCGTGCGGGGCCGCGGTCTCACTGGTGGCCAACCCGTTGTTCGGTGCGCTCTCGGACCGCACCACGTCCCGGCTCGGCCGGCGGTCCCCCTGGGTCCTGGCCGGTGCGATCCTTGCTGCGGCCGCGCTCCTGGCGATGTCCGGTGCCACCGCGGTGGCCCTGATGGTGCTCTTCTGGTGCCTGGTCCAGCTCGGCGCCAACGCGGCGTACGCCGCCATCACCGCCGCCGTTCCGGACCGCGTCCCCATCCCCCAGCGCGGAGGGGTGGGCGGCCTCGCGGCCATGGGACAGACGCTGGGGATCCTGACCGGGGCGGTGTTCGGGGCCGTGGTGTCCGGAAACTTCATGGTGGGGTATTGGCTCTGCGCGGCGGCGCTGCTCCTGTCCGTGCTGCCGTACCTGTTCCACCGGAACGATCCAGTCCTCGCTCCGGGGGTGCTGCCGCCGTTCCGGCCGGGAACGTTCCTCCGCGGGTTCTACGTCAGCCCCAGGCGTTACCCGGACTTCGGCTGGGCCTGGCTTACCCGCTTTCTGGTCAATGTGGGGAACCAGATGACCATCGTCTACCTGCTCTTCTTTCTGCGGGACGTCATCAGGCACGATGATCCGGCCGCCGGGGTCCTCATTCTCACCGGCATTTACGCGCTGATGGTCATGGTGACGGCGGTGCTCGCCGGCCCCTGGAGCGACCGGGTGGGCCGGCGGAAGCCCTTCGTTATCTGCTCATCGGCCACCATCGCCATGGCCGGCACCATCATGGCGTTCTTTCCGGTGTGGCCGGGTGCGCTTGCCGGCGCCGCGGTGCTCGGTATCGGGTTTGGCGCCTATTTGGCCGTGGACTTTGCTCTCCTCACCCAGGTCCTGCCGCAGGCCGCAGACCGGGGCAAGGACATGGGCGTGATCAACGTGGCCAATTCGTTGCCCCAGGTGGTGGCGCCGGGCCTGGCGTTTCTCTCGGTCCAGTTCCTCGGCGGGTATGCCACGTTGTTCATGACGGCGGCCGTCATCGGTCTGTTGGGGGCCGTTTTCGTGGTGAAAATCAAGGGCGTGGCCTGACCTTTGCCCGCGGACTCGAAGGTTCCGGATCCTTCGGAAGCTAAGTCACCTGACTAATTACGCAACGGAGCCGTGACGTATAGTTAATCCGGATTGCAGGCGGTCCGTGATGGGGAAGGTCCCGACTGCTGCAACGTCGAAACCAACCCCCGGAATATGATGCCTGAGACTTTTCCAGATCATCCGCCCATGGCCGCCCGACCCTCCGCTCCGCGGCAGCAGCTGCGCTATTCCCGCATCCTGGGCGTGGCCGGGAGTTTCGCCCGCAAGGGGCTGTGCGACGTGGAGCTCACCGAAGTTGCCGCCCGGGCTGACGTCCCGCTGGGCACCATGTACCGCTACTTTCCCACCCGGACGCACCTGATGCTGGCCCTGTACCGCCACCAGCTTGAGGAGCTTGAGGCCGAAGGGCTGGTGATTACTCCGCGGTTCCGGGGCCGCGGGCTCACCGGACTTTTGATGGAGATCTTCCACATGCGGGTCATGCAGCCGGCCGTCGAGCAGTGCCTCAGCCGCGGGGTCTACCTGCCGAACCACGACGCCACCGCCCTGCTGCGCGAGATCGATGAGCTGAGCGAGCGCATTGTCGGGGAGGCCAGCGCCGACCGGACGGCAGCCCGCATGCTGCTGCTGGTGGTCACTGGTCTGGTCCAGTCCGTCAGGAACCGCCGCTTGTCGCTGTTTGAGGCTGAAGAAGACCTCAAGAAGGCGTGTTCGCACCTCTCCTGCGGTGACCGCGTGGGCTACACACTCCACCACAGCGCGTAACCGGTCTAGACCAATCCAGCAATAAATCCGCCATAATCACATGACGTGGATCACATTCCGGGGTGATAAAATGTTTTAGCTGAGGTCGAGCCATGTCAAGGACCAATTTTCCGGCCCTCCCTATTGCCTACGATTGCTTCAGAGCGAAGCCACAGGGCGCATCCCCGCAGCTTCCACGGACCCGCCACCCTTGGGTTTCCTGACGCAACCCATTCCATCCCGGAGCCCGCGCCCCGCGGCGGGCCGGACCACCACGTGCCGTCTGAGGACGGCCAGCACCAGGAGACAACGACGTGTCCATTGACGCCATCACCACCACCGATAATTCCGCAGCCACCGCGCTGACTGAGGCCGAGATATTCCACGCCCACCAGGGCGGCAAGCTCTCCGTAACCAGCACCGTTCCGCTGTCCAACAAGCGCGACCTTTCCATCGCCTACACGCCCGGCGTCGCCCAGGTCAGCCGCGCCATCCACAACCAGCCGGAGCTGGCCCGTACCCTGACCTGGGCCGAGCGCCTCGTCGTCGTCGTCAGCGACGGCACGGCCGTCCTGGGCCTGGGCAACATCGGCGCCAGTGCGTCCCTGCCCGTCATGGAGGGCAAGTCCGCCCTCTTCAAGACCTTCGGCGACCTCGACTCCATCCCCCTGGTGCTTAACACCACGGACGTGGACGAGATCGTGGAGACCCTGGTCCGCCTACGCCCCAGCTTCGGAGCCGTGAACCTGGAGGACATCTCCGCCCCGCGCTGCTTCGAGCTCGAAGAAAAGCTCATCGAAGCACTCGACTGCCCGGTCATGCACGATGACCAGCATGGCACCGCCGTCGTGGCCCTCGCCGCCCTGACCAACGCCGCCAAGGTGACCGGCCGTGGGCTGGAAGGTCTCAAGATCGTCGTCTCGGGCGCCGGCGCCGCGGGCATCGCCGTCGCGGAAATCCTCCTGGCCGCCGGCATCTCCGATGTCGTGCTGCTGGACTCCCGCGGCGTCATCAACAGCGCCCGTCCCGACCTTGCCGCCGATGCAGGCAGCAAGAAGGCAGACATCGCCGGCCGCAGCAATCCCCGCGGCATCAGCGGCGGACCCGCCGAGGCCCTGGCCGGAGCGGACGTCTTCATCGGCGTCTCGTCGTCGAAGCTGGCAGAGGAACACCTGCAGGTCATGAACCAGGACGCCATCGTCTTCGCGCTCTCCAACCCGGACCCCGAAGTCCTCCCAGAGGTCGCTGCCAAGTACGCCGCCGTCGTGGCGACGGGCCGCAGCGACTTCCCCAACCAGATCAACAACGTCCTGGCGTTCCCCGGTATCTTCCGCGGGGCGCTGGACGCCGGCGCCCGCCGCATCACCCCGGCCATGAAGCTCGCGGCGGCGAACGCCATCGCCGAGCTCGCGGCAGAGGACCTTGCGGCGGACTACATCGTCCCCAGCCCGCTGGACCCGCGCGTCGCACCCGCTGTCACCGCGGCAGTGGCGGCAGCGGCTGCGCAGTAGGGCTCTTCCCGCAGCAAACCACGACGGCGGCGCCTCCTCACGCAAGGAGGCGCCGCCGTGGTGTCTGCGGTGTGCGGAATTTATGTGGGTCCAAGGGAGAGCCGCACCCGACTGGGTAGGCGCCGCCCCATAAATGGAGTACCGGCTACCCGGGTGACTGCTCTTCCTCCTCCCTACGCTGGGATGGCGACGGATTTCTCATTCGCGGCAAGAGCGTCTGTGATTTGTTGCAGGGTGGACGGCAAAATGGAACTTCATCAACTACTGGTCCGGGACCTCCGCTTCCTGTTGTTGGCGCCGCCGGCCCGACTTTCGCCGAACCTTCATGGCTGCAGCTGGGGCGTTGTGGGGATCGTCATGAAACAACTGGAGAAGGAGCAAACGAAAATGAAGAAGCTATTAGCTGCCGGCGCTGTTGCCGCACTGGTATTGCTTGGCGGCGCAGCTGCGCCGGCCATGGCTGTGCCCGACGTCTGTGACGGAGGCGATTCCGGCAAGATTGACGTTTCGGGGGACCCGGAAAGTGTCACGGTGTACGCACCCGATGGAAAGGTCATCACGGCCTATTGCGTCAAGGCAGGACAGTTGACTGAAGTTGTCTACGTCAGTCCAGTTACGGTTCTGACGATTACACCAACGAACGGCAAGGACATTTCGCATTACTCCGTGTGGTACGACGACGGCGGCTACCAGAGCTGACGCAGCGGGATGGGCGGCCGCACGTAAAGCGGCCCGCCCATCCCTAGACTGGAGCGCATGAACTCCGAGACCGTGGTGACCATCCTGTGCGGCCTGGCGATCCTGGTGGGGGTGGCAGGGACAATCATTCCGGTCCTGCCGGGCAGCATCCTGATCGGTGCCGGGCTCCTCGCGTGGGCCATCTGGGGCGGCGCGGGAGCCGCCGGCTGGGTGGTGTTCGCCGTGGGCATGCTCTTCGTCGCCGCGGGGATGGGCGCCAGCGCCGTGCTGACCGGCCGGAAGCTGAAGCAGCACGCCATTCCGGGGCACAGCATCGTGGTGGGCCTGGCGGCAGGCGTGGTGGGCATGTTCATCATCCCCGTGGCCGGCCTGTTCGTCGGGTTTGCGGCGGGCCTGCTGCTCAGCGAACTCGCCCGGACACGGAACCTTGGCACCGCTGCCACGTCCAGCTGGGCTGCACTTAAGGCGACCGGGCTGGGCATGCTGGCCGAGTTCGGGCTGGCCTGCCTCGCCGCGAGCACCTGGGTGCTGGGTGTTTGGGTGGCCGCGCTGAATGGCTGATCCCGTGGGCGCGATCGTCGCCGGGGGCCAATGCGCCGTTAAGATAGGAAGATGACCGCCGGGGACTCTGCACCGATTTTTTGGGACAGCCGGGACCTCACTCCGTTCGGCCCGCTGCAGGTACGCACGCCGGTCCACGATCTCGCCGGGGGAGTGGGGGAGCTGATTACCGGCGCGCTCGGTGGCCGCCATCCGGCACTGCTCGCGGTGGACGGCCCGGTCCCGCGCCCCCGGCTCCTTCTCCCCCGGCCCGCCAAGGCCGTCCACCAGGCCATCTTCACCAGCCGTGAACCGGCCCCGTTGATCAGCCTGGCCCGCGCCAATCCCGGCTGGGCCGGCCTCTGCTACCTGATGGCGGGGCTGCTTGAGTACCAGCACGGCGGCTACCTGCGAGCCTCGGAGCTGCTGCAGCGCGGCCTGGCCACCAGGAACGACGACGACGCCAACCGTTACTCCTCCACCTACCTCATGCGCGTAGTCACCCGGGTCGAGGTCGCCGAACGCCTGGCCGTCCCCGTCCTCTTCAGTGAGGAGTCCGTCTTCCTGGCGCTCGCGCATTCGTTCCGCGAGACGGGCCGGACGGAAGCGGCGCTGGAGGCGCTGGCCGGGCTGCCTCCGTCGCTCCCCGCCGCCCTGGCCCGCTGCACCCTGGCCCTTTCGCTGGGCAGGAGCCGCACCGTGATCGACTGGACCGAGGGGCTGCTGAACGCGGACGACCTCTCCGCCGCGCTCCTCCTGGTCCGCGCCCGCGCACTCCGCCGTGAAGGCCGCCTGAACGCCGCGCAGGACACCATCGCCGAAGTCCTGCGCCGCAAAAAGACCCATGTGATGCTGCGGAATGACGCCCTGACGGACCGGGCGCTGCTGCTCCTGGAATCGTCCCGCCGGTCGCTCAATCCTCGGGACTGGCGCAGGAGGCATGAAGACCCCGTGCCGCAGAAGGAACTGGAGGCGCCGGTGCCCATCCGCAAGGACCAGGAACTGCGCCGGATCTGGGAGCAGGACTGGCGCCGGCTCAGCGACGACTAAGCCAGGACCTGTTCACCCAGCAGTGCAGCTCCCAACAACACCATGAGCACGCCGCTGGCGAGTGTGACCGCGCGGGCGGCAGTGGGGCGGCTCTGCAGCAGCGTCCGGGACAGCAGTGCCACCGCCGTGTAGATGAACGCGACCAGCAGCACGAACGTCAGGCCCAGCAGGCCGGACTGCACCGGAACCGGCAGGGCCGCATCCGCACTGACGAACTGCGGCACCAGGGCCACGAAAAACAGCAGCCCTTTCGGGTTGATGCCGCTGGTGCCCACGCCCTGCAGGAAGGCCTTGAGCTGGGTTCCACCTGGGCTTCCGGAACCTCCCGGACCGGAACGCCCGACGGCGGCTCCCGCACTGAAGGAGGCCCCCCGCCACGTGCGGAGGGTGCTGATGCCGAGCCACAGCAGGTACCCGGCGCCGGCCACGGTGAGCCATCCCAATACGCCGGGCATGCCGGCCAGCAGTGCGGCCATGCCCGCCACCAGCAGGACGGTGTGCAGGACATAGCCACTGCACAGGCCGGCAACGGCGGGGACGAAACTGCGCTGCCGGAGACCCGCGGCGATGGTGAACGCCCAGTCCACTCCCGGAGTGCAGGCCAGCGCAACCGCCACCACGATGAAGGCCAGGAACAGCTCGGGATTCATGGGATTCTCCTGTCGGAATGTCGTATTGCACAAACCTTAGGAAGTTCCGGGACGAAAGTGCTGTCCCTTTTTAGCTGAACCATCGCTGCAGTCAATAAGATTATTGCGTGATCGACCATATCGACAGGAATATTTTGCGCCACCTCCGTGAGGACGGCCGCATGACTGCCACGGCGCTGGCCGCAAAGGTGGGCCTGACCGTGGCGCCATGCCACCGCCGGCTGCGCGACCTGGAGCAGTCCGGCGTGATCCGGGGCTATAAAGCGGACATCGACCCGGCCGCCGTCGGCCTTGGTTTTGAAGCGATTGTGTTCGTCACTCTGCGCCAGGTGGACCGGCCCACGATGGAAATCTTCGAGGGCCGCGTGGCGGACCATCCCAACATCGTCGAGGCCCAGCGGCTGTTCGGCTCGCCCGACTACCTCCTTAAGGTCATTGCCGAGGACCTGCCCGCGTACCAGCGGTTCTACGACTCGGAACTGACGTCGCTGCCGGGCGTGGAGCGGCTCACCTCGACACTGGTCATGAAGACGGTCAAGCCCAACGCCGGGCCACCCGTCTAGCACCGCTTCGTGCCGCAGGAGCCGTTCACTCCTGCAGCAGGCCGGTGGTGCGGTAGGGGATGACCTCGCGGAGGAACATACTGGTGGAGGTCCGAACGATGCCCGGGCACAGCCGGATCTCCTCAGATACCCGGTAGAGATCGTCCGGGCTGGTGGCCACCACCCGGATGAGCAGGTCTGTGTCGCCGGCCGGAGCGTGGCACTCCAGCACTTCGGGAATGTTCCGCAGTGCCGCGATGGCCTCGTTGAGGTGGCTCTGGTCCAGCTCCGCGCTGACGGACGCGGCAACCCCCCGGCCCAAGGCAGCCGGCAGCACCCGGCTGCTGTGCGGGCGCAGGGCTCCGGATGCGGTCATCCGTTCCAGCCGGGACTGGACCGTACCCCGGGCAAGCCCCAGGCGCTGGGCCAGCACCATGATGGGGACGCGCGGGTCATCGTCCAGTGCATGGAGGATGCGGCGGTCGGTAGAGTCGTGTTGCTGCAATCTGATCACTTTCCTGCCGGTTGGCGGCTCTCCTATTGGTCAAATTGACCAATCGACTGGGTGCTCGTTGCACCAACTGTAGGGCTGGTGCTGAAATATTGGCAACAGGGCATCGGCTACCGCCGGGACCCGCAGGCTACAGGCTCTCCGGCACACCTCCCGGCAGCTGCATCCGCTTCCCGCAAGGAGGCTGCCGCTGATTGACTCTTGTTCACGCATTGTCATTCCGCACCACCACGGCAAGAGCCCCTGAGCCACCGATCGCCGGAGTTCCGGATTCATCGGTAGCTGAGGGGCTCTTGCCTTGCTGCGTTTAGGGTGGATTCATGACCCCAGCCGGCCGCTTCGCTCCCAGCCCGTCCGGTGAACTGCACGTGGGGAACCTGCGTACCGCCATCCTGGCCTGGCTTTTTGCCCGTTCTACCGGCCGCCGGTTCCTGCTCCGCGTGGAGGACCTGGACCGCGCCCGCTCCGGGGCCGAGGTGCTGCAGCTGCGCGATCTTGCGGCGATCGGCCTGACCTGGGACGGCGAACCGGTGCGGCAAACCGCACGGGGTCCCCTCTACGACGCCGCGATCGGGCGGCTCCTTGCCGCCGGGCTCACGTACGAATGTTTCTGTACCCGTCGGGAAATCCAGGAAGCACCCTCGGCGCCGCACGCGCCGCAGGGTGCCTACCCGGGAACGTGCCGGAACCTCGATCCGGCAGAACTCGAATTCAAACGGTCCATCCGGCCAGCCGCGATCCGGCTCAAGGCAGGCATCCGGGAGTACACCGTCACGGATGTGCTGCACGGGACATATAAGGGGTCCGTGGACGACTTCGTCCTGCGGCGCAATGACGGCGTTGTTGCCTACAACCTCGCTGTCGTGGTGGACGACGCCGCGCAGGGTATCGATCAGGTGGTCCGCGGCGACGATTTGCTTTCCTCCACACCCCGCCAGGCGTACCTGGCTTCGCTCTTAGATATTCCAGCTCCGGAATATGCGCACGTTCCACTGGTGGTTAATCACGACGGCGCCCGGCTGGCCAAGCGCGACGGTGCCGTCACCCTTGGCGCCCTGGCTGCTGCCGGGGTGACGGTGGCGGCCGTGCGTGACAGGCTTTTGGCCTCGCTCGGCCTGCCGGGCGGGAGTCTGGAACGGGCGCTTGCCGAGTTCCGACCCGGGGCCCTCCCGCGGGAACCGTGGGTCTGGCCCGGATCCTGACCTCCCGCCCGGCGCGTAGGGTGGAGCCATGTCCGCACCAGAATCCGAAGAAGCAACCGCCCCGCAGCGCCGGTTCACCGTAGAGACCGCCAGGGTCCTGGCCGAAGTGGCCCACAGCCGGCAGAAGGACAAACTGAAGCGACCTTACCGGGAGCACGTCCTGGCCGTCGGCGATGCCCTCGCGGACTTCGACGACGAGATCCGGATCGCCGGGTATCTTCATGACATCGCGGAGGACACACCGATGACCCGGCAGGCCCTGTTGGAGATGGGCGTTCCGGAGCGTTCCGTGGACATCATCGAGCGGGTAACGAACCGGCTGCACAGCAACCCGGACGACTACCAGGCGGGTATCAACGAGATCGCCCAGGACCATGACGCAGCCCTGGTCAAGATCGCGGACAATGCGCACAACTCGCTGCCGGAGCGGGTCCAGGCGCTGGCGGAGAAGTGGCCGGACAAGCCGCCTGTCACCAAGTACCGGGACGCCCGGCCCGTGCTGTATGCCGCGGTCGAGGTCGAAGAGGTCAGGAAGATCCTTGCCCGCGTCAACCCGTGGCTGCTGGACGAGCTGGCCTAAACCCGACCCAGCGCGTCGATGTCCTCGAGGAAGTCCTGGTGCACCTCGGCGCTGACGGTGGTCCGGGTCTCGCTGATGGCGTCCAGGTAATCCTGGGTGGAGGGCCCCTTCCGCACCGCGTCGCGGACGGAAGCCGTCCCGCCCGAGGCCAGTCCGCCGTCGTCGTACACTGCCTTCTCCAGCGCCCGCTGGGAGGCGCTGCGGGCCGCGTACTCGATGTCCGCGGGTGAGAAGCCCTCGGTCTTTTCCACCAGCAGCGCCACGTCCACGGAGTCCCCTACGGGGGCGGGAATGAAGCGCTGCCACATGGCTTCGCGGGCCTGGCGGTCGGGCAGCCCGATGGGAATGACGTAGTCGAACCGGCCGTGGCGCAGGAATGCCGAGTCCAGGGCGCGGATGAAGTTGGTGGCGCACACCAGCAGCCGGCCGGGCTGCTCACGGAACGCCGGGATGATCTTCAGCAGCTCGTTGGTGACGCCCTGGAGCGGTGAGGGCGGCTCGCCCGACCGCTGCGAGGCGATCTCCTCCACCTCGTCTATGAACACCACGGCATGTTCCAGCTCGGCGATTTCCAGGAACGTTTCACGGAGTGCCCCGGCCAGTCCTTGGGGATCCGCTGCAAGCCTGGAGGGGAATACTTCCACGAACGGCCACTCGAGGCGGGACGCGATGGCCTTGGCGAAGGTGGTCTTGCCGGTGCCGGGCGGGCCGAAGAGCACCACCGCGCGCGGGGGGACCACCCCGAACTCGTCGGCAAGATCGGCCTCGGCGAGCGGCAGCACCAGGCGCCGCTCCAGCAGTTCCTTCTCCCGGCGCATGCCGGCCACGTTTTCCCACAGATCGCGCGCCAGGATGCGGCCACCCAGCTGGCCCAGCGCGCCGAGTTCCTGCCGCTGGACGGGGATGGTCCGCTCGAAGTACCGCAGGTTCTTCTTCAACGCGAAACCGCGGCCCAGGAACGCCTCCACGCGGGTTTCGGATTCCGGCATCAGCGCGGACAGCTTGTTCAGCCCGTGCGGCGCCATGCGGTTCTCGACGGCGGCCAGCAGGGAGGTGCCAATCCCGCGGCCGCGGTACTCGGGCAAAGTGGCCAGGAAGACGATCCAGCCCTGGTCATGCGCGGCGCGCCCGACGGCGGCACCCACCACCTGCTCGCCGAGCACGGCCACCACGGCGTGATCCTTTTCGCAGGAAGCCAGCACCTCGGACAGCGCGTACACGGGCTCGACGTTGTTTTCCTTGAGGGTTTCCCAAAGGTGCAGGATCCCGTCCAGATCCGCCGAATGGAAGTCCCTGATCCGCCAGGTGGTCATATGCGTCTCTCCTGTGGTTCGTCCTTGAGCCAGCGCGCGCCAACACTGCCGAGCATAGGCGAGCACCCAGTGCGGGGTCACTTCAGGCCCCGTGAACGCCCGTTATTTGGCCGGATGTGACCCCGCGTTGCATGGAAGACGCGGGAAAGCCTAGAGTCCCAGGGATTTGAGAGATGCTTGCAGGGTGTTTGCCGAATGCTCAAGGGCTGCGCGTTCCCAGTCATCCATGGGCATGTCCAGCACCCGTTCCACCCCACCACGGTTCACGATGCTCGGCAGGGAGAGAGCGACGCCAGATATGCCGTAGTTGCCGTCCAGCACCGTTGAGACGGGCAGTACGGCGTTCTCATCGCGGAGCAGGGCCTCCACGATCCGTGCGCCCGAGAGGCCGATCGCGTAGTTCGTTGCCCCCTTGCCCGCGATCACCTTGTATGCCGCCTGCGTGACTTCGCGGGCGGCTTCTTCCAGATATCCGGATGTAAATACGCGTTCGCCGTTTGTTGTCCAGTCGCGGATGGGTACGGGGCCGATCGTTGCGCCGGACCAGACCGGGAACTCGCTGTCGCCGTGCTCGCCCACCATGCTGGCGTGCACGCTGGCTACCGCAACGCCTGCGCGCCGCGCGAGGAGCCAGCGGAGCCGGGACGTGTCCAGCACAGTCCCTGAGGAGAAGATCCTCCCTGTAGGGAGTCCGGAGATCCGCTGGGCAGCAACGGTCAGGACGTCGCACGGGTTGGTGACCAGCACGTATACGGCGTTCGGTGCCCGTTCCAGCAGTTGCGGCATCAGCTGCTCGAGAATGCGGACGTTGGTGCCGGCCAGGTCCAGGCGCGTCTGGCCAGGAGCCTGCTTCGCTCCGGCCGTAATGACCACGACGTCGGCACCCTCAGTTACTGCGATATCCCCGCCGCCGGTGACGGATGCGGCCTTCGCAGCGAACTGGGTGCCGTGCGCCAGATCCAGGACCTCGGCTTCGGCTTTGGCAGCGTTGACGTCGAACAGGGCGACGTTGCCCGCTGATCCTCGGATCAGGGCCGCATAAGCAAGTGAGGTGCCGACGCTTCCGGCGCCGACGACCGCGAGCTTGGATCCTGACATGAGTTCCCCCTTCTTCCCTCCGCGTTGGCTTTCATGCTACCGATGAGGGCAGGTCACTGGTGCCGCGGATGGGCATTGTGGCAGGCGCTACTTGCTCAAATTGGCCAGGCGTTCGGGGCTGAGGAGTTCCTGGAGCCGGGCATCCGTGAGGAGCCCGCGTTCAAGGACGAGCTCAGCGACGCCCTTGCCCGTGGCGAGTGCTTCCTGGGCAATGGCAGTGGCCGTGGCGTAGCCAAGGTGGGGGTTGAGCGCCGTCACCAGGCCGATGGACTGCTCGACGGTGAGCCGAAGATGTGCGGCGTTGGCGGTGATGCCCCGGATGCAGCGTGCCGTAAGGGTGCGGCACGCTGCCTCCAGGTGCGAAATGCTCTTGTGGAGGCTGTGGACAATGACCGGTTCGAAGGCATTGAGCTGGAGCTGCCCGGCCTCGGCCGCCATGGTGATGGTGACGTCGTTGCCGATGACTTCGTAAGCCACCTGGCTGACCACTTCCGGGATCACCGGGTTGATCTTGCCGGGCATGATTGAGGAGCCGGACTGGACAGCCGGCAGGTTGATCTCGCCGAACCCGGCCCGCGGGCCGGAGGAGAGGAGGCGGAGGTCGTTGCAGATCTTGGACAGCTTGACCGCCACGCGCTTCAGGACGCCGGACAGGTGCACGAACGCACCGACGTCCTGGGTGGCTTCGATCAGATCGGGCGCCGTGACCAGCGGCAGGCCGGTGACCTCGGCGAGGTGACGGCAGGCAGCCTCGGCGTACCCGGCGTGGGCGTTCAGGCCTGTTCCGATGGCCGTGGCACCCAGGTTGATTTCATGGATGAGCAGTTCCGCCTCGGCCAGGCGGAGCCGGTCCTCACCGATGGTGACGGCGTAGGAGCCGAACTCCTGGCCCAGGGTCATGGGAACGGCGTCCTGCAGCTGGGTGCGGCCCATCTTCACCACCGTGCGGAACTCGACGGCCTTGGCGGCGCAGGCCTCTTCGAGTTCCTCGAGGGCGGCCAGCAGCTCACGCGCGGCGAAGATGGTGCCAAGCTTCACCGCGGTGGGGTAGACGTCATTGGTGGACTGGCTGAGGTTAACGTGGTCGTTGGGGTGCAGCCGGGCGTAGTCGCCCTTGGACCGCCCCAGGATTTCCAGGGCCCGGTTGGCGATGACTTCGTTGGCGTTCATGTTCGACGACGTCCCCGCACCTCCCTGAATGACGTCCACCACGAACTGGTCGGCCAGGCGTCCGGCCAGGATGTCCTGGCAGGCCTGCTCGATGGCCGCTGCGCGTTCGGCGTCCAGCAGGCCCAGGTCCCGGTTGGCGCGGGCTGCCGCGAGCTTTACTGCGGCGAGTCCGCGGACCAGGTGAAGGTTGGAGGCCAAGGGCTGGCCTGTGATGGGGAAGTTCTCGACGGCGCGGAGCGTGTGGACGCCCCAGTAGGCGGTGGCGGGGACATCGCGGTCGCCGAGCAGGTCGTGCTCGGACCGGGTGTCCGCGGCGGTTTCTGTGATGGTCATGGGGGGTCCTCAGGGTGGAGTTTCGCGGGTCAGGACAGGAAGTCTGCGGCCTGGAGCAGGCCCACACTGCGGTCGCCGCCCAGCACGGGGGCCGTGGCGATGGGCTCGAGCGCGGCGGTATCAACGCCCAGGGCACCGAGCAGGGCGGCGGTGGCGGGCATCCGGGCCCGGTCGCCGCCGTCGGAAATCTTGACGGCGGTGGCCCGGCCGTCCGGGAGCCCCACCAGCTGCACGCCCTCGAAACCGTCCTTCGCCACCGCACCCGGAAGCGCGCGCATCAGCTCGGTGACATCCCGGCGCTCGCCGGCCACCATCACGGGGTGGTGCTGCATGGCGAGTCCGACGGCGGCCTCCGCACCCCGGGAGCCCGGCCCGCCGTCGTCGGCCGCGGCGGCGTTGGCGATCCGCCCGAAGGCGCGGGCCATTCCGCGCAGGGTCAGGGCAAACAGCGGGGTGCCGCAGCCGTCGGTGCTCCGGGTGAGCGGTTCCTCGCCGGTCAGTTCCGTGACGGTGCCGGCGATGAGCTGCTGCAAGGGATGCGACGGGTCCAGGTAGCCGCCGACGGGCCAGCCGTTGATGATGCAGGTGGCGGCCATGGCGGCGTGCTTGCCGGAGCAGTTCTGGGTCAGCTGCGTGGCGTGGAGGCCCGCCTGTATCCATGACTCGCGCTCGATGGTCCCGTAGGGCAGGTCGGTGCTGTTTTCGAGGTCGTGGATGGTTAACCCGTGCATGGAGAGGATCCGCTGGGTGCCGCTGCGGTGCCGGGCGCCGCCGGAGTGGCTCGCCGAGGCGAGGGCCAGCAGGTCCGCCGGAAGCTGGAGGCCGGCGCGGACCATGGCCACGGCCTGGAGCGGCTTGAGCGACGAGCGCGGGTAGAACGGGGCGAGAGGGTCACCCGCGGAGAGCAGGGTGGTGCCGTCCGGTGCGGTGGCGACGGCCGATCCGTAGTGGACGCTTTCCACGACGCCGTCCCGGGTGGCGGTGACGAGGGGAGCGTGCTGTGGAAGCGCGGCAGCAGTGAGGGCAGGGGAAGGCGCAGGGGAGAGCATGGGTTCCTTGGGTGGTTCTACTTGTTGAGGATGGTTCCGAGGGTGCGGTCCACTGCGTCGAGGTGCCGCGCCATGGCGGCCCGTGCTACGTCGGCGGACCCGGCCTCGATGGCGGCGAGGATTTCCTGGTGCTCAACGTCCGAGTCGTGTTGCCGGTCTGCCACGATGTTCAGGGTCTCGGACTGGTGGGTCAGGGCTCCACGGATGTCTGCGACAACGCTGGCGAAGACCTTGTTTCCGCTGGCGGTGGCGATGGCCTCGTGGAAGCTGGAGTCGAGCGCGACCCATGCTTCGGGATCGGATTCACCGGCCATGGCAGTGACGATGCTGCGGAGGGTGTCCAGTTCCTCGTCGGACCGGCGCTCGGCGGCGAGCCCGGCGGCGGGGACTTCGATGTGGGGACGGGCTTCGGTGAGGTCGCGGGCGGAGTATTGGCCCAATGTGAGGTCATTGGCCACCGTGTTGGCCACGACGAAAGTGCCCTTGCCCGTCTTGGTGACCGTCAGGCCGAGCGCAGTGCAGGACCGCAGCGCTTCCCGGATCACCGAACGGCTGACCCCGTACTGCTGGGCCAGCGTTGCCTCGGCGCCGAGCTTGCCGCCGACGGGGACGATACCCGCTTCGATGTCTTTGCGAATCGCGTTGAACACCGCCTCGGCAGCGCTGAGGCGGGCGAGCGGAGAGGCCACAGGCTGTCCTGCTGTCCGGCTGTCTGACAGGTTCATGGTTTTAAATATGGCAGGGGTCACAGGAGGTGTCAATTCCCCGGGGCCCAAGGTCCTGGGTGAACTTTGAGTATTCATCCCGGAAAACCGTGCCGTCTCAAGGTCCCGCCCGGTAGCCTCCTGCCATGGAGGAACTGTCAAGCGTCACCCGCAATGAGGCCCGCGCCAGGGTCGAGGCATTCGTGGCCGATTTCCATGCAAGGTGGCAACGGTCGGGCAAGTCGCCGGACCCGTCCGGATTCGACCCCCGGGTGTTCGAAACCTGGGCCGCCGAGCTGTCTGGCCTGCTCGCCACCCATTGCACGCCGGGAATGCGCACCGGCCGGGAAGGCGCACTGTCTTCCAGTCCCGCGCACCACCCGGACGCCGAGCAGATCACCGACGTCGAGGTGGACGAGGACACCGCGACGGTGCGCTCAGTTATTCACAGTGCAGGGAACAACCCCTACTACTACAAGTACCAATTGCGGCGCGGCGATGACGGCTGGCGGATCTCCCGGCTCTCGACTTTCCTCAACCCGCCCGGAGCCCCGTTCGTCGATCCGGCCCGGGCCAAGGCACTCATGCTCGGTGCAACATCCGAAGCCGCCCTGCCCGACCTGCCAGCCCATCTGGAGCTCGACGTGCCGGGGCTGTTTACAGCTGGCCGTATGGCCGGACCATTCGAAAACCCGGCGCCGATCGAAGTACTCCACCTGGGTAATCTCACCTGCGCCTCGGGCGTGCTCGCAGTCTTGGACTTGGGTTTTGGAGACGCCCACTTCGTCCCGTTGGCGCGGCGCATAGTGCCGGGGACGTACCCCGTGGAAGTTGCAACGGTTTCGGAAGTGACTGTCGCCGTGCGGCTGCGGCTCTCCGAGGCGCCAGCGGTCAGCTGGCATCCGGCCGAGTTCACCGACGGCACGCGCAGTGTGGGGGTCGACGTCGGAAGCGTTGCGCTCCTGGATGCCGGGTCGCTTGTGCAATACCAGGCCCAGCGCATAGAGGAGCTGCTTCAAGAGCATGCGGCACTGCTCGTGGGAGCGCCGGGGACAATGTTCGGCCTCGCCGGCGAGGCAATGGATGCGGTCATGGTCTCGAGCGGGTACGGGGACGGGACCTACCCCTGCTACTGGGGTGTGGCCGCCGACGGAGGTCTCACCTCCCTCCTTGTGGATTTCCGGGTGCTCGCAGAGGACATCGTGCGCGCCACACGCGTGCCGTTCCAACCCGGCCCGGTCAGCAGCCCTGAACTCGCCGGCCTCGAACTGCAGATCGCGGCCTATGACAGGGCGTTCGTCATCAGCAGCAGGGGTGGGGATGTCACCGGTCTGCGCGTTGTGGCACCGGACGGCACGCTCCTCATGGACGGTAGCCGTCTCGGCACCTTCATCACCGAAGGTAGGTCCAGCAAGACCTGGCGTCCTGACGCGGCTCCCCCGCCCGGCTCGGTACTCGAGGTCACCCGGTATCTCGGCTACCGGCACATCTAACGCGCTCGATTTGTCTACCTGGAACGTGATTTTACCTGTGATCACCCGAGTGCGTTTAGTGCCCCATATGGGTGCGCATGAACCCCTATGGACCCGTTCCGGCACGTTCGTACCGCATCCGCCCTTTGCGGGGAAGTACGGTCCGGCCTAGAGTTGAGCCAGACCAATATCGGTACGTTCGTGCCTAAGGAATTCAACATGACCGGCTCATTTGCAGAAAAAGTCGCTGCCGAGGTCCGCGGCCGCCGCGCTGTCCTCCGCCTCACGCAGCACGATCTGGCCGACATGGCAGGCGTGTCCGAACGTTTCGTGCGTTTCGTGGAGCAGGGCAAGGCGAGCGTCCAGCTGGATTCGCTGCTTGCGGTGCTGGACACGCTGGGGTTGGAATTGACAGTGGGCACACGGGTCAGCAAGGCCGCCCGCACGTTAGCCGAGGTGCCCCCGCAGGACAGGGCTGAATGATGAGGCACCGCGTCGCGGACATCTACAAGGCGGGCGTCCTTGCCGCACGCCTCGAACGGCACGACGGCGGAACCCGTTTCAGCTACCTGCCCGCGTACCTCAAGACCGGGGGACCCGCCGTCGCCACGTCCCTGCCGCTCAGCAGTGAACCTGTGTTCTCGGCGGCAGGTGCTGCACCGCCCTATTTCACCGGCCTGCTGCCGGAGGGACGCCGGCTCAATGCGCTGCGGCGTTCGATCAAGACCAGCGCGGACGATGACCTTTCCCTGCTCATCGCTGCCGGCGGCAATCCGGTGGGTGACGTGCAGATCGTGGGGCACGGCGAGCCGCTGGACCCGGATGACCACGCGGTCCCCCTGGACCAGAGGGAACCCGTGGACTTTGACCGGCTGCTCGGAGACCCGGACCTGATCGACCCTGTTGCCCTGGCCGGCGTACAGGACAAGCTGTCTGCCGGCATGATCTCGGTGCCGGTGTCCGCAACCGGGCGCCAGTTCATCCTGAAACTGAACGCCCCGGAGTTCCCGCATGTGGTGGAGAACGAGCTGTTGATGTTCCGCTACGCGGCGCGGCTGAGGATCCCGCTGAGCCGTGTCCGGCTGATCCGGGACGTCGCCGGCCGGCCGGGACTGCTGGTGGAACGCTTCGACCGCGTTCCCACGCCAGGCGGACCGGCGGGCAAGGTGCAAAGGCTGGCCGTCGAAGACGGGGCGCAAGTGCTGCAGCTTTACCCGGCGGACAAGTACAACGCCGGGTACAGTCAGGTCTGCCACGCGCTCGCCGAGCATTGCGCCGCGCCGCTTCCCGCCCTGCGAAACCTTGCCATCCAGGCCGCTTTCGCCTGGCTCACCGGCAACGGGGACCTGCATGCCAAGAACGTCTCCATGGTCCAGCAGCCCCACGGCGAGTGGACCATCGCGCCGGTGTACGACATTCCCTCCACCGTGGTCTACGGCGACAAAACACTTGCCCTAACCCTCAACGGCAAGCGCACCGGCATCTCGCGCCGGCACTTCCTGGGCTGGGCCACCGAGCTGGGCCTGACCGCACGCACGGCCGCCCAAGTGGCGGATATTGCCCTGAAAGCATCCGGACCGCTCATCGGCGACCTCGAGTCCAGGGCTGCTATTGGTACGGCGGGCGGAGGCCGGGCAGGAACGCCCGACGCCGGCGGCTCGCCGTTCCCCGCGCTCGTCACCAGGGCATGGGTCAAGGAGTTAAAGCACCGACGCAGACTGATGGAGGGCTAGGAAGGCCAGGGATGCCGCTACAGGTGCTGGATGCCTGCCCGCTGCATGGCGTCCTTGTAGATGTCCACGTTCTTGGTCAGAAGCTCTTCCTGCTTGGCTTCCGAGACGGCAAAGGCCCGGCCGCCCAGGGCACTGGCCTTGTAGATCTTGATACCGCTGTTCCTCAGGGACGAGTGATAGGTCTTCTCGAAGAGGGTGAGGAAAGCGGAAGCGTCCGTGCCATGCGCAATGATGGCCGAGACGCGGGAGTTGATCTTGAGGAACTGCCGGAATGGGCGCAGGCCGTCCGTCTTTTCCTGCACGCTCAGGGCCGACGGCATGCCCGGGTCCCGAACCCAGGGGTAGGCGTTCCACGGCATAACGTACCGCGGGTCCAGTTCAGCCAATTCGTAGATCTGGGTGGCGCGGCGGGCGGCCTCGTCGTCGTTGTTATGGGAGACAAAACCTGATTCGGTGCCCTTCCCCGGACTGATATGGAGGCTGACGATCCGGCACTCGTCTTCGTCGTGGACAGGGTCGATGTACGGGACGGTGGAGCCCGGCTTTTTTTCCATCAACTCGTCGCAAAGCTGGGTTACCTTCGCGATGTTCGGTTCCTGTAGCAGGGCCTTCTTTTCGTCCCAGTCAATCGTCACGATGTCTCCCTCGGCAGCAAGGCGTCCAGAATCAGGCGTCTTATGCCACTCTACGCTTTCACCGCTGGAGGTGGGCAGGGGAGACCGGAAGCACCACCTCTCAACCGACGCCTGCCGGCAAAGTCAGGCGGGAACCGGCAGTTGGTGATCCGTCGGCGGCGCTGTTCCCGGCAGCGGTGGCGCTGTGGACTGGTAACCGTGGCCGGAGGGGGCGCGGAGCTCCACCGTGTGCCGGGACCCGGGCACAGGCGTGGCCGACCAGCCGGGGGACTCTTTGGCGTGATTGCAGGCTTCACACAGCCCCTGGCCGTTCCTGGCAGTAGTGGCTCCACCTCGATGCCACGCGACGACATGGTCGTGGTGGCGAATGGGCGCGTCGCAGTACGGCGTGCGGCAGACGTCATCGCGCACCTGGAGCATGCGCCGGAGACCCGGCGGAAAGAGCCGGGCACGGGAATCCAGCGCCACCAGTTCCCCGCTGCCCGGTGCTGTGTAGAGCCGCCTGAGGAAGACTGCCGGGGCGGAGATGGGTGGGGTGCCGGGAATCGCGCCGGCGACGACTGCTGCACGTGCGCTTTCCGCCGGGATGATGCCGTAACCGGCCAGCCGGGCAGGTTCGGAATCGCCCTGGAAGAGGGTGCGGTCGGTCATCACCAGCTGGACCTCGATACTCGTCACGCCTCCGGGAGTGCCGGTAACGCGCTCGACCAGGGAATCAGCCATGATCTGGCCCCTGGAACGACCGTCGCCGGCCGAGCGCAGCGAATCAGCCTCCCGGGTGAGCGCCGCATACATGGCCACGCCCTGGGCGACCGGAAGCAGGGCAGTCAAGTAGGTCATGGTGTCCGGTGCCGGCCGGAGGCTCACGGTCCGTTCCGAAGCGGCGTGGCTGGCCCGCTGCGCGACCGACCGCGGGTCCCGCCGGTAAGCGGCCGTGCGGACGGCGGCAAGGATAGCCCGGTCACCGGCTCCGGCGAGCCCGCCGCTGTCCGCCCCCAGTTCCCCGTCCACAGCACACCTGTCTGCAGCGGACAGGCAAGCGGTTTCCCGCACCAGGAGAGTGGCTCGCCATTCGTTGAGCTGTCCGCCCTGCAGGGCAGCGAGCGTGTGGGGCATCTCGGTGACCAAGGCCCGGGCCAGGCCCAGCAGCCTTCCTCCCCGGGCCGGGGATTCCCGGCGGGCCAAGGCAATCTGCGCCGCAACACCTCTTCCCAACTCCCCGGAGGGGACGCCGGCAGCGGTCTGGGCGCGCCGCTCAGCCGCATCGAAAGTGACGGCGATCCGGGCCTGGAGTGCGGCGGCGGCGGATTTCAAATCTTCCAGAAGGCGCAGTTGGTCCATCATGCCGGGCCCCTCTGCGGCAACTGGCACGCGGTCCAGCAGCTCCAGGACGTCGGGAAGCGCGGGGAGGCCGTGGCTCTCCGTCTCCTGCATCCCTGCTGGTTCCCTGCGCATCGCCATGAGCCAAGTCTTCCAGCCCGCCCGGCTACCATCCCGTAAGCATCTGGCCTATGTGGAAAACCCGCGCTCTGTGCAAAAACCGAACAGGTTCCTGGCTCAGAAACCCAACCCCCGCGCCAGATGACCCGGCTTACAAACCCGCCCAGCCGCCGTCGTACGTAAAACGTCCTGCCACCAGCGTGGCCGCCACGGGCATCGCGGCGAACTGGGAGTCCGGAGCAGTCAGCGGGTCGGTGTCCAGCAGCACCAAGTCAGCAGGGTCACCCGCCCGGACTCCAAGCCCAAACCGTCCCCGCGTCGAGGCATCCAGCGCCTGCTCCCGCGTGATGGCCTCCTGCGGCTGCCATGGCGGCCGTCCGTCCAGAGCCGACCGCGTCGTGGCAGCAGACATTCCCGCCCACGGATCGAGGCGCGCCACCGGGGCGTCGGAACCGAGCGCGAGTGTGGCGCCGGCGTCCAGCAGCGACCGCAGCGGAAACGCCCGATCCGTACCCTCCGGCCAATTGGATTCCGCGGCGTCGCGGTCGTCCAGCGCGTGCAGGGGCTGGACGCTCGCCGTCACGCCCAGGGCGCCGAACCGCGGGAAATCCTCCCGCCGCACAAACTGCGCGTGCTCGATCCGCCCGCCAATCCCGGCCCGCTCGAAAGCATCCAGCGCCACCTGGTTCGCCGCGTCGCCAATCGCATGGACGGCCGGGAGGAACCCGGTCTCCCGGACACGTCCCAGCAGCGCCAGGAGCTCCCCGGCGCTGACTGTCAGGAGCCCGTGCCCGCCGAACGGGTACGGGTCCACGCAGTAGGCGGTCCGCGTGTTGAGCGAGCCGTCGATAAGCACCTTGAGCGGCCCGACGCGCAAGAGCCCGCTACCGCCGGGCACCTCCTGCCCCGTCCGCATGCCCCCCGAAACGGCGCGATCCAGGTCCTCCGGATAGACGCCGGCTTCCACCCGCAGGGCGTCGAATCCGCCGGCGATCCGCCGCAGCCACGGGTCCCGGTTCCACGTCATCTCCAGGTCGACCACGCCCACCACGCCCCGCGCCGCAGCAGCCCGGGCCGCGGAGTCCACCCACTTGTCCACCACAGCGTCAGGCAGCCGGCCGAGCTCCCTGGTCAGGCCGAACGCCGGTTCCTCGCGCAGCAGACCGGACCCGTCCAGCTCCACGCCATAGCGGCGCCCGGCGGCGCTGTTGAGCCACACGCAGTGCAGGTCGTGGCTCACCAGGGCAACGGGGCGGTCCCCGGCCGCGGCGTCCAGCAGGTCACGCGTGGGACTGTCCCTCCACAGGGCGTCCCGGAAGCCAACGCCCACAAAGGTCGTCTCTTCCGGGGCTTCTTCGGCAAGGGAACGGCCGACGGCGGCGGCCGCCTCCTGAGCCGACGCCGCGCTTGAGAGGTCCAAACGGTTCGAGTGCATGGCCCACTGGGTCATGTGGACGTGTTCGTCCCACAGCCCCGGAGCCACGTAACGGCCACCGCAGTCCAGGGAAAGAGAGTCAATCCGGGGAGCGTTACCGTGTGGAAACACCCTGGCCACGGCACCGTCAACGATGTGGACGTCGTAGACAGAACCGCTGCCGGGAAGGCGTACTGCTTCCAGCACCAGGCCGGTCACGCCGGTCCCCGGAGGCGGTCCATTTCGCGGCGGTCTTTCTTGGTGGGTCGGCCGGTCCCGCGGTCCCGCTGCGGAATCCCAAGGGCCGGGGCCAGCGGGCGGGGCGGGGTGTGGTCCGTGAAGCAGTGGGAGGCTGCCTCGGCGCCGACGCGTTTGGCGATGAGCCGGCGGACTTCAAGAATGCGTTCATATCCCGGCATGCGGACCGTGACCGTGTCACCGGTGACCAGCGTGGCCGACGCCTTGGCCGGGGTGCCGTTGAGGCGGACGTGGCCCGCGCGGCAGGACGCCGTGGCGGCTGACCGGGTCTTATAGGCGCGGATGGCCCACAGCCAGGCATCAATGCGGACGGTGGCGGGGGAAGAAGGAAGGCTCGTCATGGCTGGGACCGAGTATAGCCCCGGGATCCGGAGCCCTCACTCAACCCGCACGCGCACCCGCTGGACCACGTTGTTGCCCATCCCCTGGTAGTTCCAGTTCTGCTCCAGGGGCTGGGCAGCTCCGGTTACATCAGAGGCGCGGCAGCTCAGGACATGCTCACCCGGATCGGCCACCCACGGGAGGGTCCACTTCCGCCAGGCGAACCCGCCCACCGGAGGCTCCAGCTGGGCGGAAACCCACTTGCCATCGATGCCCACCTCCACCGCGGTGACTGCGCCTTCCCCGGACCACGCACGGCCCTGCAGCAGAACAGGCCCGTGCGGCAGGAACCGGTGACGCGTGAAGAAGTCCGGGACGCCCGGCGGAACCATCAGCGAACGCACCCTGATCCGCGAAACGGGAGTGCCGCCGTCGTCCGCGGAATCCTGGTAGCGGTAGGCGACGTCCTGCTGGAACCCGGTGAAGCGGGTGGTGGCCACCTCGATCGACTCCAGCCATTTCACGCTGGCCATCCCGTACCAGCCCGGCACCACCAGGCGCAGTGGGTAGCCGTGCTGCGGCGGCAGGGCGCCGCCGTTCATGGCGTAGGCAAGCACGACGTCGGGACGCAGCGCCTCGCGGATCGGCAGGCTCCGCGCATATCGCTGGGGGACGCCGCCCTGCACACCGGAATCTGCGCCGGTGAAGACCACCTCGACGGCGTTCGGCAGCACCCCGGCCTTGCCCAGCAGGTAGGCCAGCGGCACCCCGGTCCACTCCGCGGTGCCGACACCCTCAAGCACCCACGGCTGGCTGAGCGGCCGCGGCTCCAGGAGGGAGCGGCCGTTGCCGGCGCACTCGAGGGTAACGGGCACGGTGATGGCCGGGTCGCGGCGCAGCGCTGCCATCGACAACTCAAGGGAGCGTTCCACGGCGCCATGAACGCGCAGGTGCCAATGCTCGGCGTCAATGTCCGGAATGTCGAAGTGTGTCAGGACGTAGTGCAGCCCGGGCGGGGTGACCTCGTAGCGGAGCGCCTCGAGCGGCATGGAGTGGTTCCGCGCGGCGAGCTGGAGTTCCTCCCGGGTCAGCGGCCCGGTAGAGGGAGGGGCTGTGTGGCGGTTCCGCTGTGACTGCTTCATTGCACTGCGTCCTGGTGTCCGTGTGGCGGGTTCCCCCTCCTCACAGGTTTACGCCCGGGCGTAGAAGCCGTCAACGGCCCCGTCGCCCTCCCGGTTAACCGCGGGTGGGCGGCGGGGCCGACGGGAGCCTAGGCTTCCCGCTGGGCCGGTGACTTGGTCTGTGCCGGATCCCGCTCCGCCAGGGAGCCGATGGCGTCGTCGATCCGCTTCAGCACCTGCGGTTCCAGCTTCACGCCGGCGGCAGCAACACTGTCCGCGATCTGCTCCGGCCGGGACGCGCCAACGATCGCGGAGGCCACGTTCGGGTTCTGCAGGACCCAGGCGACGGCCAGCTGCGGCATGGACAACCCGGCCTCGGCGGCGATCGGCTTCAAGTCCTGCACGCCGGCCAGGACGTCATCGCGCATCCAGCGTTCGATCATCTTGGCCCCGCCCTTCTGGTCCGTGGCGCGGCTGCCTTCCGGAGCGGGCTGGCCGGGCAGGTACTTGCCGCTCAGGACGCCCTGCGCCATCGGCGACCAGACGATCTGCGAGACGCCCAGTTCCTCCGACGCCGGAACCACCTCTGCCTCGATGACCCGCCAGAGCATGGAGTACTGCGGCTGGTTGGAGATCAGCTGGAAGCCCAGCTCCTTGGAGAGAGCGTGGCCCTCCCGCAGCTGTTCGGCGGTCCATTCGGAGACGCCAATATACAGCGCCTTGCCCTGCCGCACGATGTCCGCGAAGGCCTGCATGGTCTCTTCCAGCGGCGTTTCGAAGTCGTAGCGGTGTGCCTGGTACAGGTCCACGTAGTCCGTCTGCAGCCGGCGCAGCGACCCGTTGATGGACTCCATGATGTGCTTCCGGGACAGGCCCAGGTCGTTCTTGCCCTTGGGGCCGGTGGGACCGTACACCTTGGTGAAGATTTCCAGCGACTCGCGGCGCTCGCCCTTCAGCGCCTCACCCAGCACCGTTTCGGCGGCAGTGTTCGCGTAGACGTCGGCGGTGTCGAAGGTGCTGATGCCGGCGTCGAGGGCGGCGCGGACGCACTGCGTGGCGACGTCGTTCTCCACCTGCGAGCCGTGTGTCAGCCAGTTGCCGAACGTAATTTCCGAGACTTTGAAACCGCTGTTTCCGAGATACCTGAATTCCATGGGTTTCACGCTAACCCAGTTGGTTGCTCAGGGTAAGGGCTGTTTGCCCTTCGGACGGGAGCGCGGACCCGGTAGCGAACCCTCCGGCAGGTCGGGTCCGGCGAGCGATACCAGCGATCCGGTGTCCAGCGGCGCCAGCGGCCTGGGCGCGGGCGGCTTCCGGAACGACCGCGGCACCTCGCCTGCGGGCCGGCTGCTCTCCACCGCGGATTCCACCAGCGGCGCCACCTCCACGACGCTGGCCGCGGGCACCTTGGGATCGGGCAGGTCGCGGACCGTGAGCTTGATGTCCGGGGTGGCCGCGCGTGCCCGGGCCATGGCGCGCGCATCAGCCTCTGCAACGGCAGCAGCCCAGTCGCTGGCCAGGGCCGGCGGCTCACGGTGCCCGGCTGCCACAGCGGGGTGGTGTACGACGGCGGAGCGCAGCGCCGCCTTCACGCGCGCCGGCTTCAACCGTCGCGGATCCAGCCGTTGCGGGCTGAGTGCGGAACGCCAGTTCCGCCGCGCCCGGGGGGCGGCAGCACCGTCGTCGGACGTTGAAACTTCATCCAGGTCCCCGGCAGTGGCGGCCCCGGCTCCCGTGAGCCGCACCAGGGGAATGGATTCGCGGTTGGGTCGGTAGCCCAGGAGGGTCATCAGCACCAGGGCGGCAAGACGGCCCACACCGGCCAGCACCAGGGTAACGACGCCCAAAAGGAAGAGCACCAGGAACATCACGACGGCGATGCCAACGGTGCCCAAAAAGGTCAGGTTGAGGATGAGGGGGTCCGCATTTTCCACGTCATCTCTCCTCTCTGCCGGCAGCGAGGCCCGCGCCGGCGCCCGCTCGTCCAGGGCATCAGCTCTTTCTCCACCATACGGATTTTTGGAGTCGATTGCCGGTGTGAAGGACGGCCGGGCCGGGTTGTTTCAAAGCTGTTACCGGATATGACAGCATCGGGCTTATGAACGGAAATCGGGATGCCGCCCACTGCCCCTGCCTGTCCGGCGAGCAGTACGGGGAGTGCTGCGGGCGGTTCCACTCGGGCTGCTCCGAGGCCGCCACTGCGGAGCAGCTGATGCGTTCCCGGTACAGTGCGTTCGCGTTCCTTGACGCCGGGTACCTGCGCCGGACGCACCACCCGGACACGGCCCCGGCGGAGCTGGAGCTGGACCCGGAGATGGAGTGGCGGCGCCTTGATATCGTGTCCACCAGCCGGGGCGGGCCGCTGGATATCGAGGGCACGGTGGAGTTCAAGGCCTACTACCGGCACGGCCCGGAACGCGGTGTCCTCCATGAGGCCAGCAGGTTTGTCCGCGAGGGCGGCCGCTGGTACTACGTGGACGGAACGTTTCTCGACTGACTCCTGCGGCGTCCTCAAGGGCCTGCGGCAGGCTACTCGTCCCGGTAGTCGCTCTCCGGCGTGAACCCGGCGCGGTCCACGTTCCGGTGGTAGCGCATGCCGGCCAGTCCTCCCAGCACGGCACCCAGCAGTGCCACTGCGGCGACGACGACGGCCGCGATGATGCTGGTGGTGGTCAGTTCGCCCTCGTTGATGGGAATCCGGGGGAAGCTGTTCAGGCTTGCCAGCACGTTGAAGCGCTGGCCGGCCACCAGGCCGAGGACCGCCATGACGATCGCGGCGATGAGTGCCCAGATCCAGACCATCAGGCCCTGTTTGGCGCCGTTGAAGCGGGCCATCCGGCCTGCCACGTAACCTCCGCAGTAGTAGGACACCAGGAGGATCACCAGCAGGATGATGATGCCCACCAGTCCGATGGTGCCGTTGTTGGCCACCTCGCTGACGGCGTCTCCGACGTCGGCGTTGTTCGCCAGGCCCACGGCGGTCCCGGCGGCCGCGACCAGCGCGGTCAACAGGACGGCCATGCCCGTCGCGGTCAGCCAGCCGAAGAAGGCAGATCCGGCCTTGATGCCGCCAAACTGCTCCTTCTCGCGGATGAAAGCCGTTTCGCGGTCCGCGAGGCCGGGGTCGGTGACCGGTGCCGTCGGGACATAGTCCCGCGTGGCGGAGGCCCCGGAGGTAGCCGGGGTTCCGGCCGCTTCGGGGTAGGCGCGGGTGGCGTCGTCGTCCGTCCGGGGCCGGTCAAAGGCCCGGGTATCGTCCTCGCGGGCGCTGTCGTACTCGCGGGCGCGCCGGGAAGGCAGGTTCTCTGGGTCCGTTGAGCTGCTCATGGTTCAACTCAACCACCCGACCCAAAGGATAGCAAGCGTGCTTACTGTGCGGTGACCAGCGGTTTTACCGGTACTTCCGGTGCAGGTTTTCCCGCGTGGAGGCGCCGGGGGAGGCGTCCGCGATCCATGGGCCGGTCCCTTCGGACTGGTCCAGCACCCCTGCCTCAAGCCAGGTGTAATCGCCGGCGAGGACCTTGCGCGTGAGGCGCCGGTCGGCGTCGTCCGTGTTGCGCCATAGCTGGTCGAAGTATTCGTCCACCCGCACGCGCGCCTGTTCGCAGTACGCCTCCGCCAATTCGTAGGCGCCGGCGCCCTTCTCCGGTGATGTGCGCATCAGCATCTCGGCCCGGGAGCAGCAGGCGGTCATCGCGAACAGTTCGGCGCCGATGTCCACCACGCGCCCCAGGAATGCCTGCTTCCGCTCGAGCTTTGCCTGCCAGCGGCCCATGGCGTAGAACGTTTGCCGGGCCAGCCGCCGGGACGAACGCTCCACGAACCGCAGGTGCTTGGCCAGCCGGCCGAACTCGCTGTAGGAGCGCGGGTCCATGCCGGCGCCGGCCACGAGCCTGGGCAGCCACTTGGCGTAGAAGCCGGAGGCTCCGACGGCGGCACGCGCCTTGTCCTGCAGGCTCGCATCCATGGAGGCGAGGCTGCCCGCGGCTGCCAGGTGCGCGTCCACGGCTTCCCGGGCAATTAGCAGGCGCATGATTTCCGAGGAGCCCTCGAAGATCCGGTTAATCCGCAGGTCCCGCAACTGCTGCTCGGCCGGGACCGCGCGCTCGCCGCGTGCAGCGAGCGATTCGGCGGTCTCGAAGCCGCGGCCGCCGCGGATCTGCACCAGCTCGTCAGCGATCCGGCAGCTGATTTCGGTGGCCCAGAGTTTGGCCAAGGCGGCCTCGATGCGGACATCCTTCTGCCCGGCGTCGGCGAGTTCGGCGGAGAGTTCAAAGACGGCATCCAGGGCAAACGCGGAGGCGGCGATGAAGGCGATCTTCTTGCCCACGGACTCATGTTCACCGACGGGCCGGCCCCACTGGGTGCGGGCGTTGGACCATTCGCGGGCGATCTTCAGGCTCCAGCGCCCCGATGCCACGCACAGGGCAGGGATGGAAAGCCGCCCTGTATTAAGGGTGGTCAGCGCGATCTTCAGGCCCTGCCCTTCGCGGCCCAGCCGGTTGGCGGCGGGCACCCGGACCTGGTGGAACCGGGTGACGCCGTTCTCGATGCCGCGCAGGCCCATGAAGGCGTTCCGGTTCTCCACCGTGATCCCTGGGGAATCCATCTCCACCACGAAGGCGCTGATCCCGCCCTTGTGAACGGTTCCGTCCGGGCCGGTGTATGCCGGGACCACCGCCATCACCACCACGAGTTCCGCAATCACCCCGTTGGTGGTCCAAAGTTTCACGCCGTCCAAAAGGTAGGCGCCGCCGTCGTCCGTTGGCGTTGCCGTCGCGCCCATCCGGGCGGGGTCACTGCCCACATCCGGTTCTGTCAGGAGGAAAGCGGTGATGGCGCCGGCGGCGCAGCGCGGCAGGTACTCGCGCTTCTGCTCCGGGGTGCCGAAAACCTTGACCGGTTCCGGGACGCCGATGGACTGGTGGGCCGAGAGCAGGGCGCCGAGGCTGGGGTGCACGCTCCCGAGCAGTGCCAGTGCCCGGCCGTAGTACACCAGGGAGAGGCCCAACCCGCCGTAGTCCTGCGGGATCTTCATGCCAAAGACACCCAACTCGGCCAGGCCGCGGATGTAATTGTTCGGGATTTTGGCTTCCCGCTCGATCACGCTCCCGTCCAGGGTCTTCGCGTAGTCGGTGAGCCGGGCCATGAAGGCTTCACCGCGCTCCACATCCTCGGAGCGCGCGGCGGGCCACGGGTGCACCAGCCCCAGGTCGAAGCTGCCCAGGTACAGGCCCTTGGCGAAGCTCGGCCGCTCCCAAGTGGATTCGCGGGCGGCTTCGGCGACGGCGCGGGCGTCGTCCGCGGTGGCTCCGGCGCCGAGGTTGCCGGCCGGGACGGGGGTCTCCGCGTCCGGGGCATCAGTGGTTGGGGTGTCAGTTGCGGAGCTCATGGGTCATCTCCTTGGCCGGACCGGCCGGTGTAGCCATGGATCCGCCGGGTTGGAGAACCCTTCAGCTGTCTCTCTATATTACCCGCGGGTAGGTACCCGTGCTAGGGGCCGGGACCGGCTCGCGGGCACCGCTGGCTGTAGTCCGGGAGGAAAACCCGACGGCGGCGCGCGCCACGATCTCCCAGCCCGCGTTGATCCCGTGCACCACCGCCAGGAGCATGCCGGCGGCCACCGCCCAGGCGAGCCTCCCCAGCCCCAACAGCAGCATGGCCGCGAGCGCTGCGGTGAGCACGAAGACGGCCAGGACGGCTGCGAAGACCAGGGTCCCGATGAACACCAGGGTCGCGGTTTCCAGTGCGCTGAGATCGAACTGCATTATTCCCCCTGCTGCGAAACGTGTGATGGCTGCTTTTTGGCCGGAATCAGTAGCAGAAGCGTAGGTGCGGGCCGCGCCGCCAGCCAGAGCCAAAAGACCCGGCGGGGCTGTTGATACGGGATCGAGACTCTACGCCCGGGTAGGTCACGGCCGGGTCGCGGCCCCCACCGCTTTAGGTGGACTGCGTTAACCTTGAGGGTGGCAGTTTTCCGCCGCCGCCGGACCACCGAACCCCCAACCAGCCCGAGGAGAGTGCGTGCCCCGCTCCGCCAGGTCATCCGCTGACGCCATCAGCGCCAGGCTCAGGGACCTCGAACTCCTCACGAAGGGGCCGGCGTGGGCGCTGACGCGTTCAGCGCCGTGGGTCATCGCGGTGCTGCAGGCCTCCTTTACCCGCACCCGGCCGCAGCTTCCGCTCGAGGAGTTCCATGCCGACGTCGACTCCTTCCTCGAGGAGCTCCGGCGTCAGGAGCCCGCGGTGGGCGGAGGGGCAAACGGGAAGGCGTTCGGCGACGAATGGACGCGCCGGCAGTTCCTCACCCGCCGCAATCAGTCCGGCCAGATCGTCTACGAGGTTACCGAGCCCGCCGCCCGCGTGCTCGCTTTCCTGGACAGCCTATCCAGCGACCGGTCCACCCTCAACGGTTCCCGCCTGGGCACCCTGCTGGGGGACGTGGAGAAGCTGGCCAACGAAACCAACCCGGATCAAAGCGCCCGCCTCGAATCGCTGGAAGAGGAGATCGAGGAGCGGCAGCAGCTGATCCAGGACATCAGCAGCGGCGAATTTGACGGCCTGCTCGATGATGATGAAGCCGTGGAAGCCGCCGGGAACATCCTGGACCTGGCCGCGAGTCTTCCGGCGGACTACAAGAAGATGCGTGACCGGATCGAGGAGCTGGTGGGCGGGCTGCGCAACCAGATCATCGAGGAATCGCTCACCAAGGGTGCCACGATGGCGCAGGTGCTGGAGGCGGACAAGCGGCTGCGGCAAAGCCCGGAGGGCAGGACCTTCCGGTCCTTCGCGGCCTTCCTTGAGGATCCGCAGCAGCAGCTTCGCTTCCGGTCTGCGATCAGCGAGGTCCTGGGCCGGCAGTTCGCGGACGACCTTTCAGCGGAGGACCGCGAGACCCTCAAGAACCTGGTGGCGGAACTCCGGCAGCAGCACAGCCAGATCCAGCGCATCTACGGCAAGCTCAGCGAAAGTCTGAACACCTACGTCCAGAGCGACGATTTCCGCCAGTCCGTCCGTCTCCGCCAGGTCCTGCGCGAGGCCGAGCAGGTCATTCGATCCCTTCCCTACGAGCGCGAGCGGCCTGCCTTGGTGGCCGGCCCGGTCCTCTACAACGCAGCGTTCGAGTCCCTCTCCATGGTCAAGCTCTTCGACCCGGACGAGTTCGCCGCCCCGCCCAGGCTTGCTGATCCGATTGCCTTCAGCGATTCGGACCGGGTGCGCTCGCCGAGGACCGCCAAGGCCAAGCCGGAGGTGATCCGAGCGGCCATGGCGGGAGCCGGCACGCTCGTGGAGGCCTGGGCCCAGCTACCGCCGGAGGAGCAGCACATCAACACCATCCGCGGCCTCCTCTCGCACGCCCTGCACGCCGGGGCGGACTTCAGCCGGGATGCCTGGGATGGCGTGGACTTTGAACAGATTGACGGCACCACCCGCAGGGCCTACCTTCCGGTGGTCACGCTCGCAAAGGATTCTGATGACTGAAGAAATTACGACGGCGGCGCCCTTGGAGCGGCACGCCGCACCTGCGCCGCGGGACACCTTCGTTGACGGCGCCGCGCTGTTCCCGGGCGACACCGGGGTGCTCCCCATGAAGGTGCGGCAGGCGCTGGTCAGGCTCCTCAAGGGCCCTTACATCGACGGCGGCCGGGACGAGAAGCTGTGGACCGTGCTCCTGGACAACCAGGTGATCCTCCGCAGCCGCCTGTCCGAGCTGTTCCTTGCCCTCCAGCTGGACCATGAGCGGAAAATTGCCGTGCTGCGGCCGGTGGACCCGGACGCGATCGGCGCGAGCGCCCGCTCCAGCATCCTGCGCCAGCAGCGTGCCCTGAGCCGGGTGGAGACCATCGTCCTGCTCCGACTGCGCCTGCTCCTGGACCGCCACGTCACCGCGCAGACGGACCCCACCGTGACCCGCGAGGAAATCACCGATCTCGTGGCGCACTACCAGCCCGCCGGCCAGCAGGACGCCTTGCGCGATTCGGACGTGGTCACCCGCGCCATCAGCAAGCTGCTGGCCCGCCAGCTCCTCCTCCCCACCGGGCTCGAAGACGTCTACACCATCTCCAACGCCCTGCCCCTGGCCCTCCCGTTCGAGAACATCGGCGACATCCCGGCACAGATCGAAGCCCTCGTTGCCGCCACAACAGACCTCACAGGAACAGAGCCCCTTATTGATCTCGACGGCCAGGGTGAAGACGACGAAGCGGAGGCCACGAAGTGACGATCGCGAACATGCTGCCGCTGGGCGAGGCCATCAACCCGGGCCAGATGCGCCTGGCGCTGGTGCAGGTGGTCAACTGGGGCACGTTCCACGGTGCCCACACCATGCACGTGGACCGGAACGGCACATTGCTGACCGGCAACTCCGGGGTGGGCAAGTCGACGCTCTTTGATGCGATGCTGCGGGTCTTTGACGCCCGTCCCCGGTCCAACGAAGCTGCTGCCCAGCGCGCCGGCGGGGCTGTGGAGGACAAGAGGACCACCTTCACGTATATGCGCGGGAAGGTGGGCGACAAGGCAGTGGGAGAAGGCTCGGCGAGTGCCTTCCAGCGCCCCGGGGCCACCTGGTCCGCCGTCGCCCTCACGTTCGACAACGCCGCCGGCACCCGGGTGACGGTGTCTGCGCTGTTCGACCTGCCCAAGAACGGCACCGAATCCAGCGTGGGCCGGTTCTACCTCATCGACAACGCGCCGCTGGACCTCGAAGCGCTGGAGGGGATTGCGGACAAGCGGTTTACCAGGGCTGCCCTGGAGGCGGTGTTCCCGAACGCCCAGGTGTTTGACGTGCACAAGGCTTTCGCGGAACGCTTCCGCCGGCTGCTGGGCATCAACTCGGACCAGGCGCTGCCGCTGCTGCGCGTCATCCAGGCGGGCAAGGGCCTGGGCGGCAGCGTTAACACCTTCTTCCGCGACCAGGTTCTGGACGCGCCCGCCACCCTCGCCGCCGCCGATGACGTGGTGGAGGAGTTCAGCAACCTTATGTCCATCCGGCAGCGGCTGGAGGATGTCCGGCAGCAGCGCGACCAGCTGGCCCCGGTTCCCGGTCTGAACCGCGAATACGCGCAGGCCCTGCTGGACGCCAACCGGCTCCGCGACCTCACCGGCGAAGCGTTCGAGTCGTACCGGCAGCAGCTTGCGGTGTCCGTGCACCAGAAGACACTGGCCCGCTTCAAGGAGCTGGCACAGGCCAAAGCCAAGGCACTCGGCGCCGAGCGAGCCGTCCGGGACGGGTTGGCTAAGGAGCTGCGCCAGCTCGAAGCGGACTACAACAACCAGGGCGGCAACGCCATTTCCGCGATCGACCAGGCCCTCGAGAATGCCCGGGTGGGCCTCCGGCTCCGCCAACAGGTGGAGGAATCCGCGCAGCAGGCGCTCGCCGACGCCGGCCTGCAGCTGGAATGGACAGCGGAAGGCTGGGACCAGGCCCACGAACAGGCCGCCGCGCGGTCCGCCGAACTCAAGGACGATTCGCACGCCCTTCAGGAGCTCCGTTTCGAGGCCTTCGACGCGCACGCAACCCGCAAGCGCGAACTTGCCGCGGCTGAGCAGGAACTCGTCTCGCTGAAGACGCGCAAATCCCTGCTGCCGCCGTCGAGCATTGAAAACCGTGCCGCGATCGCCGCCGCCACGGGCGTACCGGAGGACCGGATGCCCTTCGCCGGCGAACTGATGGACCTTGCCGAGGGGGAGGAACAGTGGCGCCCCGCCGCCGAGCGCGCCCTCCGCAGCCTGGCCACCACCCTGCTGGTCCCCGGCGAGTACTTCGCCGCCGTCACGCGGTACCTGAACGGCCACAACATCCGCGGCGCGCTGCGGGCGGTGGACATCTCCAAGCCCCTCACCGGCGGTGCGCTCGCCGTGGAGGAAGCGCTCGACGGCGACCTGCTCACCAAGCTGGACATCCTCGCCACCGGTTCGGCTGCTGAAGCCGGTACCTGGGTCCGCGAGCGGGTCGCCCTGGACTTCGCGTATCCGTGCGTGGAGGATCCGGACGAGCTGGCGCGCCTGGACAAGGGCCTCAGCCTTGGCGGCGTGGTCAAGCGGAACCGCCATACGGTGGAAAAGGACGACCGCTTCACCAGCCGGCAGGACTACGTGCTGGGCTTCGACAACGCCGCCAAGCTGGAGCTGGTGGCCGGTCAGGTGGAGGACCTCCGGCAGGAAGTGGCCAAGGCTGCCGAACTGGCGCAGAGTCGCGAGGACTCGCACCAGGGCATGAGCCGGCAGCTCGAGGCCCTGCGGCGGATCGCCGAGGACGAACGGACCTGGGACCAGGTCTCGGCCGTCGTGGCGGCCAAGGAACTGGTGCGGATAGAGCAGCGGCTGAAGGATGCCCTGGCGGCGCAGGCAGACCTTGAACCCCTGCGCGCCGCCATCGAAGAAGTGCGGCAGAAACACCAGGCCAGCACCGAGGCCGCGGCCGTCCTGCAGAGCGAATACAAGGCCCTGGACCGGGAGCTCACCACCGCTGATGCGCTGCTGGAAGCCGCGCGTGGCCGCCTGGCTGATGCACCGCCGTCGGACGCTGCCGTTGCCGCGCTGGAACCTTACTTTGCGGACTTCGGCGACGTGGCGGAGATGCACGAACTGGACAACCTGGCCAACCGCGTGCGGACCGTACTCCTCGGTGAACTGCATGCGGCGGAGTCGCGCGGGCAGGCCACCGCCGAGCGGCTGACGCGCATTTTCGAAGCGTTCGTCCGGGACTGGGGGAGCGCGATTTCCGCGGACCATGGCACCACCATCGGCGCCGCGGGGGAGTTCGAGGCCCGGTACCACGCGATCGTCAACGACGGCCTGCCCGCGCAGGAAGCCGAGTTCCGGCAGTTCTTCAACCAGCGCACGCACGAATCCTTCAGTACGCTCCTGCACCTGCTGGACGAGGAACGCCGCTCCATCACCAGCCGCATCCTTCCCCTGAACGGAATCCTGTCCGAGGTGAACTTCCACGAGGGCAGCTACCTGGAACTGGACATCAAGCAGACGCTGCCGGCCACGGCCAAGCAGTTCAAGGACGCCATCCAGAACGCGCTGAAGGCCCGGCACGCCCGCGCTCCAAAGACTGACGCGGCCGCCCCCGACCGCGACGACGACGCCGAGCTCACCGCCCGCTACAAGTCCTTGGAAACCCTGGTCAAACGGCTGGGTTCGCAGGCGCCGGAGGACCGCAGGTGGCGGGCCGAGGTGCTGGACGTGCGCGGACACCTGTTCATCCAGTGCAAGGAACACCGCGCGGTGGGCGGCAAGACCGACGTGTTCATGCACGCGGACACTGGCTCCATGTCCGGCGGCGAACGGCAGCGGTTCACCGCGTTCATCATGGCCGCGGCGCTCAGCTACCAGCTGGGCATTGCCGAGCAGGGCTTCACCACGTACGGCACGGTGATGATGGACGAGGCGTTCGTGCTGGCCTCGGAAGAGTTCGCTGGCGCCGGCATCAAGGCGCTGCACGAGTTCGGGTTCCAGCTGTTGCTGGCCGCTCCGGAGAACGTCATCGACCTGTCCCGGCACCTGGGCTCTGTCACCGAAATCCTGCGGGACAAGCGCACCAACCGCTCCGGCGTGCTCACGGCCCCGGTCATCCGTCCCCGCCCGGGCGACGAGGGGGCGTGGCGGTCCGAGGCGAACCCGGTGGACATCGTGCTCCGCTGACCCCGGACGCTCTCTCACTTGATGTCGCTTTTCCCCGAACCCTCTCTCACCTGGTGAGAGAGGGTTCGGGATTTTTCAGCGTTAACTGAGAGAGCGTCGGGGGTGGGCTTCGTCACATCGGGTATTAAGTTACGCTAACGTTGCGTAATAGAGCAGAGGCTAGGCTAGCCTTACTTAGGTTCGCATCATTCACCTAAGGAGTTCCGTGACTTCCCCCCTCTTCCCCGGCCTCAGCGCCACCCGCCGCACGCTGCTCAAGTCGGCCGGCAAGGCATCGGCCGTCCTGGCCGCAGCGGCACTCACCCTCTCCGCCTGCTCCACGGGCCCGGCGTCCTCCGCTCCTGCCGAAACCGGCAGCGAGGGGCAGTTCCCCGTGACCATCGAGCACGTCTACGGCGAGACCACCATTGAGAAGCAGCCCACCCGCGTTGCCACCGTTTCCTGGGTTAATGACGATGTCGCCATCGCCCTGGGCGTTGTCCCGGTAGGCGTCCCCAAGAACGAGTGGGGCGGCAACGACAAGGGCTCCACCCCCTGGAAGGACGCAGCCCTCGAGAAGCTCGGCGCCGGCTTCGGTACCGAAAAGGCCCCGGCCCAGTACTCCGAGGCTGACGGCATCAACTTCACCGAGGTCGCCAAGCTCAACCCGGACGTCATCCTGGCCGCCTACTCCGGCCTGACCGAAGAGGACTACAAGAAGCTCAGCGAGATCGCCCCGGTGGTGGCACACCCCGAGCTGGCCTACGGCACCTCCTGGCAGGACTCCACCTCCATCATTGGCAAAGCCCTGGGCAAGGAAGCAGAAGCCGCCAAGCTGATCTCCGACACCGAGGCCACCATCAAGGAAAAGGTCGCCGAGTACCCCCAGATCCAGGGCAAGAGCTTCATCTACGGCAACCTGGAGCCTGCCAAGGGCGACGGCGTCAACGTCTACACCGCCAACGACAACCGCCCCCGCTTCCTTAGCGAAATCGGCATGAAGCTTGCCCCCGTCGTTGAAGAGAAGTCCAAGGGTTCCAAGGAATTCTTCCTTCCCTGGTCCGCTGAAAAGGCCAACGAACTTGAATCCGACGTCTTCGTGACCTGGGTTCCGGACTCCTCCACCGCCAAGGCCATCAAGGCCGACCCGCTGCTCAGCCAGATCCCCGCCATCAAGGACGGCGCCCTCGTAGCCGACTCGGACAACACCCTCACGCTGTCCATCTCGGCCTCCTCCCCGCTGAGCCTGCCGTGGTCCCTGGACACGTTCCTGCCGCAGCTGGCCACCGCCGCGGATGCCGTGAAGTAACAGTTCCATGACGCAAAGTACGACGACGGCGCGCAGCGAGGCGCGAGATCCCGGCGCTTTGGCGCCGGGAAAGCGGCGGGACGTCACGTCTCGACGCCCCGACGGCGCCGGCTCCCCCGCACGGGGCAACCGCGCCGCCTGGCTGCTGGCCGCCGTCGTCGTACTTGCGCTCCTGGCCGGGGCATCCCTGGCCATCGGCGCCCGGGACCTGTCCCTGGCCACCGTGTGGCAGGCGCTGGTCCAGTTTGATCCGGACAACGGGGACCATGCCGTAGTCCATGCCCGCATTCCCCGCACCGTCCTTGGCCTGCTGGCCGGCGGTGCGTTGGGACTTGCGGGCGCTGCCATGCAGGGCGTGGCCCGCAACCCGCTGGCGGACCCCGGCATCATGGGCGTCAACGCCGGTGCCGCGCTGGCTGTGGTCACCGGGATCTACGTCTTTGGCGTCGGCTCACTGTCCGGCTACATCTGGTTCGCGTTCGCGGGCGCGGCGAGTGCCGCCGTCGTGGTTTACCTGGTGGCCTCCCTGGGCAGGGAAGGCGCCACCCCCGTGAAGCTGGCGCTGGCCGGTGCCGCGCTGAGTGCGGGACTGTACTCGCTGATGAACGTCATCCTGGTGTCCAGCCAGGACACCCTGGACCGGTTCCGCTTCTGGCAGGTTGGCGGCGTGGCCGGCCGCGACTGGTCTGTGGTCCTTCCCGGCCTGCCGTTCCTTGCCGTCGGCGCGCTGATCGTGCTGCTGACCGGCCGCATCCTGAACAGCCTTGCCCTGGGTGACGACATCGCCCGGGGCCTTGGCCAGCGCGTCGGCCTGGCCCGGGCGGTTACTGCCCTGGGCATCGTGCTGCTGGCCGGCTCCGCCACTGCGCTGGCCGGTCCGATCGGGTTCGTTGGCCTGGTCATTCCGCATGCCGTCCGGTTCCTCACCGGCCCGGACTACCGCTGGATCCTTCCGTTCTCGCTGATGGCCGCGCCGGCGCTGCTGCTGGCTGCGGACATCATCGGCCGCGTGATTCTGCTCCCCGGCGAGGTCCCCGCCGGCATCATGACCGCCCTGGTGGGTGCGCCCGTCTTCGTGTGGCTGGTCCGCCGCGGGAAGGGAGCCGGACTGTGAGCCCCTCAACCCCCGCACCCACTGCACCCCCCGCCGTTGCTCTGTCAGATACGGCTGCTAAAACGGGCCCGAAAGCACCAAAGGTGATAGAGCAACGCGGGGGACGGCGCGGAGGCGGGAGGACCGCGCTGCTGGCCGCCGGCGTCGTGGTCCTGTTCGCCGCGTCCGTGCTGCTGGGCAGCTACACGGTGACCATCCCGGACTTCTTCACCATCGTCGTCAACCACCTGACCGGCGGCCCCAGGACCCCCGGCGCCAGCTTCATCGTGATGGAAAACAAGCTGCCGCGCGCGGTCATCGCCACCATGATCGGCGTTGCCTTCGGCCTGGCCGGTGCCCTGTTCCAGACCATGCTGCGCAACCCGCTGGCCAGTCCGGACGTGATCGGAATCAGCTACGGGGCCAGTGCGGCCGCCGTCCTGGCCATCGTAGTGTTCGGGGCGTCCGGGGCCGTGGTTTCCGGCGCAGCGCTCGGCGGTGCCCTGGCCGTGGCGGCGCTCATTTACGCGATCTCCAGCGGCGGCGCCATGCGCGGCGGCAGCGGTGGCAACGCGGCGGGCAACCGGCTGGTGCTGGCCGGCGTCGGGATCGCAGCGGCGCTGCATGCGCTGGTCAGCTTCCTGATGACCCGCGCGGATATCCGGACCGCCGCGGAGGCTCTCGTATGGCTGAACGGCTCGCTGAACTCGGCGAGCTGGGACCGCGCCGGCGTCCTGTTCGTGGCACTCCTGCTGCTGGTTCCCGCCGTGGCGGTGATCGCCGGCCCGCTGCGCATCCTCGAGCTCGGGGACGACACCGCGGCAGGCCTGGGCATCCGGGTCAACGCCGCGCGGCTTGCCCTGGTGGTCATCGCGGTGGCCCTTGCAGCGGTGGCGACGGCGGCAGCCGGCCCGGTCGCGTTCGTCGCCTTCCTGGCGGGCCCCATCGCCAGACGCGCCACCGGGAAAGCCAGCCTTCCGGCGTCGGCCCTGGTGGGCGCCCTCATTGTCCTCGCCGCCGACTACTTCGCCGCCAACCTGGCGCCCCTGCTGCTGGACGGCACCGTCCTGCCGGTGGGCGTCATCACCGGCGCTCTCGGTGCCCCCTTCCTGCTGTGGCTGCTGGTCACCGCCAACCGAAAGGACGCCTGACGTGGCAGTTCTCAACGCCAAGGACCTGACGCTGAAGTACGACCAGCGCTGCGTGGTGGACGGGCTCTCCGTGGAGATCCCGGAAGGCAAAGTCACCATGATCGTTGGCGCGAATGCCTGCGGAAAGTCCACCCTGCTCCGCGGCCTCTCCCGGCTCCTGAAGCCGGCCGGCGGCGTGGTGGCCCTGGACGGCAAGGACATCCACGCCCGCCCTGCCCGCGAGCTGGCCCGCGCCCTGGGCCTCCTGCCGCAGCACCCCACCGCGCCGGACGGCATCACGGTCAGGGACCTCGTGGGCCGAGGCCGGTACCCGCACCAGGGCTTCTTCCGCAGCTGGAGCGGGAAGGACGACGCCGCCGTGCAGCGTGCCCTGGAAGCCACCGAAACGCTGGACCTCGCAGGGCGCGACGTGGACGAACTCTCCGGCGGCCAGCGCCAGCGGGTGTGGATCGCCATGGCCCTGGCACAGGAGACCGACGTCCTGCTGTTGGATGAACCCACCACCTATCTGGACCTGGCGCACCAGGTGGAGGTCCTGGACCTCATCACGGACCTGAACCGCCGGCGCGGCACCACCGTGGCCATCGTGCTGCATGACCTCAACCTCGCGGCGCGCTACGCGGACCACGTCATCGCCATGAAGGGCGGCGCCGTGGTGGCTGGCGGCAGCGCCCGCGAAGTGGTCACCGAGGAACTGGTCCGCACCGTTTTCGGCCTGGAATCCCGGGTGATCCCGGACCCCGTGACCGGAACCCCGCTTGTTGTCCCCATCGGCCGCCATCACGTCCCTGCCACTGAACTGGAGCTCGTTTCATGAAGACCCGCGAAGTCGCCTCCGCACAGGCCATCAACACCGAGCCCATGACCCTGGCCTTCGAGGTCACAGTGTCCTCGGTCCGGCAGCTCAGCCCCAACTTCCGGCGGATCACGTTCGGCGGCTACTCGCTGCGGGACTTCGGCGTCCACGGCGGAACGCTTGACCTGCGGATCAAGCTGATGATCCCGTCCCTGGCGGAGGACGGCAGCGCCCTGCCCCTGCCGGTGTTCGAGATGGCCCAGGCCGGCTGGTACCGGGAATGGCTGGCCATGGACCCCGCAGTGCGCGGGTCCATGCGCACCTACACGGTCCGCGAGGCGCGCCTGGACGGGGTGTACCCGGAGATCGACGTGGACTTCGTGATGCACTTCGATGACGAGGGCCACGGCGGGCCTGCGGCCAACTGGGCGCTTGACGCGAAGCCCGGGGACGCCATCACCATCATCGGCCCCAATAACCGCGCCGCGCACTGTGTCACGGCGGAGATCTACTCCGGCATCGAATGGCGGCCGGGCCTGGCTCAGCGTGTCCTGCTGGCCGGCGACGAGACCGCCGTCCCTGCCATCTCTGCAATCCTCGAGAGCCTGCCGCCCTACATGACCGGCCACGCGTTCCTGGAAGTTCCCGAGGCCGGCGACTTCCAGGAGCTGAAGACCGCCGCGGACATTGAGATCATCTGGCTGGCCCGCGGCGCCCGGATCGGCCGTTCGCGCCCGCACGGCGAACTGCTGTCCGAGGCCGTGCGCAAGGCCGTCCCCGTGCCCGGCTGGGTTGGGATCAAAGCGTCCGACGGCGGTGCGGGGCCAGAGCCCGAGGACGTCAACGTTGACGTGGACATCCTTTGGGAGACGCCCGCGCGGATGGACACGGCAGCGATTGGCGCCTCCAAGAACCCTGGCATGCCCGCCGGCGCCATGCCGTTCTATGCCTGGATTGCGGGGGAAGCCGGCGTGATCAAGGACATGCGGCGGTACCTGGTCCGCGACGTGGGGATCGACCGGAAGCAGGTGGCCTTCATGGGCTACTGGCGGCGGGGCAAAGCCGAACTCTGACGCTCTATCACTCCTGGTGCATTTACCCCCGGCGCTCTCTCAGCTTTAGCGGGGCGCGGACGCTTCCAGGGCGTCCAGGGTGAGCCGGACCAGCCGGTCCACTTCCGCTTCGGAACCGGCCTGCGCTGCTGCGGCCAGGGCGTGCAGGCAGAACCGCGTTAGCTCGGCCGGGGCAATGTCGGTGCGGATTGTGCCGTCGTCGGCCGCCTTGCGGAGGATCACTTCCAGGAATTGTTCCTTGTGCTGCAGCGCGCCGGACTGCTGCAGCACTGCGGCGATGGCACTGTCGTGGTGCCGGTGAACCATCATCGCGTGGATGCACAGCACCTGTTCGAGCTGCCGGCGGGGGTCTCCGCCCGCAGCCTTGACGGAATGCAGCTGCTCCAGTTCCCCGGCCATCTGACGGTGGTGTTCAGCCTGCAGGATGGACTGGACGTCCGGGAAGTATTTGTAGAGCGTGGCCCGGCTGACGCCGGCCGATGCTGCCACGTCCGACATATTGACGGACAGGACGCCGTGTTCCGCCGCCAGCGACACAGTAGCGTCCAGGATGGCCTCGCGCACTGCAGTCCTATGCGCGCTCATAGTTTCACTCCACAGCTTGGGCACGCTTAAGTGTACGGGCTGACCGGTAGGCGACACCATGTCTATGGAGTTACACTCTGTATAGATAAACTGTTTACCGCCTGCCCAGCCGGGACGGCCCCAGCAAAGGAAACCAGCATGGAGGAGCAGAACCCCCGCCAAAGACGACAGTCCCCGCCGTTGCCGCGCTGGGTCAAGATTTCGCTGATCGTGATGGCAGGGTTGGCGGTCCTGGCGGGGGTGGCATTGCTCAGCGGCCATGGGCCGGTGCAACACGGCCCTGCCATGCATGGGTCGGCCGCGCACGGGCTGGCCGTCAACGGATCCGCCGCCCCATGGTTGTAGGGCCGAAGCTCCGGAAGGGCCTGTTGGTCCTGCACATCTCCGTCTCCGTGGGCTGGATCGGTGCAGTCCTGGCGTTCCTGGCGGTCGCAGCAGGCGCGCGACGGTCGGCCAATCCGGAGGCGGAGCAAGCGGCTTTTTCAATCATGGAAACAATCGGGTGGACGGTCCTGGTGCCACTCAGCTTGGCCTCCCTGATGACAGGCATACTGCAGTCGCTTGTCACGCCGTGGGGCTTGGTCCGGCATTACTGGGTCCTGGCCAAACTGTTGATCACGGTGGTGGCAACGGCGGTGCTGCTGGTGTTCATGGAGGGGTTTGGGCACCGCGGCCCTGAGGCAGGCGGTCCGCACGGCAACACGCCGGGCTCTTCCTCCATCCTCCACGCCTCCGGAGGCCTCGTCCTGCTGGTGTTGGCCCTGCTGCTCTCGGTCTACAAACCCCGCGGGCTGACCGGCTGGGGCCTGCGCAAAGCGCAGTCCTGACGCGTGTGCCGCCCCGCCCAGGCCTGACCCCGCACTAACTGTTCACCCCGCCGTCGTCCGTCCTTTGGCTTGATTGGCTAGCGTGGGCGGGTGCCTCCCGAACCATTGCTTCCCCAAACTGGCCGCCGGGTCTTCGTCGCCTTGGGGGATTCGTTCACGGAGGGCGTGGGGGACCGGAACGAGGCCATGCCCAACGGTGTCAGGGGATGGGCTGACCGTGTAGCGGACAAGTTGGCGCGGCACCAGCCCGGGTGGAAGTACGCCAACCTGGCTATCCGCAGCAAACGGCTTCGGAACATCATCGAGGAGCAGTTGGAACCGGCGCTGGCCATGCGGCCGTCATTGGTCACACTGTACGCCGGCGGCAACGACATCCTGGACCTGAAAACCGATATGGCCGCGCTCATGGCCGACTACGAGCAACTGGTGGCCACGCTGGCGGAAACGGGCGCGGTGCTGGTCCTGTTCACTGGCTTCGACGTGAAGGTATCCGCCCTGCTGGAGCCCCTGAAGAAGCGCAACGCCTTCTACAACCGGCGCGTGCGAGAAATTGCGCAGAAATATGATGCCGTGTTGGTGGATTACTGGTGCTTGGACGCCTTTCACGACCGAAGGATGTGGGATTCGGATCGCCTGCACATGTCCAAGGCAGGGCACAAATACCTTGCGGGGCAGGTGCTGGACCAGTTGGGCGTACCGCACAAGATCCAACCCAAGGACTGGGAGCCTCCCACCCGGCTGAGCCTGCGCGAGTGGGAACAACACCAGCGCCGGTGGGTGCACGACTGGGTACTGCCGCTGTTCGGGCGCAAGCTGCGCGGGGTGACGCTGGGCGATGAACTGACGCCGCGCTGGCCGCAGCCGGTGAAGGTGCCGCGCAAGGGCGGGATGAAGAAGGTGGCGCGGGAATTGGGGCTGGCCCGTACGGAAGGACGTTAGCTGTCGAGCAGGTTTTCGAACCCGGGAGCTACGCGGCCGGCGTGGAACTCCATGACCTCGAAGTCGGCCACGCCATTGACGTAGAACGGATCCTTGGCCAATGCCGCGTCCAGCGTTCCGCGGTCAGCCTGGGACAGAAGCAGCCCGCCCGTGCGCGGAATCTTGCGCCCGGCAGCGATGAACACTCCGTCGTCGAAAGCCTGCTGCAGCCACGCGATATGGGCGTCATTGTGGAAATCGACGATGTCCTGGGGAACCCGGTAGCTCAGGGAGACAACATACATGCGCCCAGCCTACCGGCCTGTCGCCAGCGCTTGAAGGATCAATCGTAGAATGGACGGATGACTGAACCGCGCTGGCTCAACCCCGACGAACGCCGTGCCTGGCTGGCCCTGGTCAGCATCAACACGCTGCTTCCCGCCGCCCTGGACACCAAGCTGCACGCCGCAGGGAAGCTCTCGCTTTTCGACTACACCGTGCTGGCCATGCTGTCCGAGGCCGAGGAGCGGTTCCTGCCCATGAGCGAACTCGCCGCCCGCACCAGTGCATCACTGTCACGGCTTTCGCACGTGGTCACCAAGCTGCAGAAGCGTGGCTGGGTGGAGCGCCGGCCGCACCCGCACGATGCCCGCGTCACCATTGCGCACCTCACTCCGGAAGGGATGGACACCATCGTGGCGCTCGCGCCGGACCACGTGGAGACCGTGCGGAACCTCTTCCTCGACGCCCTTTCTGAACAGGACGTGCTGGACCTGGCCCGGATCGGGGAAAAGATCGTCGGCCGTCTCGACGACGACCACTGGATCCTGCGGGAAACCTAGCCTCCGCGCCGCTTCTTGGTTGCTCCCGGCAACGGGTGGCAAACTATCCGGATGGACTTTACTACCCGGTTCGTGGCCCTTGGCGATTCCTTCACGGAAGGCGTGGGAGATGACGACTCTGCCCGCCCGAACGGGGTCCGCGGCTGGGCGGATCGCGTGGCCGAACGGCTGGGAGCCGAGGATCCCGGCTTTGGGTACGCCAACCTCGCCATCCGCGGGAGGAAACTCCGCCAGATCTTGGCAGAGCAGGTGGACGCCGCCGTCGAACTTCAGCCCACCCTGGTGAGCATCTACGCGGGCGCCAACGACATCCTCCGCCCCCGGATCGATATCGACGACCTTCTCGGAGAGTACGACGACGGCATCCGCAGGTTGAGTGCCACGGGCGCCACGGTAGTGATGTTCACCGGCTTCGACGCGCGCGGGTCCAAGGTTTTCGGCACCATGCGCGGGCGCACCGCCATCTACAACGAGCTGGTCCGCGGCATCGCCGGCGACCACGGCGCGCTGCTGGTGGATTACTGGCGCTTCAGCGAGTACTACGACTGGGGTATGTGGGCCAGGGACCGGATGCACATGTCCGCCACCGGCCACGCGAACATGGCAAAGCGCGTCCTGGAGGTGCTCAAGTACGACCACTCCATCGACATCCCGCCGATGACGCCGGTCCCCGAACTGAGCGGCAGCGAAGCCTTGCGCGCCAATGCCCAGTGGCTCCGGGAATACGCCGGACCCTGGGTCATGCGGCGGGTGACGGGCAAGTCCTCGGGGGACAACCTTTCGCCCAAGTACCCCGCGCTGACCCGGCTATAGCGCCGCGGGCAGGTGCCGCCGTCGTGCGCCCCTTATACACCCTGCGGGAGCCGGATTGGTCTTTAATTGCGCGAACTCGTAGACTTGGTAGGCGCTAAGTGCGCGGAGCGTGCGCAATTGCTCCGGTGGCCCGGTAATTTTCTCCAGGGCGGCCGGTAGTTAGGGGCTCAAGTTGCGTGACTAACCGTTGCCCTTCTTCACTTTTGGGTCGCACTTAGCAGCATGGTCCAGCAGCAGATATGCGGATCATTACTTTCAATTCTTGAGGAGAAGTCATGGCAGCACACTGCCAAGTGACCGGGGCCGAGCCGGGCTTTGGGCACAGCATTTCGCACTCGCACCGCCGCAACAAGCGCCGGTTCGATCCGAACATCCAGAAGAAGCGCTACTGGGTTCCGTCCCTGCGCCGTAATGTCACGCTGCAGGTTTCTGCACGCGGCATCAAGACCATCGACGTGCGCGGCATCGACGCAGTCGTCGCCAGCATTCTTGCTCGTGGGGTGAAGCTCTAGTGGCTAAGGACAAGGACGTACGTCCGATCATCAAGCTCAAGTCGACCGCGGGCACGGGTTACACCTACGTAACCCGCAAGAACCGTCGTAACGACCCGGACCGCATGGTTCTGAAGAAGTACGACCCCAAGATCCGCCAGCACGTCGAATTCCGAGAGGAGCGCTAAACAATGGCTAAGAAGTCCAAGATTGCTCGCAACGAGCAGCGCAAGGTCATCGTTGAGCGTTACGCCGCAAAGCGCCTCGAGCTGAAGAAGACCCTCGTTGACGAAAACGCAACCGACGAAGCACGTGAAGCAGCCCGCCTGGGCCTGCAGAAGCTGCCCCGTAACGCGTCCCCGATCCGTCTGCGTAACCGCGACATCATCGACGGCCGCCCCCGCGGTACCTTCCAGAAGTTCGGTATCTCCCGTGTCCGCTTCCGCGACATGGCCCACAAGGGCGAACTCCCGGGCATCACCAAGTCTTCCTGGTAATTCAGTCCCGCTGAATCCAGCTGCTTGAAAAAGGCCGGCAACCATGTGGTTGCCGGCCTTTTTGTGCGTTAACGCGGCCTCGCTTTTGCGCCGCCTAATGTGGGGCAGCACACAGATTGGGTTTACGACGGCGGAGGTCGGTTTTGGTGTCTGCGTGGTCTGTTTTTCGTTGTGTTGTGGGGGTTTTTGGGGGTGTGGGGTGGTGGTGTTGGGTGGATTTGCGGGTGGGGTGGTGGGGGTGTATTGTTTTCTAAGTCGCCGCGAGGGAGACAGCGAAGAGCTGGGTACCGCGGGTGGCGAATCCCCCGAATTTCAAGGCCAGTTTCTGGTTGCTCTTTAGGGCGCTGGATTGTTGGTGGGGTGGTTTCTTGTTCCGAGTGGGTCCTGGAAGATGGATTTGCGTTGGGGTGGGGGATCGGGTAAGTTTGAGAAGTTGCTCCGGAGCGATCCTGAACGTTGGTTTGGGTGGTGCCGGGTGTGTCTGTTGTTTGAGAACTCAATAGTGTGCCAAGTTTGTTGATACCA
>NZ_JBIVQF010000007.1:0-217707 GCF_044755045.1 Pseudarthrobacter sp. NPDC092419
TCCAGGGTGTGAACGATGTCCCGACTCACCGGTGAAGCATCAACTGGGAACGATGTCCCGACTCATGTGAGAACTATGTCGTGAAACTAGACACCTCATCTGCCACCCTTGTGAGAGCCTCCGGAACCACCAGGTTCCGGGGGCTTTTTCGTGCCCTTGGTGGTGTCCGGCTTTTCCCCGTTAAAAGGTCAAATCCCCGCGGCGTTTCACGGGGAATTGACCACCAGGCGGGGAGTGAAACCAGCCGTCGACACTGCCCGCAGCGTCGGCGTAGGCTGGCAGCATCGGCGTATGAGCCCCGATGCCCTGCGTCGATACTTTCATCGATGAAGGAGGATCCAATGAGTGCTGTGCGTGAGTTTATGACCACGGACGCGCGCTGTATCAAGGAAAGCCAGTCCCTCGTGGACGCGGCCCGGATGATGATGGACCTGGATTGCGGATCGCTGCCCATCTGCGGAGACGACGGCAAGCTGACGGGCATGGTCACCGACCGGGATATCGTCCTGAAGTGCGTTGCCACCGGCCGTAACCCGGCTGAGATGATGGCACGCGAACTCGCTACCGGCCGGCCGCACTGGGTTGACGCCGATGCCACTATCGACGCCGCGATTGAGCTGATGGAAAGGCACCAGATCAGGCGGCTGCCGGTCATTGCCGATCACAAACTGGTGGGCATCATCAGCCAGGGCGATATTGCACGGAATTACACCGAGCAGCGGGTTGGCGAGTTGGTGGAACATATTTCGGAGCGCCACCCCGCCTAAAGCGCGAACGCCCTACTGACCGCACCAATGGCCGCTTGCCGGCCATGTCCGCGGATCGGACCCCTTTCTTGGGGCCGGATCCGCGGACAGCTTTTTTAATGCGCCCACGCCAGCTTCGCGGGCCAACAGCTTCTGGGGTCAGTTCAGCGCAATCAGCAGCATCTGGCTTGTCCCGGGAATGCAGGTCTGCAGGATGGCCCGCGGGAATCCGCCGAACACCGCCACCACATCGTTGGTCGTCCCGGGATTGGGGACCTGGCCGCGGCCTGTCACGGTGTACGTTCCATAACCCGGCAGGCTCACGGTTTCGCCCACCCCGATACCGGAAAAACGTGCCCACCCGCCGCAGAAGTCGTGCTCGGTGATGAACAGCGAGTAGCCGTCGTTAGGGGTGAAGTGGATGGGCCCGATGCACGCGTCGATCAGTTCCTGACCGCCGGACCCGGCGACATGGATGGTCCGCACTGCGGGTGCAGGCGGAGGAGCAGGTGCCGGTGCCGGAGCCGGGGGCGGAGCAGGGGCGGGCGCGGGTGCTGGAGCGGGTGCAGGGGCAGGCGCGGGTGCTGGAGCCGGAGGGGGTGCGACGGCGGCGGCAGCTGCCTTCGCGGGCGACGGCGCCACGGCGGCCTTCTTGACAGAAGCCGGAGTTCCCGTCTGGGATGGGGCGGCCGGGCCGGCGCCCGTTCCTGAACTGCCGGCCGGGCTCGCGGCGGGATCGGCGAAGGCGTCGATGGGGAGGGCGGGGTGCACACGCCTGGCGGTGTAGTCCGCCAAAGCCGGGCCGTCGGGCGCAACTGCGCCGGCCGCCGTCGTACCCGCCGTGGCGGTTCCTGCGTCCTGTCCGTTGAATACTTCAGGCGTTGCGCTGAGGCTGAGGGTTGCGATGGTCAAGACTGCAACAAGGGCGCCCGCCGCCGCTCCCGCCCGGCGGCCGGGGTAGGGGAGCCCGGGGCCGGCAGGTCCGGTGCCTGGCGAAGGGGCGGTGAAGTCACTAGGGGGAATGGTGTTGAAGGGGTCCTCTTGCGGGTTCATGGGTAGGCCGTCCAGCTGCGGTCCTCCGGCCGGGGCGCGCCGCGTCACAGGCGGATACTCGGCACCCGGAGTCGGACAGGTGATCAGGGTGCGCCGGTGGCCCCGGCATCACGCCGGAGCCACCAGGGCGGAAGCGACCGCATACCCAGAAAATACGGAAGCCTGAACGGGACCGGATCCCGGCAGCTAACCCGGGAGACCCGCCCTTGCGTGGTCCTAGGAATCCCGAGTCTAGGAACGGGCCCCGGCGCCCGGCACGAGTACGCGGTACCCGGAAATCCGTGAGATTCGCTGGAGGGCCCGCACGGGTGTACTCAACTGGGGCAGCGGACTACCTGCCTGACGGGCGGGCTGCCCGCTGCCCGTCGCGTCTTGTTACTAGCGGGTAACATAGGCGCCATGCACCTGATTCTGCGAACCATCCTGATGCTTTTCCGCTCTGCCAGGCGGGCGCCGCTGACCATCTGGGACACGTCATCGCTGCCGATGCGCGTCCTGCCCACTGACGTGGACATCGCAGTCCACGTCAACAACGGCATGTATTTTTCGCTGATGGACCTGGGCCGGTTCGACCTCATGGTCCGCAGCGGTGTGTGGAAGCGGATGCGCCGGCGCGGATGGTCTCCGGTGGCGGCGGGGGAGACCATCGCGTTCCGGAAGTCCCTCCAGCTATGGCAGCGCTACACCGTCGAGACGCGCATCATCGGGCTGGACACCAAAGCGGTCTACTTCGAGCAGCGCATGGTGTCCGACGGCGAAATTTACGCGCGCGCGCATATCGCCACCCGGCTGGTCGCCAAGGGGCGGCCGGTCAGCCAGGACGAGATCCTGGAAGAATTCGGGCAGCCTCCGGCCCGCCTGGAACTGCCCGAGTGGATCCATGAGTGGCGGACCGCCAACAGCCTCCCGGGCGCCCGCACCCCGGCGCCGCACGCCTGGCACTCCTGAGCGTCAGGCCCCGACGTCGCGCCGTTCCAGTGCCGCGGCCGCCAGCACCACCAGCGCCGCGGAGAGTGCCCACAGCCATCCGGCGGCGGACCAGTCGGCGCCGCTGGCCACCGGCGAGTTCCCGTAGGCCCAGTGGTACGGGCTCAGGTTCAGCAGCCATTCCACGTCCTCGCTCTGGCGGCCGACGGCGTTGAACACGTACCCGAGGACGCCCACCGCCGCCCCGGCTGCTATGCCGTCGGTCTTCCGCCCGGTCACTGCGCCGGCACACAGGGCCGCCGTGCCGCTCAGGAGTGCCAGCCCGGCGAAAAGGACCGAGGCGCCGAAAAGGTTCTCCATCTTGATGCCCAGCTGTGAGGGCTCGTTGAGGAACCAGACGAGCAGGAAGACCCAGGCCGAGAGCACAACGATCCGCAGCGCCAGGGCCAGTGCCCGTTCCAGCACCACCTGCACCCGCCGGACGCCGTGTGCCAGCGTCAGTTCAAGCTGGCCGGATTCCTCGTCTCCGCCCACGGCGGCCGCACCCCAGGCGACGGATGCAATGGTCATCAGGAGGAAGCCCAGCAGCCCGTACAGTGTGGCCTGGGTGTAGCCGGGCCCGGTGGCGATCTGGTCGTAGTTCAGCGCCTTGGTCATTTCCGCCGGAAGGGCATCGATCATGTCCTGCATTTGTGCGCTGTCGCCGATGGACGGATAAAGCGGCAGGTACAGGAAGCATGCGCCCGCCAGCCCGGCGGCCCAGGCGAGGGTGGAGCGCCACGAGTCCACGAAGGAACGGCGGAACAGGGGAAGCGAAGTTTTCATCGCCCCTCCTCCTGCGGAACCGAGTACATCTTCAGGACGGCGTCCTCCAGGTCCGGTTCCTCCAGGACCAGGTCTACGAGCTCCAGCCAGCCCAGCATCCGGACCAGCGGCTGGATAGGGCCGGAGAGGGTCGCTGACAGCGTGACCGAGCCGTCGGACTCAAGCACCTCCACGTTTCCGACGCCGGGCACCTCACTGAGCAGCGCAACGGCGTCGTCCGCTGAAATTGCATGCGCCGTGAACCGGACGCGCCGCTGGGCACCTTCCCGGAGGCCGCTGACTGATTCGACGGCGATGATGCGCCCGTCGCGCAGGATGGCGACGGTGTCGGCGGTCTGCTGCACCTCGCTGAGAACGTGGGAGCTGAGGAATATGGTTTGGCCCCGGTGCCGTGCTTCGCGGACCATGGCGTGGAACTCCTGCTGCACCAGCGGATCCAGGCCGCTGGTGGGCTCGTCCAGGACCAGCAGCTCGGGCTGGTGCATGAACGCCTGGACCAGGCCCAGCTTCTGCTTGTTGCCTTTGGACAGCTTGCGGGTGTGCCGGTCCAGGTCCAGTCCCAGGCGTTCGGCCAGCTCGTCGACCCGTCCGGGCGGAACGGGACCGCTGATGGCCTGGTAGTGGTTCAGGAGCTTCCGGCCGGTGACCCGGCCCTCCAGGAACAGCTCGCCCGGCAGGTAACCGATGCGCCGCCGCAGCTCCGGACCGCCCGCCCGCGGGTCCGTGCCCAGCACCCGGACTTCGCCGCCACTGGGCCGGATGATGTCCAGCAGGCACCGCATGGTGGTGGTCTTGCCGGCGCCGTTGGGCCCGATCACGCCGAACACCGAACCGGGCTCTACCGTGAAATCCACGCCGTGAAGCACCTCCCGCCGGCCAAAGCTCTTGGTCAGGGACCGTGCCGAAATCGCGGCGGTCATGAGCCCTCCTGTCGCACGCACGCTTCACTGTTGCCCTCAGGGTAAGCGCCGCAGGGTGCACTGTATACGGCCTAACGTCCCGTATTCCCGATGACGCGGGGAGCGAACACCGCCCCAAATGCGGAACCATTCCGCGTACCGTGGACACATGGCTACCCTTGACATCACAGGTGAACAGTTCGCATCTACCATCGAAGGCAACGACATTGTCCTGGTGGACTTCTGGGCGGAGTGGTGCGGTCCCTGCAAGCAGTTCGGGCCCACGTACTCTGCTGTTTCCGAGAAGCACCCGGACGTAGTGTTCACCAAGGTGGACACGGAGGCTGAGCAGCAGCTCGCCGCCGAGGCCGGCATTTCTTCCATCCCCACCCTGATGGCGTTCCGCGAAAAGGTGCTGGTGTTCTCCCAGCCCGGTGCGCTGAACGCCCAGCAGCTGGAGCAGGTTGTGGAGGCCGTGAAGGGCCTGGACATGGAAGAGGTCCACGCACACGTGGCGCGCCAGCGGGAAGAAGCCGCCGCCGCCGCAGGCAAGCCGGCAGGCCAGCAGGACGGCACCCAGATCCCGGACGCCTAGTCCCTTAAAACCATCGACTGCTCCGTAAGTGCCACCTGAACCTTCAAAAGGGCACTTACGGAGCAGTCGATGCTTAAGGCCGGCCGCGCTAGATCCGCTCCACCTTCACGGGTTCGGCCAGCAGCGCGCTGAGGGATTCGTTCAGGTCCTGCACCGCGATGCCCTTGGAGTGCTTCTCAAGGTCCTCCTCCGACGCCCAGCGCTCGGTCAGCACCAGCTTTTCCTCGGTGGCTTCGGTCAGCTCGTAGCGGATGCAGCCGGGTTCGTTCACCACTTCGTCAATGGCGATTTCCAGGGCGAGCTTCACGCGGAAGAACTCGCCGTCGTTGGGGATGAACGTGGCCTGCAGGTCGATGGGTGCACTCATGCGTTTCAGAATACCGGCCGGCGCCGGCCCGATGCGGTAGCGTGCCTTCCATGCGCGCTTACACCGCCGGCGACACTGACGTCCCGCTGCTCGAAGAGACCATCGGCCACAACTTTGAACGGATTGCAGCGCAGTTCCCGCTGCATGACGCGCTGATCGAGGCGGCCCCGGTCCCGGGTGCGGATGCCCGGCGATGGAGCTACACCAAGATGAACGACGACGTCGACCGCCTGGCGCGCGCCCTGCTCGCCTTGGGCATTGCCAAGGGGGAGCGGGTCGGCATCTGGAGCCCCAACTGCGCCGAATGGACCCTCCTGCAGTACGCCACCGCCAAGGTGGGCGCGATCCTGGTCAACGTCAACCCGGCCTACCGCAGCCACGAGCTTGAGTTCGTGGTTAAGCAGAACGGCATGCGGATGCTGGTCGCCGCGCCCTCGGACCGCAACAGCGACTACGTGGGCATGGCCCGCGGCGCGCTCACCACCTGCCCGGAGCTGCGCGAACTCGTCTTCCTGCCGGCGCCGGGCGGGGAAGGGCCCGGCGGGGATGTGTACGACGCCGGCGTCCCCCTCAGCGAGGCAGAGCTGACGTACGCCGAGCTGCTTCGGCGCGCTGACGCCGTCGGGCATTCCGTGCTGAAGGAGCGCATGGCGGAACTTGACCCGCACGACCCGATCAACCTGCAGTACACCTCCGGAACCACCGGTTTCCCCAAGGGCGCGACGCTCACGCACCACAACATCCTGAACAACGGCTACGCCATCGGGGAGCTGCTGGCCTATACGGAGCACGATCGCGTGGTGATCCCGGTGCCGTTCTACCACTGCTTCGGCATGGTGATCGGCAACCTCAACGCGCTGAGCCACGGCGCTGCCACCATCATTCCGGGCCGTGGATTCTCGCCCGCCGCGGCACTGGAAGCCGTGCAGGACTTCGGCGGGACGTCTCTGTACGGGGTCCCCACGATGTTTATCGCCGAGCTCGCGCTGGAGGACTTCGGCTCCTACGACCTCTCCACGCTGCGGACCGGCGTCATGGCGGGCTCGCTGTGCCCCATCGAGGTGATGAACCGGGTCATTTCGGAGATGAACATGAAGGACGTGGCCATTTGCTACGGCATGACCGAAACCTCGCCGGTGTCCACCATGACCCGGCAGGGGGACACGCTCCGGCACCGCACCGAGACCGTGGGGCGCACCATGCCGCGGCTGGAGTCGCGGATTGTGGACCCGGCGTCTGGGGAGGTCCTGGAACGGGGGCAGATCGGCGAGCTGTGTACGCGCGGCTATGCCGTGATGGCCGGGTACTGGAACCAGCCGGAGAAAACGGCCGAGTCCATTGACGCCGACGGCTGGATGCACACCGGGGACCTGGCCCGGATGGATGAGGACGGGTACGTGGTGATCGAGGGCCGGATGAAGGACATGGTGATCCGCGGCGGCGAGAACATCTACCCGCGCGAGATCGAGGAGTTCCTCTATACCCACCCGGCCATCCAGGACGTGCAGGTGATCGGGGTCCCGGATGCGAAGTACGGGGAGGAGCTCATGGCCTGCGTGATCCTCAAGCCCGGAGCTGAAACCCTGGACGCGGCGGCGGTGGCGCAGTTCTGCCGCGGGAAGCTGGCTCACTACAAGATTCCCCGGTACGTGGAGGTCCGCGAGAGCTTCCCCATGACGGTGTCCGGAAAGGTCCGCAAGGTGGAGATGCGCGAGGAAGCCGTGGCCCGCCTCCGCCTGTAACCGTCAGTGGCGGCGGTGGTCCTGGATGGTCATCCGCGGGCCGAACGTGGGCTTGCGGAAGCCGCTGGCCTGGATCATCCGTACCACCCGCTGGCGGTGGCCGGTCCAGGGCTCCAGCAGCCGCAGCATGCCGGCGTCGTCCGTCCGGTGGCCGGTCAGTGCGGCACCCACGTAGGCGGCCAGGTGGTAGTCGCCCACGGAGATCGAGTCGGGGCAGCCGTGCGTGCGCTGCACCACCTCCGCCGCGGTCCAGATGCCGATGCCGGGGATGGTCTGCAGCTTGGCAGCTGCCTCCGCCGCGGGCAGCGCTGCCAGGCGTTCAAGCGCGACGGCGGACCGCAACGCCCGCATCACGGTGGCCGACCGCTGGGGTCCTACGCCCGCCTGGTGCCACTCCCAGCTGGGGACCTGCAGCCACTGGGCGGGGGTGGGGGCCAGCCGGAGCCCTGCGGGAGCGAGGGGAGCTGCCGGCGGTGGGGACCCGAACTTGTGCACCAGGTACCGGTAGGCCCGGCGCGCTTCGATGACCGTGACCTTCTGCTCCAGGATGATCGGCACCAGCTGGTCCACCATGCGCCCGCTGGCGGGCAGCCGCACGGCGCGGCTCTGCCGCCTGGCTTCACGCACCATCCGGGGGAGCGTGGCATGGAAGGCGGGTTCGTCGAAGCCGGACCAGTCGTCGCCGGAACCGAGGAGCCGGGGCACTGCAGCCACCGCAGCGGCCGCACCGGGACCCCACGCCCGGGCGTCGACTGCGCCGCCGCCCGCGGGGGCGAGGCGCAGCGTCACCGGGCCGTCCGGCGTCGTAAACGCATTCCACACCACGCCACCCTGCACGCTGAAGGAGGGGTCGCTGGCGCCGCGCAGCAGGGGCCCGAGAGTGCGGAGGAGATCCAATCCGCTGCCGGAATGCCACCGCAGGGAGGCGTCCGCCGCGGCGGCGGGCCGGGCGGTTGCGGCTGCGATGGTCATGCCTCCATCGTCCCACGCCGCCCCGACATCACCGGAAGCGGTAGCTTAGTATCCATGAAGTACGCCCAGTCCGTTTTGGACCTCATTGGCAATACCCCGCTCATCAAGCTGAACCACGTCACGGACGGCATTAAAGCCACTGTTCTGGTCAAACTTGAGTACGTGAACCCCGGCGGATCCATCAAGGACCGCATCGCGGTGAAGATGATCGAGGACGCCGAGCGCGACGGCAAACTCCAGCCCGGCGGGACCATCATCGAACCCACCTCGGGCAACACCGGTGTTGGCCTGGCGCTCGTGGCCCAGCAGAAGGGCTACAAGTGCATCTTCGTGGTCCCGGACAAGGTGGGCGAGGACAAGCGCGCCGTGCTCCAGGCCTACGGCGCGGAAGTCGTGGTGACCCCCACGTCCGTCCCGCCGGACAGCCCGCAGAGCTACTACGGCGTCTCGGACCGGCTGGTACGCGAGACCCCCGGCGCGTATAAGCCTGACCAGTTCTCCAACCCCGCGGCCCCCGGCAGCCATTACGAGACCACCGGCCCGGAGATCTGGCGCGACACCGACGGCAAGGTCACCCACTGCGTGATCGGCGCCGGCACCGGCGGCACCATCACGGGCACGGGCCGCTACCTCAAGGAGGTGTCGGCGGACCGTCCGGACTCCGACGGCGGCGTGGTCAAGATCATCGGCGCGGACCCCGAAGGTTCGGTCTACTCAGGCGGCACCGGACGCCCGTATTTCGTCGAGGGCGTGGGCGAGGACATGTGGCCGGGCAACTACGACAAGTCCGTCCCGGACCGGGTGATCGCGGTCAACGACGGCGACTCGTTCGCCATGACCCGCCGGCTGGCCCGGGAGGAGGGCCTGCTGGTGGGCGGCTCGTCCGGCATGGCGGTGGTGGCTGCGCTTGAGGCGGCAAGGGACCTGCCCGAGGAGGCTGTCGTCGTCGTGATCCTGCCCGACTCCGGCCGCGGGTACCTGGCGAAAATCTTCAACGATCAGTGGATGCGCTCCTATGGTTTCCTCTCCGGCGGCGAGGAAACGTCCGTGGGCGAGGTGATCAAGTCCAAGAACGGCGAACTGCCGGATCTGGTGCATATCCACCCCAACGAGTCGGTCCGGGACGTCATCAACATCATGAATGAGTTCGGCGTCAGCCACATTCCGGTCCTCTCACAGGAGCCGCCCGTGGTGATGGGTGAGGTGCTGGGCGCGGTGGATGAGCGTTCGCTCACGGCCAAGCTGTTCCGCGGCGAGGCGAAGCTGACGGACAAGATTTCCGAACACATGGGCCCCAAGCTGCCCGTGATCGGCTCGCTGGAGACCATCTCAGCCGCCCGCGAAATGCTCTCCGACGTGGACACCCTGATGGTTACGTTTGTGGGGGCACCGGTGGGAATCATCACCCGCCACGACCTCCTGGCATACCTCAGCAACTGACCTGCGCCAACCCGAAAAGGAGCACCATGACTGCCTCTGAGAACCAAGGCTTCAACACCCGCGCCGTGCACGCCGGCCAGGCTTTCGAACCGCGCACCGGTGCGGTGGTCCCGCCGCTGCACTTCAGCTCGACGTATGCCCAGGACGGCATCGGCGGGCTCCGCGACGGCTACGAGTATGGCCGCGGCGGCAACCCGACCCGCGATGCGCTGCAGGAGCAGCTGGCGGCGCTGGAGCTGGGCACCCACGCATATTCGTTCGGTTCCGGGCTCGCGGCAGAGGACTCGCTGATCCGGGCCCTTACCCGCCCGGGCGACCACATCGTGCTCGGCAACGATGCGTACGGCGGCACGTACCGGCTGATCAGCCGCGTGCTAGGGGAGTGGGGCATCGGGAACACCCCGGTGGACATGGCGGACCTGGATGCCGTGGCCAAGGCGGTGGCCGCGCAGCAGACCCGCATCGTCTGGGTGGAGACCCCCTCCAACCCGCTGATGAAGATCACCGATATCGCTGCGCTCGCCAAGGTAGCGCACGACGCCGGGGCCCTCCTTGTCGTGGACAACACCTTCGCTTCTCCCTACTTGCAGAACCCGCTTGCCCTGGGCGCCGACGTCGTGGTCCACTCCACGACGAAGTACATCGGCGGGCACTCCGACGTCGTCGGCGGCGCCGTGGTGGTCAAGGACGCGGAGCTGGCGGAGAAGATCGGCTTCGTGCAGTTCGCCGTCGGCGCCGTATCCGGTCCGATGGATGCCTTCCTGACCACCCGCGGCCTGAAGACCCTGGGCGTGCGGATGGACCGGCACAGCGAGAACGGCCAGGCCGTGGCCGAATGGCTGCTGGAGCGCCCAGAGGTGGAGGCCGTGCTGTACCCGGGCCTGCCCTCGCACCCGGGCCATGAACTGGCGAAGCAGCAGATGAAGAAGTTCGGCGGCATGGTGTCCGTGCAGTTCAAGGGCGGCGAGGCGGCGGCGCGGGCGGTTGCGGAAAACACCTCCGTGTTCACGCTTGCCGAGTCCTTGGGCGGCATCGAGTCGTTGATGAACTACCCGTCCGAGATGACCCACGCGTCCGTCAAGGGCACCGAACTGGCCGTCCCGGTCAACCTGCTCCGGCTCTCCTGCGGCATCGAGGACGCTGAAGACCTGATCGCGGACCTCGAACAGGCGTTCCGCTCCATCCCGTAGCCACCCGGCCACGCCGAATGGAGACGCCAGTAGGCTGGCAGCATGGAACCTCCCGTCGAAGCACCTGTCCGTCCCGTTGCGCTCATCACGGGGGCCGGGCGGCTGGCAGGCATCGGCGCGGGCATTGCCCGGCACCTGGCGGCGGACGGCTGGGACCTGGCCCTGGCGTACTGGCACCCCTACGATGCCCGCATGCCGTGGGGAAGCCAGCCGGACGACGTCGTACGCCTGACTGCCGAGCTGGAAGTCATCGGCGCCCGCGTCCATCTGCTTCCCTCTGACCTGGCTGATCCCGCCGTCCCGGACCGGCTGGTGGCGGACGCCGTAGAGCTGGCCGGGCCGCTGCAGGGGCTGGTGCTGAGCCATGCGGAATCGGTGGATTCGGGCATCCTGGACACCACGCTTGAGTCGTTCGAGCGCCACTTCGCGGTCAACACCCGGGCCAGCTGGCAGCTGATCGCGGCGTTCGCGCGGCAGGCAACGGACGACGGCGGCGCGATCGTTGCGCTGACCAGTGACCACACAGCGTTCAACCTTCCCTATGGGGCCTCGAAGGGGGCGCTCGACCGGATCATCATTGCCGCGGCGCGGGAGCTGGGACCGCAGGGCATCTCGGCCAACGTGCTGAACCCGGGGCCGGTTGATACAGGCTGGATGGCCCCGGAACTGAGGGAGGCACTCGCCGAACGCCAGCCGACCGGACGCCTGGGCACGCCCGCGGATGTCGCCGCCACGGTGGCCTTCCTCCTCTCGCCGGCCGGGCGCTGGGTGTCCGGCCAGCTGGTCAAGGCGGATGGCGGGTTTTCAGCCTGACGGTTGGGGCGGGACGCCGCTGGAGCTGACGCGGTGGCCTTGGTAGCTCCAGACGCCGGACGGTCATGGCCGGCTCGAACTCTTCGAATACATCCGTCCCCCACACAGCCGCGGGCCCCTACACTGGTGCCATGGAAACCGCCTCCGTCCTCGCAGTGTGCCGCGTCCACCAGCTCCTCGAGGATGAGAGCGCGGTCGGGATCACTGCCATCGACAAGCGCCCGACGGAAGGTCCCGTGAAAATCCACAAGCTGGGCCTCCGCGGCGACATTCAGGCCGACCGATACAACCACGGCGGTGAAGATCAGGCTGTCTACGCCTATTCCCAGGCTGACGCTGAATTCTGGTCGCAAGCGCTGGGCCGCGAGCTTCCGCCGGGCGTCTTCGGCGAGAACCTGCGGGTGGCCGGCATCGAGGCCACCGGCGCGGTGATCGGGGAGCGCTGGAAGATCGGCTTGGATGTCGAACTCGAGGTCACCTCCCCGCGCGTCCCGTGCGCCACGTTCCAGCGGCGCATGGACCAGCAGCAGTGGGTCAAGCGGTTTACCGAAGAAGGCCGTGTGGGCACCTACCTGCGCGTCATCCACACCGGTGCTATTCAGGCCGGGGACCACATCCACCGCACCTTCGTCCCGCGCCACGGCATCACCGTGGGGCAGTGGTTCAGCGAGCCCACGCCGGACCTGGTGGAGGCCCTGCGCGACGCCGAGGCCGATGGCGAGATCCGCCTCCAGGATGAGTACCACACCAAGTTCGACGCCGTCCTGCGCCGATTCGGCAGGTGACCCGGGCGAAGCATCCCGGCGCACGGCGGGCCATGTGCGCAAGCTCACCGCCGCCGTCGTGCGCTGAATTTCCGGTACGGCGCCCCGGTGCCCTACACTTGAAATATCCCCCACTCCGGAAATCCCTTATTCCTGCCCAATTTTTGAGGCAGGACTGGTAAGTGTTGGGGCCCGCGCAAGCGATGCGGGCATTTTCATAGGGAGAGCCGGCTAAAGAAAACGCTGTACAGACTGCTGGGATAGCAGCCAAGAGATGCAGCGGGAAGTCCTGCCACGGGATTGCGAAAGCGCCGGACTTCTGTGACCGGCCGGTCAACGTATGCCCGGCACCCACGGCACACGTACTGCGGCTCCGCTCACCTCGGGTAGTGCCGCCTGGCCCCCTATGGATGAGGAATCTTTCCCTATGCCCGAAAACCAGAACGAAAATTACGACGCCGACACCACAGTGATCGACGCTCCTGCAGCTTCCGCTGCCCCCGCCGAAGCGCCCGCGGCTCCCGCCGCCGAGGCTGAGGCAGAGGACAACTCCGTCAAGTTTGCCGACCTCGGCATCGACGGCCGCGTCCTCGCCGCCCTCCAGGATGTCGGCTACGAAAAGCCATCCCCCATCCAGGCCGCCACCATCCCGCTGCTGCTCGAAGGCCGCGACGTTGTGGGCCTGGCACAGACCGGTACCGGCAAGACTGCAGCATTCGCAGTGCCGGCACTGTCCCGCCTGGCTGAACTGCACGACCTCAACGGCCCGTCCCGCAAGACGCAGGCCCTGGTCCTGGCCCCCACCCGTGAACTTGCGCTCCAGGTGGCGGAGGCGTTCACCTCCTACGCCAAGCACATCGACGACTTCACCGTGCTGCCCGTCTACGGCGGCTCCGCCTATGGCCCCCAGCTGGCCGGCCTGCGCCGCGGCGCCCAGGTTGTTGTCGGTACCCCCGGCCGCGTGATCGACCACATCTCCAAGGGCTCGCTGGACCTGTCCGAACTCCAGTACCTGGTACTGGACGAGGCCGATGAAATGCTGCGCATGGGCTTCGCCGAAGACGTGGAGCAGATCTTCCAGCAGACCCCGGAAGACCGCCAGGTGGCGCTGTTCTCCGCCACGATGCCCAGCCAGATCCGCCGGATGTCCAAGCAGTACCTGAACAACCCCGAAGAGGTCTCGGTCAAGACCAAGACCTCCACGGGCGCCAACATCCGTCAGCGCTACCTGCAGGTCATGGGCCCGCACAAGCTGGACGCCCTGACCCGCATCCTCGAGGTGGAAGAGTTCGACGGCGTCATCGCCTTCGTGCGCACCAAGATGGCGACCGAGGACCTGGCCGACAAGCTGAAGTCCCGCGGTTTCCAGGCTGCCGCCATCAACGGCGACATTCCGCAGCAGCAGCGTGAACGCACTGTTGACGCGCTGAAGGAAGGCCGCATCGACATCCTGGTGGCCACCGACGTCGCCGCCCGCGGCCTGGACGTTGAGCGCATCAGCCACGTGGTCAACTACGACATCCCGCACGACACCGAGTCCTATGTGCACCGGATCGGCCGTACGGGCCGCGCGGGCCGCAACGGTGATGCGATCCTCTTCATGACGCCCCGCGAGAAGTACCTGCTGCGCGCCATCGAGAAGGCCACCCGCCAGCCGGTTGAGCAGATGCACCTGCCCACCGCCGAGACCGTGAACACGCTGCGCCTGGGCAAGTTCGCCGAGCGCATCACCGAGACCCTCGCCTCCGAGGATGTCTCGATGTTCCGCGACCTCATCGCCTCCTACGAGGAAGAGCACAAGGTGCCGGCAGCCGAAATCGCTGCAGCCCTTGCCGTGATGGCCCAGGGCGGCCAGCCGCTCCTGGTCAAGGAACTGCCGGCAGCTCCCGAGTTCCAGAAGCGTGAACGGTCCAAGGACGGCTTCGGGTCCCGCGGGCCCACCCGCCAGCTCACCGAGGGCAATGCCACCTACCGGATCGCGGTGGGACGCCGCCAGCGCGTCATGCCCGGCTCCATCGTGGGCGCCATCGCCAACGAAGGCGGCATCTCGTCCTCGCAGATCGGCGGCATCGACATCCGTTCGGACCACTCCCTGGTGGAGCTGCCCGCGGACCTCAGCCCCGAGCAGCTGCGCGCATTGTCCCGCACCCGGATCGGCGGCGAGCTGATCCACCTTGAGCTGGACAACGGCCGCCGTCCCTCCGGTGAGCGCGGCGCCTACCAGGGCAACCGCGGCGGTGACCGCGGCGGCAACTTCAAGGGCAGCGGCGGGTTCAAGCGCGAGTTCCGCAAAAGCGACGGCGAGCGGTCCTCTGCGGACCGTGGCGGACGTTCGTACAGCGAGCGCTCCTCCAGTGATTCCCGTTCCTTCGGCCACGGTGACGGTTCCCGCAAGCCCCGCGGCAATGACAGCGGACACCGCGATTTCAACCGCAAGGGCAAGTGGTAAACCTTCCGCAAGGTAGGTGACTGACGACGGCGGCGGACCGGCTGAATGCCGGCCCGCCGCCGTCGCCCGTTAACGCGGGCACACACTGCCGGGAGTGCGGTTGGTGTGGTGATGGACACATTGCCGCCCGGCCGGGTCGGTGAGGGGTCCTCCAAGGGGATTTCCGGCGTCGGCCGTCCTGATGGTGAAACCGTTAAAAGCCGCTAAAACCTGGGGAAAATCGAGGTGATGCGCACCTCTCTCAGGCAGGCTGCGAGCCCCGGGGGAAGGCCGGTTCCGCCGATTTGTTGGTGGTGAAATCTTCCGGTAGAGTATTTACTCGTTGCCCCCCTAGCTCAGTGGTAGAGCGCGTTCTTGGTAAGAACGAGGTCACCGGATCGATTCCGGTGGGGGGCTCTGAATGAGGGCCTGTGTCAAGGCGGTTTTGACCGGCTTGACGCAGGTTTTTCTCATTCGTGGCGGTGTAGCTCAGTTGGTTAGAGCGCACGACTCATAATCGTGAGGTCGGGAGATCGAGCCTCCCCACCGCTACATAGATAAGCCCCCGGAATCCGCGAGGATCCGGGGGTCTTTCGTTAACCGTTCCCCGGCGGCACCCATCCAAGCCGGCGGCTCAAGTCCCGGGTCGCGTTCTCCAGGGCGCCCACGAGGATGCGCTGCAGGTCCGCATCAGCGGCGGACGGTTCGGCCAGGCTGTAGGCGTGGGTGACCGCGATGGAGGCCACGACCCGCCCGGTCCTGTCGTGCACCGGTTTCGCGATGGACGTTAAGCCTTCCGTGACCTCGCCGAACTCGCGGGCGAACCCGGCCCGCCGCACCGCCGAGAGCTGCTCCTGCAGTTCGCCGTACGTGGCCGGACCCCGGCCGGTCCGCCGGATGAACGCGAAGTTGGGTGGGAACAGCGCGCGCAGTTGGTCGTTGCCGATGCCGGCCAGGATCACCCTGCCGGAGGCTGTCAGGTGTGCCGGGAGCCGGACGTCCTTCGCGGTGACCAGTGGTGCGCGCAGGGGAGCGGTCTGCTCGTGGATGTAGAGCGTCTCGTGGCCGTGCAGTACGGCCAGGTGTGCTGTTTCGCCCACCTTTGCCACGAGCCGTTCCAGGACCGGGCGGCCGTACCGGGCCAGCGGCGCCTGGAGACCGAAAGCCTGGCCGATTTCCCGCGCGGCGATGCCCAGGGCGTAGGCCTGTTCCTCAGGCAGGTGCGTCACGTAGCCCAGTGTCTGCATGCCCCGCAACAGCCGGAAAGTGGTGGACCGCGGGGCATCGACGGCCTCCGCTATCCTTGCCGCCGACACCGGGTTTGCCTGGGTGGCCAGGAAGCTCAGGATCAGCAGGGGACGCAACGAGCTGTCCACGCCACACCTCCCTGTGAGCCGAATCTCATATGTGAGACTCCATAGTCCCGGATTCCATTGTCCCTGATCCGGTTCCGCGGTGGGATGGTTGGGTACACGAAAATGCCGGACCCACTCCGTGGCCGGCAAAAGTCAGGAGACAAGTCCGATGGCCATCACCTCCGAGGCCCCGCGCACCACATCGCGTCATATGTGGAAGCTTTTTGTTTACAGCGGCATTGGCGCCTTCATGTTCTTCGTTCCGGTGACCATCGGTGCCAAGAACACCATCATGCTGGACCACATCGTTACGTTCCTCCAGGCCGGCATCGGCCCGGTCCTGCCCTACTACGCGCTGGCCGTCATCGTCGCCGGAGCAGCGTACCCGTTCATTACCGGAACCTGGAAGAAGACTCCCGTCGATGTGATCTTTTCCCTGTTCAAGGTGGTGGGCATGGCGGTGGGCTTCATGATGGTCTTCCGTGTTGGCCCCGCCTGGCTGTTCGAACCCGGCATGGGCCCGTTCCTCTTCGACAAGTTGGTCATCCCCGTGGGCCTGCTGGTACCGATCGGTGCTGTCTTCCTGGCCCTCCTGGTGAGCTATGGCCTGCTCGAGTTCATTGGCGTCCTGGTACAGCGGGTCATGCGGCCCATCTGGCGGACACCGGGGCGTTCAGCGATCGACGCCGTCGCCTCCTTCGTGGGCAGCTACTCTTTGGGACTGCTCATCACCAACCGGGTCTATAAAGAGGGCAAGTACACCGCCCGCGAGTCCGCAATCATCGCCACCGGTTTCTCCACTGTCTCTGCGACGTTCATGGTCATTGTCGCCAAGACCCTGGATCTCATGGGCCAGTGGACCGCCTACTTCTGGATCACCTTCCTGGTGACGTTCCTGGTCACCGCCATCACGGTCCGGATATGGCCCCTGAACAGCATCCCGGACGACTACCACCCGGACGCCGTGCCCCAGCCGGAAGAGCAGATCACCGGCCGCCGCCTCCAGGTTGCCTGGCGCGAAGCGCGAGCTACGGTGGACGCGGCTCCGTCCCTCGCGGCCAACGTGTGGACCAACGTCCGCGACGGCCTGCTGATGGCCATGGCCATCCTGCCGTCCATCCTTTCCATCGGCCTGCTGGGCCTGGTCCTGGCCACTTACACTCCGGTCTTCGACTGGGTGGGCTACATCTTCTACCCGTTCACCTGGGCCCTGCAGCTGCCCGAGCCCATGCTGGTGGCCAAGGCAAGCGCCGTGGGCGTGGCCGAGATGTTCCTGCCGGCCCTGCTGGCGGCAGAAGCCGCCCCCGTGGTGAAGTTCGTCATCGGCGTGGTGTCGGTTTCCGGGATCATCTTCTTCTCCGCCCTGGTGCCCTGCATCATGGCCACGGACATCCCCATCCCGGTGTGGAAGCTCGTGGTGATCTGGTTCCAGCGGGTTGCCCTGACCCTGATCCTGGTCACTCCCATCGCGTTCCTGCTGTTCCCCTCCTAGCCGCACCCCGACGTCGGGCTTAACCGGCTTTGGCCCGCATAAGCGGTGTGCAGCAGCACCGTTCATGCGGGCCAAGGCCGGTTTTGCGAAAGAGGTCCTCCGCTACCGCGCCTCCTGAACCTTGGCAGCTGTGACGCGGCCCTGCACGCCCCACACAGTGAACGCCAGCGCTGCCAGGGCAGTGGCCACCAGCAGCAGGAGCCCGATCGAGTAGCTGCGCGTGGCGGCATCGTACGTGGCGCCCATGATCAGCGGCGGGAAGTACCCGCCCAGGCCGCCGGCTGCGCTGACCACGCCGCTGATGCTGCCAACCTTGCCCTGCGGTGCCAGCACCCCTACCCACGCGAACACTCCGCCCGTTCCCAAGCCCAGTGCTGCGGCCATGCCGACGAACGTCAGGCCGGCTGGGATCTCGCCGTCGGGCCGCATGTTGACCACCCAGGCCAGGACGGCGACGGCGGCCAAGGATGCCACGACCACCGGCTTAGGCCCGAACTTGTCCGCCAGCACGCCGCCAATGGGCCGCGCCAGCACAGCCGCCAGCGCGAATCCGGCGGTCCGGGCACCGGCACCGGCGGGATCGAAGCTGTAGATATCGCGCAGGTAGGTAGGCAGGTACGTGGCAAACGAAACGAACCCGCCGAACACTACCGCGTACAGGAAGCACATCTTCCACGTCACCGGCGTCCGGGCGGCATCCAGGAGCTTGGGCACGACCGGCACGTGGTGGGGTTCCCAGTCCGGCGCCTCTTTCATCAGGAACCAGACCAGTGCGGCCATGGCGGCCAGGACTCCGGCGATGAGCAGGTGGGTCGGGAAATAGCCGATGCCTGCTACCAAGCGCGGGTTCAGGAACGCCGCGAGGGCGGTGCCGCCCATGCCGGCGCCGAACACTCCGGTGGCGAAGCCGCGCCGGGAGGGGTCGTACCAGGCGCTGACAAAGGGAATTCCGACGGCGAACACGGTACCTGCCACGCCCAGCAACAGTCCCGCGCCCAGCACCAGCGCGAACGAACTGAGCAGCCCGCCGATGGCCACGAGCATGAGCGGGATGATGGAGGCCAGCAGAACGAAGCTGAACATGGCCCGCCCGCCGTACTTGTCCGTCAGGGCTCCCACCACGATCCTGCCCAGCGAGCCCACGAACACGGGCATGGCCACCAGGATTCCCGTGGTGGCGGGGGTGAGCTCAAGGTTCTGGGTGTAGAAGGCCCCCAATGTTGCCACGGAGTTCCAGGCCCAGAACCCGGCCACGGAAGCGGCCGTGGCCAGCACCAGGTTGAGGGTGCGGCCGCTGGTGACGGCGGGGGATGTTCCAGACACGGTGGCTCTCCTTGAAGTATGTGCGGGCGGGACCGAGTGCCCCGGTCAGCGGTTGCGGGTGTCCCGGTCCGGCGTGCCGACGGGCTGCCAGCCCCGGCCACGGCGGTCCTTGTCACGGGAGCGGTAGACGATGTACGGGCGGAAGAGGTAATGCAGAGGGGCAGTGAACGCATGGACCAGCCGGGTGAATGGCCACAGGAAGAACAACACCATGCCCACCAGCGTGTGCAGGTGGAAGGAGAACGGAGCGGCGGCCATGGCGGCCACGTCCGGCTGGAAGATGAACAGCGAGCGGAACCAGGGGGCCACGGTCTCGCGGTAGTTGTGCCCGTGCTCGCCTTCGAAGACGCTCGCCAGCGTGGTCCACAGCCCGAACAAGATGGCAGCGGTGAGCACCACGTACATGGCTTTGTCGTTCCGGGTAGTGGCCATGAACACCGGGCCACTGGTCCGCCGCCGGTAGATCAGCAACGCGATCCCGCCCAGCGTGCCAACCCCCGCGATCCCGCCGACGAACAACGCGTTGAAGTGGTAGAAGTCCTGGCTGATCCCCACCGCCTCGGTCCAGGACTTGGGAATTACCAGGCCAAAGAAATGCCCGGCCACTACGGCCAGCAGCCCGAAGTGGAACAGCGGGGAAGCGATCCGCAGCAGTTTGGACTCGTACAGCTGCGAGGAACGGGTCGTCCAGCCGAACTGGTCGTAGCGGTAGCGCCACACCAGCCCGCCCACCAGCACCACCACCATCAGGTACGGCAGGACGCCCCACAGCAGGGTATCCAAGGGAGTCACTACGACGGCGGATCCGGGCGCGGTCTCAAAAGCCGGCATGGTCAGGCCCTCCTTACGGGCAATAGCCGGGGATCGTACGGGTCAAGGCCTACCGCTTCGGTGGGAGGTCCCAGGCCAGCCATGCGCATGACGTCCTGCTCGTCGCGGGGCGATTTGCCCGGCAGCGTGGCGCAGAGGGCCTCCAGGATCTTCGTGTGTGGCAGGCCGTCCCGCGCCAGGCCCAGACGGAGCATCTCCAGGCTGGGGCGGTAGCGGACCAACAGGGCATGGCCCGCCTCGAAATCCACCCGGGCCGCGTACTCCAGCACCATGGGCAGGTAATCCGGCAGTTCACCCTGGGTGTCCACCAGGATGTCGCTTTGCCGGTAGGCCTCCTTGAACGTGCCCAGGACCTCGCCGCGGCGCCGTGTGTCCCCATCCGTCCAGTAGCTCAGGTGCAGGGCGTGCCGTTTGCCCAGGTCGAACTCCCGGACATAGAAGGCCTGGAGCTCCATCGCAGGCGTGCCTTCGAGCTGGTCGAGCACGGCCTCGAAGCCGGCTGTGACACCAGGGAACTCTGCCAGCGCGGCGCGGATCAGCGGCACCCTGGCCACCAGGTCCTCGTCGGGATAGGACAGGCACCACGCGGCCGCAAGGTACAGTACCTGGCTGCGGCGGCTCATGGGCGGTCCTCCGCTGTGGACACGGGAGAGCCGGAGGGGCCGGAACGCTCCGGGAACAGCCCCGGCGGTGCTCCGTTGCCGTCCCAGTTGAGCAGGTTCACCCGGCCCCGCAGCGCCGAGTTGTCGGCAGCCGCGCCGGAGGTCTGCCGGTCGCGGAGGGCGTTGAACGTTTCCACGGCCACCGGGACGGGCCGGCCGCTGCCCTCCCCAAAGGGGGCTGAATCCTGCATGCCCGGGCCGCCGTCGAAATCCAGCGAGCAGCCCATCTCCTCGAGGTCGTGCGCCTGCTCCACGTGGGCCTTGGGAATGACGTAGCGTTCGTCGTATTTGGCGATGGCCATGAGCCGGTACATCTCGTACATGGTCTGCCCGTCCATGCCCACGGACTCCGGAATGGATTCGTCCGGGTCCTCGCCCATGCTGATGCCGCGCATGAACGAGCGCATGGCCGCGAGTTTCCGCAGCACCGCCGTCACCCGTTCGGTGTCCCCGGCCGTGAAGAGTTCGGCAAGGTATTCCACGGGGATCCGCAGCGCGTCGATGGCGCCGAACAGATTTCCCTGGTCCTCGCCGTCGTGCCCCTGCTCGCGCAGGAGGTCCACTACGGGGGAGAGGGGCGGCACGTACCAGACCATCGGCATGGTGCGGTACTCCGGGTGCAGCGGCAGGGCCACCTTATACACCTTGGCCAGCGCATACACGGGCGAGCGGCGGGCGGCATCCAGCCAGTCCTCCGGGATGCCCTGCGCCCGGGCCTCGGCCTGGACGGCGGGATCGTTGGGGTCCAGCAGGACGTCCATCTGGGCGTCGTAGAGTTCCTTCGGGTCGGTGACCGAGGCCGCAGCGGTGACCGCATCGGCGTCGTACAAAAACAGCCCCAGGTACCGCAGCCGGCCCACGCAGGTCTCGGAGCAGACGGTGGGCAGCCCCACTTCCACGCGCGGATAGCAGAACGTGCACTTCTCGGCCTTGCCGGTCTTGTGGTTGAAGTAGATCTTCTTGTACGGGCAGCCGGTGATGCACTGGCGCCAGCCGCGGCAGCGGTCCTGGTCCACCAGCACGATCCCGTCCTCCACCCGCTTGTAGATGGCGCCGGAAGGGCAGGACGCCATGCAGGACGGGTTGAGGCAGTGCTCGCAGATCCGCGGAAGATAGAACATGAACGTCTGCTCGTAGGCGAACTTGATCTTGTCCTCAGATTCGCGCCGGACCTTCTCCACCAGCGGGTCCAGGTGGCCGTTTTCCGCGGAGCCGCCCAGGTTGTCGTCCCAGTTGGCGGACCAGGTGATCTTGGTGTCCTCGCCGGTGATCAGGGATTTGGGCCTGGCCACGGGGAAGTCATCGCCCAGCGGTGCATCCACCAGGGTTTTGTAGTCGTAGGTCCACGGCTCGTAGTAGTCCTTGAGCTCAGGCTGCACCGGGCTGGCGAAGATGCCCAGCAGTTTCTTCACCCGGCCGCCGGCCTTGAGGACCAGCTTGCCGCGCTTGTTCAGGGTCCAGCCGCCGTACCAGCGGTCCTGGTCTTCGTAGCGGCGCGGGTACCCCTGCCCGGGCCGGGTTTCAACGTTGTTGAACCAGACGTACTCGGTGCCGGCACGGTTGGTCCAGGCCTGCTTGCAGGTCACGGAGCACGTATGGCAGCCGATGCACTTGTCCAGGTTCATCACCATGCCCATCTGGGCCATGACACGCATCAGTACTGCACCTCCTGTGAGCGGCGGCGGACGGTGGCCACCATGTCCCGCTGGTTTCCGGTGGGGCCGAGGTAGTTGAACGCGTACGCCAGCTGCGCGTACCCGCCGATCAGGTGGGACGGCTTCACGAGCAGCCGTGTCACGGAGTTGTGGATGCCGCCGCGGCGGCCCGTGGCCTCGGATTTGGGCACATCGATGGTGCGTTCCTGCGCGTGGTGGACGTACACAACCCCGGCGGGCATCCGGTGGCTGACCACGGCCCGTGCCACCAGCACGCCATTGATGTTCACGCATTCCACCCAGTCGTTGTCCTTGACCTCGATGGCGTCCGCGTCCGCCGGGCTCATCCAGACGGTGGGTCCGCCGCGGGAAAGCGAGAGCATCAGCAGGTTGTCCTGGTACTCGGAGTGGATGGACCACTTGGAATGCGGCGTCAGGTACCGAACCACCACTTCCATGGACCCGTCGCGGCCCAGCTTGGGTTCGCCGAACAGCCGGTGCATGTCCAGCGGCGGCCGGTAGATGGGCAGCGACTCGCCGATATCCGTGATCCAGTCGTGGTCCAGGAAGAAGTGCATCCGGCCGGTCAGGGTGTGGAAGGGCTTGAGCCGTTCAATGTTTATGGTGAACGGCGCGTAGCGGCGGCCGCCGGTTTCGGAACCGGACCATTCCGGTGAGGTGATCACCGGCACCGGACCGGCCTGCGTCTGGGCGAAGGTGATGAACTTTTCCTCGGATCCCTCGGCCAGGTCCGCCAGCTTCTGCCCGGTCCGCACCTCCAGGTCCTTGAACCCCTGTACCGAGAGCGCGCCGTTGGTGGTGCCGGAGAAGGCCAGGATGGCCTCCGCCATCTTCGCGTCTGTGTCCAGGGCGGGGAGTCCGTCCGCAGCGCCGCCGAGCATCACGCCGTTCGCGCGCCGCAGCCGCTCCAGAGGGCCGTCCAGTTTATAGGTGACGTTCTTGACGGTGAAGCCCAGCTTTCCGGCGAGGGGACCGACGGCGGCCAGCTTCTCCGCGATGGCCGTATAGTCACGCTCCACGACGGAAAAGACGGGCATGTTCTGGCCGGGTACCGCGGGAATGTCCGGGTTGCGCCAGTCGCGCACCACGCCGCCGGGCTGGGCCAGCTGGCCCGGGGTGTCGTGTTGCAGCGGCACGCTCACCAGGTCCCGGCGGACGCCCAGGTGGGTCTTGGCCAGCCGGGAAAACTCCTGCGCCAGCAGGTGGAAGGTATCAAAGTCGGTCTTGGTTTCCCACGGCGGGTCGATGGCCGGGGTGAAGGCGTGCACGAAGGGGTGCATGTCCGTGGAGGAGAGGTCGTGCTTTTCATACCAGGTTGCGGCGGGGAACACCACGTCGGAGAGGAGCGTGGTGGATGTCATCCGGAAGTCCGCGGAGACCAGCAGGTCCAGCTTCCCTTCGGGCGCCTGGTCGTGCCAGGCGACGTCCCGCGGCTTGAGCTCCGGCGGGTTGTCCTGGCCCATGACGTTGTTGTGCGTGCCCAGCAGATTCCGCAGGAAGTATTCGTTGCCCTTGGCGGAGGAGCCGAACAGGTTGGAGCGCCACAGCACCAGGGTGCGCGGCCAGTTGGCGGGGGCGTCCACGTCCTCGATGGCAGGGTTCAGGGTGCGGTCCTTCAGCGACTGGGCAATGTACGCGGGCGCGTCAGGCACCGCTCCGCTTGCGACGGCGGCCTCCGCCTCGTCCGCGACGTCCAGGGGGTTGCGGTCGAACTGGGGATAGAAGGGCATCCAGCCCAGCCGCGCCGACTGGGCCAGCGCATCCGCCGTGTGCAGCCCGTCCAGGCTGCCCGTGGACAGCGGGGACTTCAGCGCGTCCGCGGAGTAGCCGTCCTGCCGCCACTGGTCCGTATGCATGTACCAGTAGCCGGTGCCGATCATGGTCCGCGGCGGCCGGGACCAGTCCAGCGCGTTGGCCAGCGACACCCAGCCGGTCACGGGCCGGGTCTTTTCCTGGCCCACGTAGTGCGCCCAGCCGCCGCCGTTGCGTCCCATGCAGCCGGTGAGCATCACCAGGGCCAGGATGGCGCGGTAGGTGGTGTCGCCGTGGAACCACTGGCAGATGCCGGCGCCCATGATGATCATGGACCGGCCCTTGGACTGCTCGGCGTTCCGGGCGAACTCCCGGGCCACCCGCACGCAGGCCTGGGCGGGAACGCTGGTGATCTCCTCCTGCCAGGCGGGGGTGTAGGGCGTGGCCGCATCGTCGTACCCTGCGGCCCAGTCACCCGGCAGTCCCTCGCGGCCCACGCCGTACTGGGCCAGCATCAGGTCGAAGACCGTGGTCACCAGGTGCCCGCCCACTTCCATCACAGGCACCCCGCGGCGGAGCACGGAACCCGCCCCGCCGGCGTCCTCGAAGCAGGGGAGCAGGACCTCGGCGCTCTCGCCGGACACCTCGCGCAGGGACAGCGCCGGTTCCAGCCCCTCGAGGTCCAGGTTCCACTTGCCTTCACCGCTGCCGGAGTAGCGGAAGCCCAGGGACCCGTTGGGGACCGCTGCCCTGCCGGACTTCCGGTCGAACAGGACGGTGCGGAACGCCGCATCCTCGGCCCCGGCCTCGCCGGGGACGTCCAGGGCGGTGAGGAATTTCGACGGCGCCAGCCCGCCGCCGTCGTTCGCCTCCAGCGTGACCAGGAAGGGCAGGTCCGTGTACTGCTTGACGTAATCCGTGAAGAAGGGGACCTGCCGGTCCACGAAGAATTCCTTGAGCATCACGTGGCCCATGGCCATCGCCAGGGCTGCATCCGTGCCGGCCTGGGCGGGCAGCCACTCGTCCGCGAACTTGGTGTTGTCCGCGTAGTCAGGGCTTACGGTGACCACCTTGGTGCCCCGGTAGCGGACCTCCGCCATCCAGTGCGCGTCGGGGGTCCGGGTGACGGGGACGTTGGAGCCCCACATCATGAGGTAGCGGGCGTCCCACCAGTCGCCGGACTCGGGAACGTCCGTCTGGTCCCCGAATACCTGCGGGCTGGCCACGGGGAGGTCCGCATACCAGTCGTAGAAGGACGTCATTACCCCGCCGATCAGCTGGATGAAGCGCGTCCCCACCGCGTGCGACACCATGGACATCGCGGGGATTGGGGAGAACCCGGCGCAGCGGTCCGGGCCGTAGGTCTTGATGGTGTTCACGTGCGCGGCGGCGGCAATCTCGATGGCTTCCTGCCAGGACACCCGGACCAGCCCGCCCTTGCCGCGGGCCTGCTGGTACCGGCGCCGCTTCACAGGATCCGCCGCGATCTCCGCGAACGCCAGGACGGGGTCGCCCAGCCGGGCCTTCGCCTCGCGGTACATCTCCACCAGGACGCCGCGGGCATAGGGGAAGCGCACGCGCGTGGGGGAGTAGGTGTACCAGGAGAAAGCCGCACCGCGGGGGCAGCCGCGGGGCTCGTACTCCGGGCTGTTGGGGCCCACGGAAGGGTAGTCGGTCTGCTGGGATTCCCAGGTGATGATGCCGTCCTTGACGTACACCTTCCACGAACAGGAGCCGGTGCAGTTCACACCGTGCGTGGAACGGACCACCTTGTCGTGACTCCAGCGGTCGCGGTAGAAGACGTCGCCGCGCCGCCCGCCCTCGCGGAACACCGCCCTGCCGTCATCGGTCTGGTCCCATTTCGTGAAGAAACGGCCCAGTTTGAGCAGTGCGTCTGAGGCGGGTCCATCCAACCCGGCGTGTGGTCCGGCAGCCATGCCTTCCAAGCTAGGCGGGGGCCGGAAACCCGGAACAGGGCACAAAGGCCCTGTTCAGGGCCTTTTCCGCTTCTGAAGGAGGCACCTGGCAGGCAGAATGGTGGAATGACACGCATCGGCATTATCGGTGGCCACGGGAAAGTGGCCCTCCTCCTGTCCGAACTCCTCACCGGCGAGGGTCATTCCGTCACCTCGTTCATCCGCAACCCCGGCCATGCCGGCGATGTCGCTTCGACCGGAGCATCGCCGTCGGTCCTGGATGTGGAATACGCGACGACGGCGGAAATCGCCGAAGCGCTTAAGGGGCACGACGCTGTGGTCTGGTCCGCCGGGGCCGGGGGCGGCAATCCCGCGCGCACCTACGCGGTGGACCGCGACGCGGCGATCCGGTCCATGGATGCCGCGGTCCAGGCAGGCGTGGACCGGTATGTCATGGTCTCCTACCTGGGCGCCGGCAAGGATCATGGAGTGCCGGAAGACAGCAGCTTCTTTCCGTACGCAGAGGCCAAAGCGGCTGCGGATGAGTACTTGCGGGGCACCGGCCTGGCCTGGACCGTCCTGGGCCCGGGCGCGTTGACGGACAATCGCGGATCGGGGTTGATCGACGTCGGCCCTTCACCCGACGGGGGCCGGGACACTTCCCGGGCCAACACGGCCATGGTGGCGGCCGCTGTGCTGGACCTGCCCCAAACCGCAGGCCGGACCATCGAATTCCGCGACGGGGACCTGCCGGTGGCTGCCGCCCTGGACAGCCAGGAACCGACCTAAGGGCGGGCGCGCGCGCCGATTTCCAGGTCCAGGGAGTTCTTCTCCACGTAGTCCAAGGCGCACCGCACCGCGCCCGCGGCCACGATGGCATCGCCCAGCGGTGACAACTCGACCCGTGGGGGTGTGGCGGTGAACTGCGCCAGGCGTTTGCGGATGTCCGGCAGCATGCGGCCGGCCGAGTTTGCCACGCCGCCGCCGATGACCACCAGTTCCGGGTTGAGCATTGTGGCCACGGTACCGATGACCCGGGCCATCCTGTCCGCCAGCCGGTCAAGGATCCTGCCGGCCACGGAGTCACCGCCGGCGGCAGCCGCGAAGACGTCCTCCGCTGCCAGGCCGCTGGCCGGGATGCTCCGGAGCGCCGTGGGTTCGCCTCCGGCGACCGCTTCCGCGGCCCAGGACCTGGCCAGGTGCGCGATGCCGAAGGTGTCACCCACGCCCTCGACCAGGTCCAGGTACGCCAGCTCGCCGGCGCTGCCGCGGCTGCCATGGACCAGCCGGCCGCCCTCCAGCACGCCCGAGCCCAGGCGTTCGCTGGCCAGGATCACCACAACGTCGTCCACGCCGGCCGCGGTGCCGCGCCAGCGCTCGCCGAGCGCCGCAAGGTTTGCGTCATTTTCCAGCAGCACCGTCCAGCCGCGCCGCTCCTGCAGGGCCGTCTTCAATCCGATGTCGAACAGGCCCCAGAACTCCTGCGTGGCCAGCACGTTTCCATGCCGGTCCACGGGTGCGGCGACGCCGGCGCAGGCAGCCAGAACCTCGTTAGGGTCCGCCTCCGCCTCTGCGAGGGCGGCCAGCGCCACGTCCTCGATGACGGCCAGGCGCCCGGCGCCGCCGACGGAGGCAGCGAACGGACGGCCCGCCCGGCCGAGGGCCGTGCCTCTCAGGTCGGAGACCACCACGGACACCTTGGCGTAGCCGATGTCCAGGCCAAGGACGACGCCGGCGCGGTCGTTCAGTTCGAAACGCCGGGCAGGGCGGCCCTTCTGGGCAGTCCCTGCCGCCCTGTTGCTTTCCAGCTCCCGGATCCAGCCGCGCTCCATCAGGTCTTCGCAGACGGCGATGCCCGTGGCGCGCGTCAGTCCGGTCGCGGCCATGACTTCGGTGACGGTGACCGCCTGCGAAGCGCGCATGAAGTCCAGCACCGCTCCTGCGCTGACCCGGCGGAGCAGGCCGGGGGTAGCCGGGATCCAGTCGGGCATGCTGTTGACCTTTCTGCGGGCAGGGCCAGATAATGTGGAGAGTAATAAATTTAGAACCAATATAAATATAACCACAGCCACGAAAAGGATCAGCCTTGTCCACCACTGCCACCCTGGCAACCCTGTCCGATTCCGACCGCCTGGCCGACCCCAATTGGTGGCGCCAGGCCTCCGTCTACCAGATCTACCCGCGGAGCTTCTCGGACTCCAACGGGGACGGCATCGGCGACCTCAAGGGCATCACCGCAAAGGTCCCCTACCTGAAGTCCCTGGGGATCGACGCCGTGTGGCTAAGCCCGTTCTACCCCTCAGCGCTCGCCGACGGCGGCTACGACGTGGATGACTACCGCGATGTCGACCCGAAGCTCGGCACCCTTGCCGACTTCGACGAAATGGCCAAGGCAATGCACGCCGCCGGCATCAAACTCATCGCGGACATCGTGCCCAACCACTCATCGGACCGCCACGAATGGTTCAAGGAGGCGCTGGCGTCCCCCAAGGGATCCCCGGCCCGCGACCGCTACATCTTCCGGGACGGCAAGGGCCCCAACGGTGAGTTCCCGCCCTCGGACTGGGACTCAGTGTTCGGCGGCCCCGCCTGGGAGCGGATCACGGAACCGGACGGCACGCCGGGCCAGTGGTACATGCACATTTTCGCCAAGGAACAGCCGGACCTGAACTGGGCCAACCGCGAAATCCGCGAGGACTTCCTCAAGACCCTGCGCTTCTGGTCGGACCGCGGCGTGGACGGCTTCCGCGTTGACGTGGCGCATGCGCTGACCAAGGACCTCACAGAGCCCCTTCTGTCCAAGCTGGAACTGAGCGCCGCCAACACCGGCGTGGACGGATTCGACGACGGCTCGCATCCGTTCTGGGACCGCGACGAGGTCCACGAGATCTACACCGAGTGGCGCGAGGTCTTCAACGAGTACAACCCGCCGCGGACCGCCGTGGCCGAGGCCTGGGTGCACGCTTCCCGCCGCGCCCGGTACGCCAGCCCCGAGGGCCTGGGCCAGGCCTTCAACTTCGACCTGCTGCAGGCCGACTTCAACGCCGCCGAGTACAAGGAGATCATCACCCGCAACCTTGCCGAGGCCGCCGCGACCGGCGCGTCCTCCACGTGGGTGTTCTCCAACCACGACGTGGTCCGCCACGCCACCCGCTACGGCCTGCCCCAGGTCTCCAAGGCCAAGGCCGGCGCCAAGGGCCAGGACGGCAAGGACTGGCTGCTCGCCGGCGGCCCGGCCGACCAGCTGGATACGGACCTGGGGGAACGCCGCGCCCGCGCCGCCACCCTGCTGATGCTGGCCGTCCCCGGATCGGCCTACCTGTACCAGGGTGAAGAGCTCGGGCTCCAGGAAGTCGCCGACATCCCCGAGTCCGAGCGCCAGGATCCCTCCTTCTTCCGCAACCGCGGCGTCGAAGTGGGCCGCGACGGCTGCCGCGTGCCGCTGCCCTGGAAGGTTGACGGGCCCTCCTTCGGGTTTGGCGACGGCGGCGCGCACCTGCCGCAGCCGGAGTGGTTCAGCAAGTACGCAGTAGAGGCACAGGACGGCGCAGAGGGTTCCACGCTGGAGCTCTACCGCGCCGCCCTGAAACTCCGACGCGAACTGCAGACCGGGGAAGAGCTCACCTGGCACGAGACCGGCAACCCGGAGGTCCTCCACTTCAGCCGCCCCAACGGCTGGCAGTCCGTGACCAACTTCGGGGACACCGCCGTCGAACTTCCCGCCGGCACCGTCCTGGTCAGCAGCGCGCCGCTGGAAGGCAGCACCCTGCCCGCCAACACCACCGCCTGGCTGCGCGCCGGGGACCAGGCCTGATGCAGGAGCTCATTTACGGCTGCATGGGGCTGGGCGGCACCTGGTCCGACGAACCGCACGGCAGCGACCATGTGGAGGAGGCCGCGGCCGCCATCGACGCTGCACTGGATGCCGGAATCACCCTCTTCGACCATGCGGACATCTACCGCAACGGCAAGTCGGAGGCGGTGTTCGGTGAAGTCCTGGCGGCCCGGCCGGAGCTGCGGGACCGGATCCGGCTGCAGACCAAATGCGGCATCCGGCTCAGCGAACCGGGGATGCCCGGGTACTACGACCTCAGCCGGGACGCCATCCTGGAGCGGGTCAACGCCAGCCTCAAGCGGCTCCGGACGGACTACGTGGATGTCCTCCTGCTGCACCGCCCCGATCCCCTGGCGGACCCCGCGGAGGTGGCCGGCGCCGTCGGACACCTCATGGCGGAAGGCAAGGTCCGGCAACTGGGTGTGTCCAACATGTCCGCGGCGCAAATCGAAGTGCTGCAGGACCAGCTGGAGACGCCCGTGGTGGCCAACCAGCTGGAAATGAGCCTGCTCAAGCGGGCCTGGCTGGAGAGCCACGTGCTGGTCAATCACGCCGAGCACCTGGACTACAGCTTCCCGCACGGCACCGTGGAGTACTGCATCCGGAACGGCATCACGCTCCAGGCATACGGCTCCCTCGCCCGCGGACTGTACACGGGCGCTGAACCGGACAGCCCGTCGTCGGCCGAAACCGCCACCGCTGAACTGGTGGCCAGGCTGGCTGCCGACTATGGCACCTCCGGTGAAGCCGTGCTGCTGGGCTGGCTCATGAAGCACCCGGCCGGCATCGCGCCCGTGATCGGGACGATCAACCCCGGCCGGATCCTGGCCTGCCGGGACGCCGGCCGGGTGGCGCAGGCCATGACCCGGACCGAGTGGTACCAGCTGTGGGTCGCGGCACGGGGAAGCAACATCCCCTAACCCAACTGGGTAGTAGTAAGTGCCGTTTCGGCATGCCATAACGGCACTTACTGCTACCCACATGCGGAATAAGTCCCTTTAGTTCTTATTGGTCCCCGCCCGGCGGCCGTTTTCTTGGCACTGCCGGTCCCCGGCCAGATACGGTAGGAACATGACGTCTACCATCGCCGCCGAGACCGTAAGGCCGGAACGCAATATCCCCGCAGAAATCGCCCGCTCCTGGCTCCTCGTGAACGCCATGAAGACGGAACTGTTCGACCAGTCGGCAGGTTCACGCGCGGACTCGATCATTCTGGATATTGAAGATGCCGTAGACCCCTCCCAGAAGGACCAGGCCCGTGGCCACGTGGTTGACTGGCTGACGGCAGGCGGCAAGGCCTGGGTGCGCATCAACGATGCCACCAGCCCGTTCTGGGCGGATGATCTGGCGGGCCTGCGCGGCACGCCGGGCCTGTTGGGCGTCATGCTCGCCAAGACTGAATCCGCGGACCAGGTCACCGAAAGCTTCCACCGTATGGACGGCAAGACTCCCGTGATCCCACTGGTCGAGTCCGCCCTCGGCATCGAGGAAGCCAACCACATCGCCAAAGCCCAGGGTGCGTTCCGCCTGGCCTTCGGTTCCGGCGACTTCCGCCGTGACACCGGCATGGCCGCCACACCCGAGGCCATGGCCTACCCCCGGGCCAAGCTCGTGGTCGCCAGCCGCGTGGGGAACCTGCCGGGTCCCATCGACGGCCCCACCGTTGGCACCAACCACCCCATCCTGCGCGAGCAGACCGGTATCACCGTGATGATGGGCATGACCGGCAAGCTCTGCCTCGCCATCGACCAGACTCCGGTGATCAACGAAGTCATCAGCCCCACGCCGTCCGACGTCGCCTGGGCTACGGACTTCATGAACGACTTCGAAGCAAACGGCCGGGTTATCCGCGACGGGTCCGACCTGCCGCGCCTGGGCCGGGCCGAGAAGATCATGAAGCTCGCAGTGGCCTTCGGGGTGAAGCCGGCGCTGTAGTGCCGGCCGCTAGACTGGCACGGTGCTGAACGAATTCTGGGCCACTGCGCCTACCCGCTACAAAGTCCTGGTTTTCAGCGCAATGGGGCTCATCGCCGTCGGAATTATCCTCAACCTGGTGGGCAACACCAACGGAAACCAGGCGCTGGCCATGGCGTCGCTGCCGCTGATCGGGCTCGGCCTGGTGCTGCACATCGTGGGCCTCGTGGTACGCGGCCAGGCCATACGAAAGAACCTCCGACGCTAGTTGCCGCTGCCTTTCCGCCCTACCAATGGCGGGCGATAGGCTTGAGGCCATGACTATCAATCCGGACCTGCAGGGGCGCAGCTACCCCGCCGCAGAGGTGTACGACGTCGGCCGCGAGAAGATCCGCGAGTTCGCCCGCGCCGTCAAAGCCACCCACCCTGCGCACTTCGATGTCGACGCAGCGAGGGCCCTAGGCCACAGCGACCTCGTAGCGCCGCCCACGTTCGCCATCATCATTGCCCAACGTGCCGACGCCCAGCTGATCGAGGACCCGGAAGCCGGCATCGACTTCTCCCGGGTGGTCCATGCGGACCAGCGCTTCACGCACCACCGGCCCATCCTGGCCGGCGACCGCCTGGTGGCCGAGCTGCACGTGGACGGGGTCCGGGCCATGGGCGGCGGAGCCATGCTCACCACCCGCTCGGAGATATACGCGCTGGGCGAGGGTGACTCCCGCCAGCACGTCACCACCACCACGTCATCCATCCTGGTCCGCGGAGAGGGACAGTAGCCATGAGCCCCACCTTTACTGAACTCAGCACCGGCCAGGAGATCGGCAGCCGTACCGTCGAGGTCACCCGCACAGACCTGGTCAAGTACGCCGGCGCCTCCGGGGACTTCAACCCCATCCACTGGAACGAAGCCTTCGCCACCAGCGTGGAGCTGCCCGGGGTCATCGCGCATGGGATGTTCACCATGGGAGCGGCCGTCCAGCTGGTGACCGACTGGGCCGGCGACCCCGCCGCCGTCGTCGATTTCCAGACGCGCTTCACCAAACCGGTGCTGGTCACCGACACCACCGGAACGCCTGATCCCGGCGCCATCATCGAGGTCAGCGGCACCATTGGAAAGCTCGACGCCGATGCGGGCACCGCGCGCGTTGACCTCACCGTGGTTTCGGGCGGACAGAAAGTCCTGATGAAGGCCCAGGCCCTCGTCAGGGTCTCCTGAGTCTCGTCCCATGACCGCCCGGACCGGCGTCAGGCCTTCCGCCGTCGAGGTCACCCAGTGGCGCAACGCCGTGGTGGTGGCCTATGCGGCCAGCGGCATCGCGTTTGCCTCCTGGGTGGCGCGACTGCCTGCCATCCGGGACGGACTGGGGCTGACGCCGGGGAACGTGGGGCTGCTGCTCCTCTGCCTGACCCTGGGCTCCTTCCTGTCCGTGTCCGCTTCCGGGCTGATCGTGCTGCGGCTCGGCTCGCGGCGGACCATCAGGACCGGAAGCATCATGGTGGGCATCGGCCTCGCGGTCGCCGGTTTCGGCACATCGGTGCTGATCAGCCCGCTGGTCACGGGCGTGGGCCTCGCAATCATTGGCTTGGGCACGGCCAGCTGGAACACGGCCTCCAACGTGGAGGGCGCCGCCGTCGAACGCGCCGTGGGCCGCCACATCATGCCCCGGCTGCACGGTTCGTTCAGCATCGGAACCGTGGCGGGCGCCGGGCTGGGCGCCTGGGCCGCCGCAGTTTCCATCCCGGTGTTCTGGCATCTTGCCGCAGCCGGTGCGGTCGTTGCCATTTCAGTGACGACGGCGGCAGCCTGGTTCCGCGCGGACCTCACTCCGCACGGGGGCGAACGCAGCTATGCGCCGGACACCTTCGGCGATCCTTCCACCGGGCCCATCCCGGTGATTCCGCCCGGCGGGTCGGCGGCCGGCGAGGCGCCGCTGGACAACAAGCGCAAGATTGCCCAGGCCTGGCGTGACCGCCGCACGGTGCTGCTCGGGGTCCTGGTGCTGGGCCTGGCCCTTGCGGAGGGGGCCGCGGGGGACTGGGTGGCGCTGGCCCTGGCTGACGGGTACGGGCAGAGTGACGCCGCGGGCGCCGCGGGATATGGCCTGTTCGTGGCCTTCATGACCATCGGCCGCTTTGCCGGGACTGTGGTGCTGGACCGCTACGGCCGGGTTCCCGTCATGCGGGGGTGCGCGGCGATGGCGGTCCTGGGCCTGGCCCTGTTCGTGTTCGCCCCGGCACCATGGGTGGCGTACGCAGGTCTCGCTGTGTGGGGGCTCGGTGCGTCCCTCGGTTTCCCGGTGGGGATGTCCGCGGCCGCCGACGACCCGGCCAAGGCTGCCGCCCGGGTCTCCGTGGTGTCCACTATCGGCTACGGGGCGTTCCTGTGCGGGCCGCCGCTGCTCGGCCTGCTGGCAGAGCACGTGGGCATCCTGCACTCGCTGCTGGCCGTCATGGTGATGCTGGTGGTCAGCTTCCTGCTCTCCCCGGTGGCCCGGAAGGTTACCTAGGATTCCCTAGTATTGTGGCAGGGTGACTCCCACGATGCTCTCCCAGCTGACCACGTCCGCCGTCGGAGGCCCCGCCGCCACCTACATTGAGGCCCGGACCGAGGCGGACATCATCGATGCTGTCCGTTCCGCGGACGCGGCAGGGGAGCAGGTCCTCATTATCAGCGGCGGCTCTAACCTCCTGATATCCGACGGCGGGTTCCCGGGTACCGTTATCCGGATCGCCTCCGAGGGATTCACGGTCAACGCGGAGGATTCATGCGGTGGGGTGTCGGTGGTGGTCCAGGCCGGCCACAACTGGGACGCCCTCGTGGAGCACGCCGTCCGGCACGCCTGGTCCGGGATCGAGGCGCTCTCCGGAATCCCCGGCTCCACCGGTGCCACGCCCGTCCAGAACGTCGGTGCCTACGGGGCGGATGTCTCCCAGACCATCGCGTCCGTTCGCACCTGGGACCGTGAGCGCAACGCCGTGCAGACGTTCACCAGCTCCGAACTCAAGTTCGGCTACCGCGATTCCATCCTGAAGCAGACCACAGTCAACGGCTCGCCGCGCTACGTGGTGCTGACCGTGGAGTTCCAGCTGCCCCTGGGCCGGATGAGCGCGCCCATCCGCTACGCCGAGCTGGCCCGGTCCCTGGGGGTCGAAACAGGCAAGCGGGCCTACGCCAACGACGTCCGCCGAGAGGTGCTGCGGCTCCGTGCGTCCAAGGGCATGGTGCTGGATGCCGGGGACAGGGATACCTATTCGACGGGGTCGTTCTTCACCAACCCGGTGGTGTCCGGGGATCTGGCAGCGGGCCTTCCCGAGGGAGCGCCGCGATACCCTGCGGGGGAGGATGGACTCGTGAAGCTCTCGGCTGCGTGGCTCATCGACCAGGCCGGCTTCGGGAAGGGCTACGGGCTGGATCCGGACAGCGTTTCCGGGGGGCGTGCGTCCCTCTCCACCAAGCACACCCTCGCCATCACCAACCGCGGGGCAGCCACCGCCGCGGACATGGTGGCCGTCGCGCGCGAGGTGCGTGCCGGCGTCGAACGCCGTTTTGGCATTGTGCTGCACCCCGAACCGCTGCTGATCGGCCTGGAACTCTAACCCCCGGCCCGCCCCCGGCCCCGTAACCGGCCCGCCCCCGCATGAACGGTGTAGGCCAACCGCGTTCATGCTGCCCCGGGCCGTCCATGCCCGCATGTCGGTCGGCGACCGTAGGATTGGGGGCATGGCTGCGCTGGCGGGCAAGCGCCTCAACGGCAGGATCATGGGACGGCTCAGGCTGGCCTCGCAGTTGCTGCTGCCGTCGCTCACCGATGAGCGTCCGGAGGCGGCTGACATAGTCCGATGGATGACGGCCATGCAGGCGCAGGATTTCCAGGCCGCGCTGTGGGCTGTCGGGGTCCGGCTCCAGGGAGGGGGACTCAGCATGGTGCGGGCGGCCTTGGACTCCGGGGCCATCGTCCGGTCCTGGCCGATGCGCGGCACTCTGCACCTGGTGGCGCCCGAAGACCTTCGCTGGATGCTGGAGCTCACCGCGGACCGTCTGACCAAGGGCATGGCCGCCCGCCACCGGGAACTCGGGATCACCTGGGCGGACGTGGAGAAATGCCGGGACCTCGTTCTGGACCATATATCGTCCGCGGGACCGGTCAGCCGAAGTGAGCTGTTTGCCCTGTTCGATGCCGCCGGCCAGGCCACGCAGGGCCAGCGCGGCATCCATATCCTCGGCACACTCTGCCGCCATGGCTGGCTGGTACTGGGACCGCTGGCCGGCAACCAGCAGCTGTTGGTGGCCTTTGACGACTGGATCCCCGCATCGCGCCGGCTGGAGCGTGCGGAGGCGGTTGCCGAATGGCTGCTCCGCTACTTCCGCAGCCACGGGCCCGCCACCGTCCATGACTTCGCCTGGTGGACGCAGCTTCCGCTCACCGAGGTCCGGGCCGCCCTGGCGGAAGTCCGCGGGCAACTGGCGGAGCTGGAGTTCGATGGTTCCGCCTACTGGATGTCGCCCGGGACGGCGGCACTGCAGGACGCGACAGTCCCCGCTGGCCGGTCAGTCCTGCTGCTGCCCGGCTTCGATGAGTTCCTGCTGGGCTACAAGGACCGGAGCCTGGTGCTGCCGCCGGAGTACGCCGACCACATCGTTCCCGGCGGCAACGGGGTGTTTAAGAAGACAGTTGTGGCTGCTGGCGAGGTGATCGGCACCTGGGCCGTGGAGGGAAAGGGCCGCCGGGCCGCCGTCGTACATGATCTCTTTGGCGACCGTCAGCCCGGTCCGGCCGCGCAGGCTGCCTTCGAACGCGCTGCCCGCCGGTACCTGGAATTCCTGGCCACTTGACGCACACTCCCGTATGACCGGTCCGTGCCGGCTTGACCGGCGTTGGCCAACCGCGCCCATGCGGCCACGGACCGCTCATGGCGCCAGGCTATCCACATAGCCGCGCCCGGGGCTACCCGTCCAATAGCCGCCCGGCGAGTGTTGAACCATGAATTCCCAAAAGATCCGGGCCGTAGTGGACGGCCGGTGGCCGCAGGTGGATGTTGCGTCAACCCGGCACCTGGCAGCGGCCGGCCTGGAGAGCCGGCTGGTCAAGAAAGCAACGGACGACGGCGCGCTGTTGCGGCTTCGCAGGGGTGCCTACGTTCGGCGGGGCTACTGGGACAGCCTGAAACCGTGGGACCAGGACCTGCTGCGGGTCCTCGCGCACTTCGAATCGACGGGCGGCGATTCCCGGTACAGCCACATCAGCGCGGCCCGGCTGCACCGCTGCGATGTGTGGGAGGTGGGCCCGTTGATCCATGTCACCACCGGCTACTCGAACTCCCGGGCCAGCGCAGGCAAGGATGTCAGGACGCACCGGCTGCCGTTGGCGGACCATGAACTGGCCAGCGTGCGGACGACGGACGGCCGGGAGGTCCTGACCACCAGCCTCGAACGAACCGTGCTGGACTGCGCCCGGACCCTGCCGCTGGACCGGGCCGCGGTGATCGGGGACCACGCCCTCCGCAAAGGTGCCAGCCTGGAGCGCATGCGGCAACTCCTGGATGAGAGTCCCACCAAGCGCGGCAGCAGAAGGGCGGCGGACCTGCTGGAGGTGATCGACGGGCGCTCGGAGTCGGCGGGGGAGACCCGGACCCGGCTGCTGCTGCGCTCCTTTGGCCTGGACAGCTTTATTCCTCAGGTGGAGATTCCCACGGGCCAGGGACTCTTCCGGGCCGATTTCGCGGACCTTAAGGCCAGGGTCATCATCGAATTTGACGGCCGCGCCAAGTACTCCGACTACAAGCCCGCAGAGGAGGCCCTCCTCAGCGAACGGTGGCGGGAAACAGCGCTGCAGGAGCTCGGCTGGTCAGTGTTCCGGATCAAGTGGCCGCAGCTGGACCGGCCCGGCGAGCTGCGGAGGCGGCTCTTCGCGTTCCTGGCCACGCAAAAGCGGCCTTGGCCCGCATGAGCGGCGCTTGGAAGCGCCGGTTATGCGGGTCAGGGCCGCTTAAGGCAACCGAGGCCTACAGGTTGCCCGTGGCGATGTTGAGCATGCGGCGCAGCGGCTCGGCGGCGCCCCAGAGGAGCTGGTCGCCCACGGTGAAGGCGCTGATGTACTGCGGCCCCATTTCCATCTTGCGGATGCGCCCCACCGGGATGTCCAGGGTGCCGGAGGCGGCGACCGGGGTCAGGTCGGCCATGGACGCTTCCTTCGTGTTGGGAACCACCTTGGCCCACTGGTTGTCCTCGTCCAGCAGCTTCTCGATCTCGGCGACCGACAGGTCCTCGCGGAGCTTCAGCGTCAGGGCCTGGGAGTGGGAGCGCATGGCACCGATGCGGACGCAGAGGCCGTCCATGATCACGCGGTTTTCCTCGGAGGTGCCCAGGATCTTGTTGGTCTCAACCCCGGCCTTCCACTCTTCCTTGGACTGGCCGTTGCCCAGGTCCGCGTCGATCCAGGGGATCAGCGAACCGGCCAGCGGCACGCCGAACTGGGTGGCGTCGATGTCCGTGCGCTGGTGGGCGAGCACCTTGCGGTCGATCTCCAGGATGGCCGACGCCGGGTCGTCCAGTTCCGTGCTGACCTCGGCGTTGAGCGTGCCGAACTGGCTGAGAAGCTCACGCATGTGCCGTGCCCCGCCGCCGGAAGCGGCCTGGTACGTCATGGAGGTGCCCCATTCCACCAGCCCGTTCTTGAACAGGCCGCCCAGGCCCATGAGCATGCAGGAAACGGTGCAGTTGCCGCCGATGAAGTCGCGGGTGCCGTTGACCAGGCCCTTGTCGATGACATCGCGGTTGATGGGGTCCAGCACGATGATCGAATCTTCGTTCATGCGCAGGGTGGAGGCGGCGTCGATCCAGAGGCCGTCCCAGCCGCGGCCGCGCAGCTCCGAGTGGACACGCTTGGTGTAGTCCCCGCCCTGGGCGGTGACGATAATGGGCAGCTTAGCCAGGGTGTCGACGTCGAACGCGTCCTCGAGCTTGCCGGCGCTGCCTGCTGCTGTACCAGCAAGCGAGGGCGCGGCACCTCCCGCGTTGGAAGTGGAGAAGAACACCGGGTTGATGTTGGCGAAGTCGCCCTCGTCCTGCATGCGCTGCATGAGGACGGAACCGACCATGCCGCGCCATCCGACCAGGCCGACGGAAGGGGTAGCTGCTGTAGTCATTGGACCAGTTTAGACTTCGCAGCCGGGGCGGCGCAGTCGGTTACGTCACGCCCGGCGAAGCGGGCCCGGCTGGCGAAGCGGACCCCGGCTGCCCGGTATGGCTACTGCCGGTCCGGGTCCTCCAGTACCGCGGTCTTCCGGGCACGGAGCGCGAAGTAGGCTCCGAAGGCGAAGACCTGTGTCACCACCACCAGCACGATGGCACCGGCAATCTTGTTCCCGCCCAGGATCATGGTCAGCCCCACAATCGCGGACAGCAGCGCCAGCAGTGGCAGGAGCATATAGCCCAGGATGAAAAGCGTTTCGGGTTTCTTCAGCATGTTCCTAGCCTTGGGTCCGTGACCATTTGGTGAAGCGGTAGCGCGTGCCGTTGGCGCCGGTCAGCCAGCCGTCCGGAGGGACGGAGGCTGTTGCCTCCCAACCGGGGCCAAGCTCCGGGGCGTAAGTGTCGCCGTCGGCCGATACGTCGATGGTGGTGACCACCGCTGTGTTGGCGAGTTCGGCGGACTGCCGGAAAATCTCGCCGCCGCCCACGATCCAGACGGTTTCGCCGCCGTCCACGAACTGCGATTCCAGCAGCGCGTCATCCAGGGAGGAAACCACGACGGCGCCCTCTGCCTCGGGCGTTTCGGCCCACCCTTCCTGCCGGGTGATCACAATGTTGGTGCGGCCAGGCAGCGGACGGTACTTGTCCGGAAAGGACAGCCAGGTTTTGCGGCCCATCACCACGGGGTGGCCCATGGTGAGGCGGGTGAAGTGCTTCAGGTCCTCGGGCAGGTGCCAGGGCATGTCCCCGTCCTTGCCGATGACGCCGTCCGGCGTCTGCGCCCAGACGAGCCCGACGCCGGTGATGGAGGTGGCGAGCTCCTCCGTGAATGCCTGCGGGTTCCCGGTGCTCATACGGCAATCGGGGCTTTGATGGTGGGGTGGTGCCGGTAACCGACCACGTCGAAGTCCTCCAGGGTGTATTCGAAAATCGAGGCGGGTTTGCGGGTTATTTTAAGCTGCGGGTACTCATACGGTTCCCGGTCCAGCTGCTTGAGCACCTGGTCCATGTGGTTTTCGTAGATGTGCACATCGCCGCCGGTCCAGACGAATTCTCCCGGTTCAAGGCCAACCTGCTGTGCCACCATGCACGTGAGCAGGGCGTAGGAGGCGATGTTGAACGGAACGCCCAGGAACATGTCCGCCGAGCGCTGGTAGAGCTGGCAGGAGAGCTTGCCATCCGCCACGTAGAACTGGAAGAACGCGTGGCACGGCGGCAGCGCCATGTCCTTGAGTTCGGAGACATTCCAGGCGGAGACGATGTGGCGCCGGGAATCGGGGTTGGACCTGAGACCCTCGATGAGCTCGGCGATCTGGTCGATGTGTCCGCCGTCAGGGGTGGGCCAGCTGCGCCACTGTACGCCGTACACGGGGCCGAGGTCGCCGTCCGCGTCCGCCCATTCGTTCCAGATGGTGACGCCCTGGTCCTGCATCCACTTGACGTTGGTTTCCCCGCGCAGGAACCACAGGAGCTCCACGGCCACCGACTTGAAGTGCACCCGCTTGGTGGTGATCAGCGGGAAGCTCTTGCTGAGGTCAAAGCGCAGTTGCCGGCCGAAAACGCTGGTGGTTCCGGTGCCGGTACGGTCCGACTTATGGGTGCCGTTGGCCAGGACATCGCGCAGGAGGTCTTCGTAAGGGGTTGGGATGCTCACGGTTCAAGTCTACTTTCGAAAGCGCGGGGTCTGGTGGTCAACCCTAATCGTCAAACGGCTTGAACTGTTCCACCGCCACGATCCGGTCCTTGCCGCCATGGGCAACGTGGCACACCACCAGCTCGCCGGGCGAGAGGTATGGCTCGTTGGCCGGCAGCAGTGTCTGCAACTGCTTGCCCATGTGCTTGGCCAGTTGGCCGAAGACCGTGGGCAGTGCCGGGCGGTGGGTGCAGACTACTACCGGCCGCTGCTTGTCGAAGAGGTTCTCGATTACTCCGGCAGTCTTCTTGGGGCTGCGGTGGTGCCGATGCTCCGTGAGGGCCTCAACGAGCTTCACCTTTGCGCCGCTGACCTTGGCGTAGGGGGCAACCGTGGCCACGCAGCGCGTCCATGGGCTGGTCACCACCCGGGCGGGCTGCCAGGTCTGCAGAAGCCTGCCGACCGCCTGGGCCTGCCGGGTGCCCGTGGCGGCGAGCGGCCGCTCGCCCTCTGCCTTGGTCCAGGAGGAACGAGGTTTGGCCTTGGCATGCCGGAGCACCAGCAGTGGCCACGTGTCCAGCTCCCGGCGCCGGTACATTTCCCACAGATACTCCAGCGGCAACAGGTCCGAGGGGTTGGAGAGCAGTGAAGCCGCCTTTTCCGGCGTGCACCACATCACGCTGTCCACCTCCTTGCCGTCCGGCTCCAGGCGGTTTCCATTGACCTTGAGGGCCCAGTAATGGACCACCTTCAAGCCCGACTGGACGTGGTAGTGGATCGGAGGAAGCGGAATCCCCAGCTGCCCGGTGAGGCCGATCTCCTCACGGACCTCCCGCACTGCACACTCGGGAATGGTTTCTCCGTCATCGATCTTGCCTTTGGGCCATGACCAGTCGTCATAGCGCGGCCGGTGGATCAACAGGACTTCCAGCCGGTCCTTGGCAACCCGCCACGGGATAGCCCCCGCTGCCGTGACGGCGATGGGTTCTCCCGGGTGGTCTGTCTGGTCGGCTACGAGCGCATCGCTGGACAAGACTGCGCCCTTACCGGCGGCTGAGGCTGCGCTGCCGGGGACGGGAAGCCAGCAGCCAGGACTGGACGTCCTCCAGCGGCTTGCCATCGTCCGAAAGGTGGTGTCGGGTCCAGTGTCCTTCGTTGTCCAGGTGCCAGCTGGCGGTTTCCGGTGCCATGTAGCGCTGCAGCAGGCCCAGCACGTACGCGATGTCATCCGGGCTGCCCAGCTGTACCAGGGCTTCCACCCGGCGGTCAAGGTTGCGGTGCATCATGTCCGCCGAGCCGATGTACACCACCGGGTCCCCGCCGTTTGCGAACGCAAACACGCGCGAGTGCTCCAGGAACCTGCCCAGGATGGAGCGGACCGTGATGTTGTCGCTCAGGCCCGGAACGCCGGGGCGGAGCGAACAGATGCCACGGACCACCACGTCCACCTTGACCCCGGCCTGCGACGCCCGGTACAGCGAATCGATGATGGCCTCGTCCACCATGGAGTTCACCTTGATCTGCACCCGGGCCGGAAGGCCGGCACGGGCGTTGCGGATCTCGGTCTCGATCCGGTCAATCAGGCCGGACCGCACGGACCGCGGTGCCACCAGCAGGCGCTTGAACGTGGACTTGGGCGCGTACCCGGAGAGCTGATTGAACAGCTTGGACAGGTCCTCGCCCACCTGGTCGTTGGCGGTGAGCAGGCCCAGGTCCTCGTAATAGCGCGCGGTGCGGGGGTGGTAGTTGCCGGTGCCGATGTGGCAGTAGCGGCGCAGCCCGTCCACCTCCTGGCGGACCACCAGCGAGAGCTTGCAGTGCGTCTTAAGTCCCACGATGCCGTACACCACGTGGACGCCGGCCTGTTCCAGCTTGCGGGCCCAGGAAATGTTTGCCTGCTCGTCGAACCGTGCCTTGATTTCCACGAGTGCCAGGACCTGCTTGCCCGCCTCCGCGGCGTCGATGAGCGCATCCACGATAGGGGAGTCGCCGGACGTCCGGTACAGGGTCTGCTTGATGGCCTGGACCTTAGGGTCCGCCGCGGCCTGTTCCAGGAACGCCTGGACCGAGGTGGAGAAGGAATCGTAGGGGTGGTGCAGCAGGATGTCGCGTCGCCGCATCGCAGCGAAGACGTTGGCCGCCTTTGAGGTCTCGGACTCGTTGAGGTACCGGGATGTGTGCGGGACGTGCTTGGGGTAATGCAGGTCCGCGCGGTCAATGGCCGCAATCACGGACAGGCCGCGGAGGTCCAGCGGGGCCGGGACGGAGTACACCTCGGCCTCTTCGACGCCAAGTTCGCGGATGAGGAGCGCCCGGATGTTCGGGTTGATGTCGGTGGTGACTTCGAGCCGGACGGGCGGGCCGAACCGGCGCCGCAGCAGTTCCTTCTCCAGCGCCTGGAGGAGGTTCTCGGCGTCGTCCTCTTCCACCTCCACGTCCTCGTTGCGGGTGACTCGGAAGGTGTGGTGCTCAAGGACTTCCATACCGGGGAACAGGCGGTCCAGGTGGACGGCGATGACCTCTTCCAGCGCGATGAAGCGGGCCACCCGGCCCGGGACGGCGCCGGCGCGCGGCCCGTCGATGGAGATCAGGCGGGGCAACTGGTCCGGAACCTTGACGCGGGCAAAGAGTTCCTTGTCGCTCACCGGGTTCCGGACCACGACCGCCAGGTTCAGGGACAGTCCGGAAATGTAGGGGAAGGGGTGGGCGGGGTCCACTGCCAACGGGGTGAGGATCGGGAAGACCTTTTCCGCGAACATGACGCTCAACTGCTGCTTGGCGGCGTCGTCCAGCTCATCCCAGTGCATGAGGTGGATGTGTTCGTAAGCCAGTGCCGGGCGGATCTGGTCAGCGTAGACCTGCGCGTGGCGCTGCTGCAGCCGGTGCGCCTCTTCGCTGATCCGTTCCAGGACCTCCACCGGGCTCAGGCCGGCGGGGGAGGGGACGGCCAGTCCGGTGGCGATGCGGCGTTTTAGTCCGGCCACCCGGACCATGAAGAATTCGTCCAGGTTGGAGGCGAAGATCGAGAGGAAGCCGACGCGTTCCAGCAGGTGCAGGGTGGGGTCTTCCGCCAGTTCCAGGACCCTGGAATTGAAGGCGAGCCAGCTCAGCTCCCGGTCCAGGAAGCGGTCCGGGCGGATGTCGCCCTCGGGCTGCAGGTTCGGTGCGAATTCGGGAATGTCGATCCGGTCCTGGGTGGCCCGTGAAGCTGGAACCTCGGAGGAGCCGAAGCGGGCGCGTACAGGTGCCGCAACATCCTGGGGAGTGGCGGTTCCGGACGGTTCCGGGGTCATGGCGTCTCCTTTGCCTGGCGCCTGGACCGGCTGGTCCGGCCTGCGCGCCCTGTTTCAACCTTACAAGTTTTCCGGCCTGCAGCAGGGGCGGATTACGCTCCTCTCCGGCCCGCCATTCTAGGCGGTGCCCAGCTCCAGCGGCCCGTACATGATGTCCATGTCCCAGCGGGTGAATCCCAGACTGCGGTAGAGGGCCACGGCGGCCGCGTTGTCCGCATCCGTGTAGAGCATGACGGCGTGCAAACCCAGGTCCTGCAGGTACCTGATGCCGGCAACGGTGAGGGCCTTGCCCAATCCCATTCCCTGCGCGTCGGGGGCGACGCCCACCACATAAACCTCGCCGATCGCCGGATGCTGCCCGTGCCTGGGGTGGACCTTCGTCCAGTGGAACCCCAGCAGGCGCCCGTTCCGGTCCTCGGCGAGCAGGAATCCCGCAGGGTCGAACCAGTCCTCCGCCATGCGGGCCTCGAGGTCAGCCCGCGTCAGGCTGCCCTGCTCGGGGTGGTGTGCGAACGCCGCGCGGTTTACTGCCAGCCAGGCGTCCTCGTCCCGGCCCGGCAGGAACGGCCGCAGCGAGACGCCCTCCGGAAGCGCCGTCTCGGGCAGCCGGGAACCCGCCGTCGTCATCCGCATTTTCCAGAGTTCACGCACCGGGCCGAACCCATAGCGGGCGGCGAGGTCGGCCGCGGCCTCGTGGTTGCCGTGGGACCAGGCCTTCAGACCGTCCAGTCCGCGGGACTCCCTGAGTGCGCCCACCAAGCGGTCCGCCACGCCCTGGTTGCGGTAGCTGGGGTGCACGGCAATTTCCAGGACTCCGGTGCCGTCAGGTTCATCGATGACGACGGCGAACCCCGCCAAATCCTCGCCCGTCGCCGGATCGGAATCCTCGTCAGGGGCATAGAGCGCCAGAGTGAGGAGCGTGTGGGAGCCGGTATCGGCGGAGCGCATGGTCACCAGGGTCTGCTCCGAAATGGACGGGTTGCCATCCGACTCTTCGGCGGCAGCAAGGAGGTCGCGGCAATCCTTCAGGAGCTGCCGGTCAACCCCGCCGCGGACAACCTGGACGGGCCATTTCTCGGGGTGCGCTGGAGTCATGAAGCAAGGCTATACGGGTTCGGCCGGATCCGGTCGAGCGCGTCAGGCCTCGGTGAGTTCGTCTTCCTGCTGGCGCATCAGCGTCAGGCGGTAACCCACGTTCCGGACCGTGCTGATCAGGTTCTCGTGGTCGGCGCCGAGCTTGGCGCGCAACCGCCGGACGTGGACGTCCACGGTACGGGTGCCGCCGTAGTAGTCGTAGCCCCACACCTCGGTCAGGAGCTGCTGACGGGTGAACACCCGGCCCGGGTGCTGCGCCAGGTACTTCAGGAGCTCGAACTCCTTGAAGGTAAGGTTCAGGGCCGCGCCGTTGACGCGGGCGGTGTAGCTGGCTTCATCAATGACTACACCGGCGGCACGGATCTCGGTGGGGGTCTCGTCCGCTTCCGGCATGGCCCGGGCAACTGCGAGCCGGATCCTGGCCTCCACCTCCGCAGGGCCCGCCGAATCCAGCACGATGTCGTCTACGGCCCACGCTGAGGATACCGCCGCCATGCCGCCCTCGGTCAGAATCAGCATCAGCGGCGCGCTCAGGCCGGTTGCCTTAAGGAGCTGGGTGAGGGACCGGGCGCCCACCAGGTCTTTGCGGGCGTCGAGCAGGACGATGTCGCACGGATCGGTTTCCAGCAGGGCGGTGGGTTCCGCGGGGAGGATATGGACGCGGTGGTTCAGCAGTTCCAAGGCAGGAAGGATGTCCACCGAAGAGCCGGTGCTGTTCGTCAGTAACAGGATGTGCGACATTATTCCTCCAAGGGCCGTCCGCGCATCATTGGGCGACTGAGCTGAACTTTGATTATACCCGGCAGGCCTTTCCAAGCCACGGATCCGGCCCTCCGGCAGGGACGTTTTACGACATATCCGTTTCATATAAGGCAGGATTGGGGCAGGGGCCGAATGCCCCGCAACGCGGCGCCGCCGCCCTGCGCCAGGGCATACGCGCCCAGCCACGGTCCACGCCACGATGGGAAAGCAACGCAGTGAGTGCACAGACTAAGCCCCGGCCGGTTCCCGCATGACCGCCGAACTGCAGGCCCCGGTCCGGTCGCTCGGTTCGTGGGTGATTGGCGTCGTTGGAATCGCCGGACTCGTGGCGATCATCGCCGGCGTCTATTCCTCTGTCGCCGTCCTGGTCACCGTGGCGGTCCTGACCGCCGTCGCCGTGGGCATCGGCTGGCCGCACTTCCTCCGCATTCCCGCCAAGAAGACCCTCGCTGCCGTCATCGCCCTCCCCGGCGTCGGCTCGGCGCTCGCCGCAGCCTCCGCGCCCGCCCCCGGCTACCTGGACCGGACGCCTGCCTTCATTGCGCTCGGCATCATGGCGGTCTTTGTAGTCCAGCTGATCCGCGGAACCGGGCAGGCCCAGAGGCTGGAGTCCACGCTGGGCTGTTCCGCCGGCGTGCTCCTGTCCTGCCTGGGCGCCGGCTGGATTGCCGGGGCCCGCTTCAACGGCGTCCGCGAGATGCTGCTGGTGGCCGCCATCAGCGCCGCCGTCGCCCTCCTGGTCGGGCTGATCCGCTGGCCGGACAACATCGTGGCGCCGCTGGAAATCTCCCTCGCCGGCCTGGCCGGTCCGCTCGCCGGGCTGGTGCTCTCGGACATCGCCGTCCTGCCGGCCGCGATCTTCGGCGTGGTGGTGGGGGCGGTGCTCGCCAGCTTCCGCCGGCTGGTCACGCTGCGGGGTGCCCCGCTTAACATTCCGGCCGCTGTGGCCATCGGCCTCGCACCGGTCTCTGCCGTGGGGTCCCTTGCCTACTTCATAGACAAACTACTCATCTACTAACGGTTAGGATGGCATCATGTCCGTACTTGCATTTGAAATCTTCTTCCTTGTCCTGCTCGGCATCGCGAGCCTGGCCATGGCCTGGTTCGCAGGCTTCGTGGTTTACCGCCTCTTCAAGGGCCAGAAATAGGCTGCTGGGTTCCCGGTCTTTCCCTACCGCGAGGTAATTGCTGTGCCCATTGAGATTCCTACAGACCTGACACCCGAACTCGTTCCCCTTTCCTGGCTCATCGGTGAGTGGGAAGGGCGCGGCCGGCTGGGCAGCGGGGACGAGGACTCCGAGCACTTCCTGCAGCACGTCTCGTTCACCCACAACGGGCAGCCGTATCTGCAGTACCGCGCGGAGAGCTGGCTGACGGACGACGACGGCACGCGCCTGAGGCCCCTCACCGTCGAGACGGGCTTTTGGGCACTGGAGCGCAAGCAGCTGGAGGCCGACGGCGGCCCGGGCCTTGTTCCCTCCGACATCGTCCCCGTGCTCAAGAGCGCGGAAGAGGTCGAGGCGCTGCGGAACAAGGACGGCGGCTTCGATATCTCCGTCTCCATCGCGCATCCCGGCGGAATCTCAGAGCTGTACTACGGGCAGATCAAGGGCCCGCAAATCCACCTGACCACGGATATGGTCATGCGCGGGAGCCACTCCAAGGCCTACACGGCAGCCACCCGAATCTTTGGACTGGTGGACGGCAACCTGCTGTGGCGCTGGGATGTAGCCACCGGCGAGGAAGGCGGCAAGGGCCTCGAGGCCCACGCTTCGGCCTTCCTGAAGAAAGTGTCCTGACACCGGCCGGCACCAGCCGGGCGGGCAGTATCAACGCGAGGAGCGGTGCCGTGGAAGCAGGACAAGCCGGTGATTACAGCGGACTCAAGGCGGTTTTCTTCAACGGGACCCTGAAGAAATCACCCCAGACCTCCAACACGGACGGGCTGATCGCCATCAGCCGCCGCATCATGGAAAAGCAGGGCGTCACCACCCGGCTGATCCGCACTGTGGACCATGACATCGCCAGCGGCGTCTACCCGGACATGACGCAATACGGCTGGGCCACGGATGAATGGCCGGAACTCTACCCCGCGGTGCAGGAAGCCGACATCGTGGTGCTGGCCGGCCCCATCTGGCTCGGTGACAACTCCTCGCAGACCAAGAAGCTGATCGAACGGCTGTACGCGCATTCCGGGGAACTCAACGGCAAGGGCCAGTGGGCGTTCTACCCCAAGGTGGGCGGCGCCCTGGTCTCCGGCAACGAGGACGGCATCAAGCACTGCGCCATGAACCTCCTCTACAGCCTGCAGCACATCGGCTTCAGCATCCCGCCCCAGGCGGACGCCGGCTGGATCGGTCCGGTGGGCCCCGGCCCCAGCTACCTGGACGAGGGGTCCGGCGGGCCGGAGAGCGACTTCACCAACCGCAACGTCACCTTCATGACCTGGAACCTGATGCACCTGGCCGGCATCCTGAAAGCGGCAGGCGGCTACCCGGCCTACGGCAACCTGCCTGAGGAATGGGATGCCGGCACCCGTTTCGATTTCGATAACCCGGAATACCGGGGACCCTAAAGGACGTTTTCCCAGTATGACTACCCCCAGCCCCCTGTTGTCGCGCCCTGGCGCGGTCGAAGCCGTCGGCGCGGACGCCGGAGTTGCCGCCCACTACGGTGAGCCCCTCCGCGAGCAGCGCGCCTTGGCGGCCGGTACCGCCGTCGTCGACCTTTCCCACCGCGGCGTGGTGACGGTGACCGGCCCCGACCGCCTCAGCTGGCTCAACACCCTCTCCTCCCAGCAGGTGACGGCGCTGAAGCCGGGGGAGTCGAGCGAACTGCTGCTGCTGAGCGTGCAGGGGCGCATCGAGTTCGACGCCCGGGTAATTGACGACGGCGGGACCACCTGGCTGATCGTCGAGGCTGCCGAAGCCGGTCCGCTGGCGGAGTTCCTGAACCGCATGAAGTTCATGCTGCGGGTGGAGGTGGCGGATGTATCCGCCGGCTGGGCCGTGCTGGGCAGTACCCGGGCGGTGCCCGAATGGTCCGGCCTGCTGGCCTGGCAGGATCCATGGCCGCACGTCGGTGCCGGCGGATACTCCTACGCAACCGTTACCGAGGAGGGGCACCCAGGGCTGGAGCGGCCCTGGTTCGAATACCTCGTGCCCGCCGCGGAGCTGGAACAGACGGTTGGGCAGCGTCCCCTGGCCGGGGTCATGGCGGCGGAGGCGCTGCGCATTGCCGCCTGGCGGCCGCGGATCGGTGCCGAAACGGACGATAAAACCATTCCCCACGAGCTGGACCTCATCCGTACCGCCGTGCACTTGGCCAAGGGCTGCTACAAGGGCCAGGAAACCATCGCCCGCGTGCACAACCTGGGACACCCGCCGCGGCGCCTCGTCTTCCTGCAGCTGGACGGGTCCCAGCACACCATGCCGGCCGCCGGCAGCCCGGTCCTGGCCGGGGAGCGCAAAGTCGGTGCCGTGACGTCCGTGGCGCAGCATTACGAGATGGGCCCGGTGGCCCTCGCAGTCGTCAAGCGTTCCGTAGCGCCCGATGAGATACTGACTGTCCAGGATGGCGACGAGCCGTACACCGCCGTCCAGGAGCTCATCGTTGCCCCGGACGCCGGCCAGGTGGTGGGGCGTCAGACCGGATTCCTCAGGGGGCCACGCGCATGACCGGAACCAACGCCGCGACGTCCGGCGCCTCGCCGGAAACGCCCGACGACGACGCCCTGGCTTTGGCGCATACGCTTTTCCAGGCTGCCAGGGAAGGGAACACGGAGCTGCTGGGTGCCTACCTCGCCGCAGGTGCCCCGGCCGGGCTCACCAACGCCGCCGGGGACTCGCTCCTGATGCTCGCGGCCTACCACGGGCACGCTGACGCCGTGGCGCTGGTGCTCCGGCACGGCGCCGACGCCAACACGGCAAACGACCGCGGCCAGACCCCGCTGGCGGGTGCCGCGTTCAAGGGATACACGGACGTGGCCCGGATGCTGCTGGACGCTGGGGCGGACCCCGACGCCGGAGCTCCTTCCGCCCGCGCCGCGGCCCAGATGTTCGCCCGGACGGAGATCCTGGACCTCCTCGGCTGACCCGCTGCCACGTGTAACCGGTTTGTGTCGTACCCCACACGTCCCACTAGACTCTAGGGTGAGCTCAGCGTGGCGCTCTGCCAGTTATCCCCTCTCTTCCAGGATTTGAGCCGAAACATGAAAATTGGAATCCTCACCAGCGGTGGCGACTGCCCCGGTTTGAACGCGGTCATCCGCGGCGCCGTCCTCAAGGGCATTGCCATCCACGGCCACGAGTTCGTCGGTTTCCTCGACGGCTGGCGCGGTGTTGTTGAGGGCGACATCATCGACATCCCCAGGACCATGGTGCGCGGCATCGCCAAGCAGGGCGGCACCATCCTGGGAACCTCCCGCACCAACCCGTTCGAAAACGGCGGAGGCCCTGATGTCATCAAGGCGCACATGGACCGCCTGGGCATCGACGCCATCATTGCGATCGGCGGTGAAGGAACCCTTGCCGCGGCCAAGCGCCTCACGGATGCGGGCCTGAAGATCGTCGGTGTGCCCAAGACCGTGGACAACGACCTCGACGCCACCGACTACACGTTCGGCTTCGACACAGCCGTCCAGATTGCCACCGAGGCCATCGACCGGCTCCGGACCACCGGCGAGTCCCACCACCGGTGCATGATCGCTGAGGTTATGGGCCGCCACGTTGGCTGGATCGCGCTGCACGCGGGGATGGCCGCAGGCGCCCACGCCATCCTGATTCCGGAACAAAAGGTCAGCATCGAGCAGATCACCGAGTGGGTCAATGAAGCCCACGCCCGTGGCCGCGCGCCCCTGGTAGTGGTCGCGGAGGGCTTCGTGCCGGAGCACATGGAATCCCCGCACTCGGAGCGCGGCCTGGACACCTTTGGCCGGCCCCGCCTCGGCGGCATTGCGGACCAACTGGCCCCTGAGCTGGAAGCCCGCACCGGCATCGAAACCCGCGCCACCATCCTGGGCCATATCCAGCGGGGCGGCGTCCCGTCCGCTTTCGACCGTGTCCTGGCCACCCGCTTGGGCATGGCTGCCATCGATTCGGTAGTCGAGGGCTACTGGGGCACCATGGTTGCACTGAAGGGCACGGACATTGAGCACGTCGCGTTCGAGAAAGCGCTTGGCCAGCTCAAGACGGTGCCCCAGAACCGCTATAACGAAGCTGCGGTCCTGTTCGGCTAAGACCGCCGGCCCGGCCTAGGCTGGGAGGATGACACTCGACGCCGGTTCCGCCGCCATCATCCACCTTGCCTGGGCGCGCCGCCTGGGTCTGACGGACCATGCCTTTAGTGAGGCCCTGGCCTCCGGCGAACGGATCGTGCGGGTGGATGAGGCGGCGTCAACGGCCGAGTTCGTCCGGTTGTTCGGTGTCTCTGCGCTGGTGGGTCCGCAGTGGCTCGTCGATGCCGCTGCGGACATCCCGGACGCGGAAATGGCCCAGCACGTCACGCTCCTGACACTGACCCGGTCCCATGGCGGCCACGGACTCGGAGCGGCGGCGTTGTTCTTCGCGGACGACCTTCCGCTGAAACAGCCTTCCGAAGAAATGACTGTTTCCCACGGGAATCCCGAAGCCATCGAGCTGGAGGGACACTGTCCGCCCGACGACGTCAACGAGGTTGGCCTCTCGGACCTGGAGAACCGCTACACCATCGTGCACGAGATCGAGGGCGGGCGGGTGCCACTGGCCTGCGGCGCCTTCACGGAATGGGAAGGACTGCTGGCCCAGCTGGGTGTGCTGGTGGATCCGGACTGGCGACGCCGCGGTCTGGGCCTCCTTGCGGCGTCCATCGCTGCCCACGAGGCCCTTGCCGCGGGCCTCACGCTGCAGTGGCGGACGGACGTCAGCAACACCGGATCGCTCGCGCTGGCCCGGAAACTCGGCTTCACCGCCGGGGGAATCCAGACCAGCGTCCTCTTGGGCCCATCCTGAACGGGCACTTCTCTCAGCAGGCCCTTCCGGCGCGGGCGCCAGCTAGCGGCCGTTGAGCGAGCGCCGCTCCAGGAAGGACTGGAGGAGAATGGTGTTCCGCTGGTCCGGGATGATGACCCAGGCGATGACGTAAAACACCCAGGCCGGCCCCGGCAGGAGCGAGAGCACCAGGAACGCGATCCGGACGTACGCCACGTCCACGTTCAGCTTGGCTGCGATGCCGCCCAGCACCCCGCCGATCCAACGTTCCGGGCCGCGCTTCAGGCCGAGGCCCCTGACGATGCTGAAGAACTTGTCCATGGATTAAGACTTCCCTGTTGCGGAGCCATTGTCACGTTTCCGGGCGGACAGGACACCGCCCAGGACCAGCGCCGCGCCTGCACCGATCATGAGGCCGATTAGCACGTAGGTGCCGTTAAGGACTACCAGGCCAAGCTGGGCCACGATGATGAGCGCCGCGAGGGCCAGGACGATCAGCCCCCACACGATGGTTCCCACCCGGGCAGGTGCCGGGCCGCCGCTGACGGGACCCGCCGTCGTCGGATTTTCCGGTACCGGACTCTCGTTGCTCATCTCAATTGCCTTCCTGGATGGTGACGTTGCTGAATGCGCCGTCGATTTCGATGACGAGGTGGCCCCCCGGCTCACCAGTGTTGTAGTTGCTTTCCCGCTGGGTGGTGCCGCCGCGCCGGCCGCCGGGCTCGTTGAGGTTGCCCATGGTCATGTCTGTCTTGACGTCGACGGGCACGTCGTCCGGGATGACCACCGTAACGTTGCTGGCGGTGACGTCGAGCGGAATCACGACGTCGGAGGGCAGCGGGGAGGCCAGGTTCAGGCCGGTGAGGTCAACAGTTCCGCGGCCCGCCGTGATGTCGAAGCCTTGGGCCGCTTCCTCAACACTGATGGGCGTCCAGTCCACTTCCTGGAACCGCGCCCGGTCCCCGATGCCGATGACGCTGGAGATCCCGCCGGCAATCAGCGCCACGACGGCGAAGAAGCTCAGGATCCCGGAGGTGCGGCCACGGGCTCCGGAAATGAGGATGCCCAACCCAAGGACCGCCGCCGCCGAAGCCCAGACGAGGGCGTTCGGGGAGGTCCCCAGGCTGACGGCGCCGGTGGCGTCCAGCGCCTTGAGGCCGCCGCCCACCAGCAGGGCCAGGCCCGCGGAAATGGCTACGGCCGGTGCGCCCGGCCCCGCCGGCCGGGGGCGGGCAACGGGAGGAGTGTAGGTGTAGCTGTACGCGTAGTCCGGCGTGCCGTAGTTCGGCGCTGCCGGGTACTGCTGGGGCGGACGGGAGCCCGTGTTCCGCTGGGAGAGGTAGTAAACAAGGTAGATTGCGCCGCCCACCCAGACGACAGTCCAAAGGAAGCCGCCGAAGCCGTGGTTGTTCCATCCCCATACGCCGCCGCCCAGGCCGGTCAGGCCGAGGATGGTGGCGATCAGGGCGCCGGTCATCCCGCTGGACCAGCGTCCGGCGCCGGCTTCCTGGGCGTGGATCCGACCGTCGGGTTCGGGAAGGAGCGCCCAGGCGAGGCCGTAGAGGAGCACGCCGACGCCGGCGAAGATCGTCAGCACGATGAAGACACCGCGGATGATCAGCGGGTCCACGCCGAGCCGGTATGCAATGCCTCCGGACACGCCGCCAATCCACCGGTCTGCACTCCGGTAAACGCCGTGGCTCCGGATCCAGCTGAAGAAGTCAGTCCGTGGTGCGACGCCCGGCGGGAGGCTCCCGGGGCCTGGCGGGGGCGTTCCGTTGGAAGGCGGCGCCAGGCCAGGCGGGGGAGGGGGAGGGGCCTGGCCCGGGCTACTGGTACCGGCTGTGGCGGGCCAGCCTTGGGCTGGAGCGTTGTCGGGGCCAGGGAACGGGGTGTCGTTCGAGTCGTTGCCGTCCGGGGACGGAGTGTGCGGATTCATACCAAAATCCTCCCGCTGCCGCACGTTCCGGCTCTACTGGGGGATACCCTGAACCATCCCTGACCGTTCCCCGGTTGGCGGCCAATTCGGGTCCGGGAGACCCTGATCCGTGCTTGGATTGACCTATGGCAACAATCCCCGCCGGACAGCCGCCGGAATGGCCCGTCGCTGCATGGCCAGGTGCGGAAGCGCGGGTCCCGGCGCGGCCGCGCCTTGTCCGCAGCACCGACCGTGTCATCGCCGGCGTCTGCGCCGGCCTGGCGGCGCACCTCGGCTGGCCGGTTCGGAACGTCCGCATCGGCATGGCCATCGCGGCGCTGGCAGGCGGCGCCGGATTCCTCTTCTATGCCTGGCTGTGGATTATGGTTCCCACCGCGGACGAAGCCGCGCGCAGGGAAGCCCGCCGGCCGTCGTCGCCGGTTGCTCCTGCCGCAGCCGGCCCCGTGCCTCCGACGGAAGGGGCCAGCGCGCCGTCCGCGCCCTGGTTCCGCCCCGGAGGCCTGCGCTACGGCAAAGAGATCCTGCTGGGCATCGGACTGCTCCTGGTGGCCGGCATCATGATCGCGCAGCTCTTGGGCGTGGATGTGCCGCTGGGGACGCTGATCCCTGCGGCCGCGGTGTTGGGCGGAGCCTCCATCGCGTGGATGCAACTGGACGAAACCCGCCGCGCCGGCCTGGTGGACACGACGAAGGCGGACCAGGCCGGCGGCTGGGCCCGGCTCGTTGCCGGCCTGGCGCTGGTGGTTGCGGGCGTGCTGGTGATGGTTTCCGGCTCCGGTTCGTGGGAACAGACATGGCTGGCCCTGCTCGCGTCCGTGGCTGTACTGGGCGGGGTGGTGCTGGTGCTGCTGCCCTGGGCGCTCAAGTTCTGGCGTGAACTGGAGTCCGAGCGCGCCGGCCGCGTCCGCGAGATGGAGCGCGCCGAGATCGCCGCACACCTGCACGATTCGGTCCTGCAGACCCTTGCGCTGATTCAGCGGCGGGCAGGAAACGAGCACGACGTCGTCCGGCTGGCTCGGGCGCAGGAACGTGAACTTCGCGGGTGGCTCTTCCAGGATCCGGGCCGGGACGCAGGGCAGCTTTCGGACCGGATCAAGGCGGTTGCCGCCGAAGTGGAGGACCTCTTGGGTAACCCTGTGGAGGTGGTGGCGGTGGGTGACGCCGCAATGACCGAGGCGCACGAGGCCCTGGTCCAGGCGGTCCGGGAAGCCGTGCTGAACGCTTCCCGGCACGGCGGCGGCCCGGTGTCCGTGTACGTCGAAGCCGCCGCATCCCAGGTGGATGTGTTCGTCAAGGACCGCGGACCGGGTTTCGACCTCCAGGACCTGCCGGCGGACCGGCTCGGCGTGCGCGAATCGATTATTGGCAGGATGCAGCGGCACGGCGGGTCGGCCACCATTCTCAGCAGCCCGGACGGAACCGAGGTCCGGCTGCGGCTGCCGGTGGCTGCACACAACGTGGAAGGAACCCCATGAACATCGCCTCCGGCAGTGCCGACCCAGCAACCTCCGTCCGCGTGGTGATCGTGGACGACCACGCCATCTTCCGGTCCGGTCTTAAGGCCGATCTTGGACCGGCCATAGAGGTCGTCGGCGAGGCGGCAACCGTCGAACAGGCCATCGCCGTGATCGCCGACAAACGCCCGGACGTGGTACTCCTGGACGTCCACCTTCCCGGCGGCTTGGGCGGCGGCGGACGCGAGGTCATCGCCGGGTCCGCCGCGCTCCTGGGCAGCACAAGGTTCCTGGCATTGAGCGTCTCCGATTCCGCGGAGGATGTGGTGGCCGTGATCCGCGCCGGCGCCCGCGGCTACGTCACCAAGACCATCTCCGGCGCGCAGATCACCGATGCCGTGTTCCGGGTGGCCGGCGGCGATGCCGTATTCTCGCCGCGGCTGGCCGGGTTTGTCCTTGACGCGTTTGGTACAGCGCCCGCAGACATCGCCGACGACGAACTCGACAAGCTCTCCGCCCGGGAGCTGGAGGTTATGCGCCTCATTGCCCGCGGCTACAGCTACAAGGAAGTGGCGAAGGAGCTCTTCATCAGCGTCAAGACGGTGGAAACCCACGTGTCTGCGGTGCTCCGCAAGCTTCAGCTCTCCAGCCGGCACGAACTCACCAGATGGGCTGCGGAGCGCCGCCTCCTTTAACCACTCCTCTTAACCCACCCCAACCCACTACGGACGCTCTCTCACTTCCTGCATGAAAAACGCAATCGCTCTCGCACTTTCCCGGGGAAAGTGCGAGAGCGATTGCGTTAATGCCGCAGGAAGTGAGAGAGCGTCCGGGGCCTACTGGGCCTTGCCGAGGAACTCCTGGAGGCGCTGCACGCCCGTGGCCAGGTCTTCGTCGCCCAGGGCGTAGGACAGCCGCAGGTAGCCTGAGGGGCCGAAGGCCTCGCCGGGAACCACGGCCACCTCAACCTCGTCCAGGATCAGCGCCGCCAGCTCTGCGGAGGTCTGCGGCGTGGCAGTGCCCGCCGCCGTCGGGAATTCCTTGCCCAGCAGCCCGCGGACGTCCGCGTACACGTAGAAGGCACCCTTCGGCGTCGGGCATTCCACGCCCTCGATGGCGTTGAGGCCGGCGACGATGGCCTTGCGGCGGCGGTCAAACGCCACCTTCATCTCATCCACGGCTGTCAGCGGGCCGGATACGGCGGCGAGGGCAGCGATCTGCATGATGTTGGAGACGTTGGACGTTGCGTGGGACTGCAGGTTGGTGGCCGCCTTGATGACGTCCGCCGGCCCGATCATCCAACCCACGCGCCAGCCGGTCATGGCGTAGGTCTTGGCCACACCGTTGAGGATGACCACCCTGTCGCCGAGCTCCGGGGCTGCGGTGGCAATGGACGTGAAGGGAACGCCGTCGTACGTCAGATGCTCGTAGATCTCGTCGGTGACCACCCACAGGCCCTTCGCGGCGGCCCACTTGCCGATCTCCGCGACCTGCTCTGGCGAGTAGACGGAACCGGTGGGGTTGGACGGCGAAACAAACAGCAGGATCTTCGTCTTCTCCGTGACCGCGGCTTCCAGTTGCTCAACCGTCACCAGGTAGTCCTGCTCCGGGCCGGCGAACACCTCGACGGGAACGCCGCCGGCCAGGCGGATCGCCTCCGGGTACGTCGTCCAGAACGGGGTGGGGACAATGACCTCGTCGCCCGGGTCCACCAGCGTGGCGAAGGTGTTGTACACAGCCTGCTTGCCGCCGTTGGTCACCAGGACCTGGGAAGGGTCGACGGCGTAGCCGGAGTCCCGCTGCGTCTTCTCGGCGATGGCCTTCTTCAGCTCGGGCAGCCCGCCTGCGGGGGAATAGCGGTGGTACTTCGGCTGGCCGGCGGCCTCGACGGCCGCGTGGACGATGTAGTCCGGGGTGGGGAAGTCCGGCTCGCCCGCTCCGAACCCAATGACCGGCCGGCCCGCTGCCTTCAGCGCCTTGGCCTTGGCATCGACGGCCAGGGTTGCGGATTCGGCAATGGCGGAAATGCGCTGGGAAACGCGGGCGGCAGACATGGCAGGTCCGTTCTACGCTTGCAGCCGGGAGGCTGAATGTGGGATTCGACGTGATCTACTCTATGCTGATCTGCGGATCCTCCGGGGAGCCCGTTCTGATTTGTGACTGACCGCCTGCCGCATCCCGGCAGCGGGAGGGCATGACCGGCGCGGCACGCGGCAGGACCGGGATGAGCTGGTTCGACTAACGCGCAGATGTTGCGTAGACTGGTTCACCGGTGTTGAAAACACGGATGATGGCGTGCGCCCCAGTGACAGCTGGCGGTTCGTGCAGGAAACGTGGAATTCGCTCCATAGGGTAGTGGCGCAATTGGTAGCGCAGCGGTCTCCAAAACCGCAGGTTGCAGGTTCGAGTCCTGTCTGCCCTGCGCAAGCTGTCCCGGACACAATCCGGGGCAAGCGCAGCAACCATGGTTCTGATCAGGGCCGGGTAATCCAACACTTTGCAGATGAGCGAGGACCAGGTGACCGAAACAGCTGCCAGCAGCTCCAAGGGCCGCCCAGCTAAGAAGGACGCCAAGGCAAACTTCTTCGCCCGCATTGCACTTTTCATTCGCCAGATCATCGGCGAATTGAAGAAGGTTGTTGCACCTACCCGCAAGGAACTGATCAATTACACGATCGTGGTGCTGGTATTCGTGGCCATCATGATGGTCATCGTCAGCCTGCTGGACCTCGGTTTCGGAAGCGCTGTCGGCTGGCTCTTCGGCGGTACAGGCCCCACGGACAGCTAAGGCTGAAAGGTCCGCAGGCTGCGTGTTCCACCTTCGGGAAACCGGAGGGAAACACCGGTGTGCGGAATTGAGCCATTTAAATAGGCATGTTAGGCAATGAGGAAGCAGGAGACCAAGTGTCTGAGCAGGAGCTCGAGGTAACCGAGACTGAGCTGGAAGAGTCCGCGGACGTCACGGCGGAAGCCGGCGACGCGTCTGAGGTTGAGTCCTCCGCGCCCGAATCCGACGCCGCCGATTCCGACGCTGCCGCCGATCCGGACGTTGCTGACGAGGACGCTGCTGACAGCGCGGTTGCAGAAACGGACGACGACGACGCCATCGAAAGTGCCGACGTCGTCGGTGATTCGGAAGAGGCCGGGGACGCCCTGGCCGCCGCCGCTGCGACCGCAGCCGCTGACCCTGCCGAAGAGTTCAAGGCCAAGCTGCGCCGTCAGGAGGGTGACTGGTACGTCATCCACTCCTACGCCGGCTACGAGAACCGCGTGAAGGCGAACCTCGAGACCCGCATCCAGACCCTGGACATGGAAGATTACATCTTCGAAATCCAGGTGCCGATGGAAGAAGTCGTTGAGATCAAGAACGCCCAGCGCAAGGTCATCAACCGCGTCCGCATCCCGGGTTACGTGCTGGTCCGCATGGACCTGACGGACGCTTCCTGGGGCGCCGTCCGGCACACCCCGGGTGTCACCGGCTTCGTGGGTAACGCCCACAACCCGGTCCCGCTGCGCCTGGACGAGGTCTTCTCGATGCTCGCCCCGGTCTTCGAGGAAGAGCAGGCCGAGAAGGGCAAGCCGGTCAACAAGCAGCACCAGGCGCCCGTGGATGTGGACTTCGAGGTCGGCGAGTCCGTCATCGTCAAGGAGGGCCCGTTCGAGACCCTCCCCGCCACGATTTCCGAAATCAAGGTCGAATCCCAGACCCTCGTGGTGCTGGTTTCCATCTTCGAGCGCGAAACGCCCGTCACCCTGGCGTTCAACCAGGTCACCAAGATCTGATTATCCAAAGAATTCGTCCCGGCGCTGCCCGCTTAGCGGTGCCGGAACGGCCGGCCGCCTCGCCATGGCGGCCAAAAACCTGAGGCACGCTCCTGTGCCCCAGGACGTTATTGAGAGAAGGACCCTACATTGGCTCCCAAGAAGAAGGTCACCGGCCTCATCAAGCTGCAGATCCAGGCAGGTGCCGCTAACCCGGCCCCGCCGATCGGTCCCGCGCTTGGCCAGCACGGTGTCAACATCATGGAATTCTGCAAGGCGTACAACGCTGCCACGGAATCCCAGCGCGGCAACGTCATCCCCGTGGAAATCACCGTCTACGAGGACCGTTCCTTCACGTTCATCACCAAGACCCCGCCGGCTGCAGAGCTCATCAAGAAGGCTGCAGGCGTTGCCAAGGGTTCGTCCACCCCGCACACCGTCAAGGTTGCCAAGCTGACCCAGGCCCAGGTCAACGAGATCGCCAGCACCAAGATGGAAGACCTCAACGCGACCAGCCTCGAAGGCGCAGCGAAGATCATCGCCGGTACCGCCCGCTCCATGGGCATCACGGTCGAGGGCTAATAACCCCCTTCCAGCCGTTCAGGGTCGTGCCATTGGCCACGACGAACGGCGCCGCCGGGAAACCGGCACCATCGAAACATTGAAATGTTGGTCATCCGGCCCGGATAACGCTCCGGATCACCGACTGTGGCAGGGCCCAGCGCGGTCCGCAGACCACAACTGCACAAGGAGAAATAAGCAGCATGGCAAAGCGCAGCAAAGCATATGAGGCAGCAGCCGCCAAGATCGACGCGGAGAAGTTCTACGCGCCGTTCGAGGCAGTAACGCTCGCCAAGGACACCAACCCGTCCAAGTTCGACGCCACCGTTGAGGTTGCCTTCCGCCTGGGCGTTGACCCACGTAAGGCCGACCAGATGGTCCGCGGTACGGTCAACCTGCCCCACGGCACCGGTAAGACCGCCCGCGTCCTGGTGTTCGCTACCGGAGACAAGGCTGAGGCAGCAATCGCGGCCGGCGCCGACTTCGTTGGTTCCGACGACCTGATCGAAAAGATCGCCGGCGGCTGGACCGACTTCGACGCGGCCGTCGCCACTCCCGACCTCATGGGCAAGGTTGGCCGCCTCGGTAAGGTGCTGGGTCCCCGTAACCTGATGCCGAACCCCAAGACGGGCACCGTGACCGCAGACGTCACCAAGGCTGTCAACGACATCAAGGGCGGCAAGATCGACTTCCGCGTCGACAAGCACTCCAACCTGCACTTCATCATCGGCAAGGTGTCCTTCGACGCCGTCAAGCTTGCCGAGAACTACGCAGCAGCACTGGAAGAGGTCCTTCGCCTGAAGCCGTCCGCTTCCAAGGGCCGCTACATCCAGAAGGCTACGGTTGCCACCACGTTCGGCCCCGGCATCTCCGTCGACCCCAACGTCACCAAGGTGCTCACCGAGGCATAAATCTTCGCTGTAAGCCCCGCTCCGAAAGGGGCGACGAAAACCGCCCGGCGCATGCGCCGGGCGGTTTTCCGCTTAAGGCCTCCGGCTTAACCCGGCGGCCCCAACCGGCATATGCTGGCAGAATGCCCCCATTGGCAAGAGACGTGAAGATCGAACAGCTCTGGATTCCTGAGTCGCTGGAAGCCGCGGATGCCGCTGACTTCCTGGCCGCCGTCGAGGTGGGCCGGAAGGTGCGCATGCAGACGTGGGGGAGCGACGACCTCGCGTACGGCCCCCTCGAGAAGCTCTTGGAATTCCAGGACCCCTACGAGCGGCAGCTGATCCTGGTGGCCAAAGTGGATGGCGCCATCGTGGGCACCGTGGACATCGCCCTTCCGCTGACGGACCACCTGGACATCGCTGAGTTCACCCTGGACATCCTCCCCGAATACCAGCGGCAGGGTGTGGGGCGCCGCCTGCTGGAAGCGGCCGAGCACTTCGCCCGGGGCGAGGGCCGCACCATGATCCTGGTGGACACCAACCACCCCGGCGCTTCGCTGCACGAGTTTGAGCCCGAGCAGCTGGTCCCCGGGTCCGGCCAGGGGTTTGTGCCGCTGGAAAGCCGGGAGGTCGAGTTTGCCCGCAAGATGGGCTACACCCTGCAGCACATCGAGCAGTTCAGTTCGTGTGCCCTTCCCTTGGACACCAAGCTGGTCGCGGACCTGCAGGCGGAGGCGGAGGAGGCCAACCGCGGCCGGTACCGGCTCCATCACTGGACGGACCGCTGCCCCGAGCGCTGGCTGGAGGCGGTGGCAGCCCTGGAGAACCAGGCGGGCGCGGACGTGGATCCGGACCTTGATGTGCCGGTGGAACAGGAGATGGTGTTCGACGGCGGCATCCTCCGGGAAGCCGAAGATGTCGCCATCGCGCAGGGACGGCGGACGGTGGTTACCGCCGTCGAGCACCTCGCCACCGGCACCCTGGCAGGGCTGACCACCATCACAGTCCTTGCGCACCGCGCGGACGTGGTCTTCCAGGACGACACGATCGTCCTGCAGGAGCACCGGGGCAACAAGCTGGGCCTGCTCATCAAGGTGGCCAATATGGAGCGCCTCACCGAGCAGTTCCCCGATGCCCGCGTGATCTATACCTGGAACGCCCCGGAAAACCGGTACCTGCTGACGGTCAACAAGCAGCTTGGCTTCCATACCGCAGGCGTCACCGGGATCTGGCAGAAAGAGCTGCCGCGGCTGCACTCAAGCACCAGCTGAAGGGCTGGCAAGCCCCCGATTTGGTGCACTGCGCCGCCTCCCGTAGACTGGGATGACCAAAGACCGTCGGTTGTTGGAAATCCACTCTCTCGAACATGGCTCACTTCTGCAGTCATGCGCGGGAGGCCCAGTGGTTTTCCGGACGAAGGACCCTCAACGCAGGGCGGCCGGCGCAGGTGAACGAAGCAACGCTCCACGGGCTACCGTGTTGAGCCAAGCCCCGTGCATCTGCGCGGGGCGTTTTTAGTTTTAGCTCTTCTGAGCGGGGACCGTCGAATACCGGCACTATCCCCGGAAGGAGGGTTATGGCAACGCCTACCAAGGTTTCAGCAGTAGCTGAGATCACTAACGATTTCAACGAATCGAACGCCGCTGTCCTGACCGAATACCGCGGGCTCACCGTTGCACAGCTCAAGCAGCTGCGTGTTTCTCTCGGCCAGGACACCAAGTTCGCGGTCGTCAAGAACACCCTGACCGCCATTGCAGCCAAGGAAGCCGGTGTCGAAGCATTCGACGGCCAGCTTGCCGGCCCCACTGCAATCGCGTTCATCAAGGGTGACGCAGTTGCCGCTGCCAAGAGCCTGACGGATTTTGCCAAGGCCAACAAGCAGCTGGTCATCAAGACCGGTTACTTCGAGGGCAAGGCACTGAACGCCAGCGAAGTTGCTGCCCTGGCAGCACTCGAGTCCCGCGAGCTGCAGCTCGCCAAGGTTGCAGGCGTCCTCAAGGCACCCGCCGCCGCAGCTGCACGCATCATTGACGCACTGCGCCTCAAGCTTGAAGAAGAGAACGGTGCACCGGCAGCTGCCGAGGCTCCTGCCGCTGAAGAAGCTCCCGCCGCTGAAGCAGAAGCCGGTGCAGAAGCACCCGCCGAAGCCGCAGCTGCCGAAGAGAACTAATTCTCTTTACCCCACAAGACTCCGGTGTGACGCACGGCCCTGCGCCGCTGAACACCACAACAGGAAGGACGCCTACCATGGCGAAGCTCAGCAACGAAGAGCTCATTGAAGCTTTCAAGGAACTGACCATCATCGAACTCTCCGAGTTCGTCAAGCTCTTCGAAGAGACCTTCGAAGTTACCGCTGCTGCTGTTGCAGTTGCTGGCCCCGCTGCCGGCGGCGCTGCAGAAGAAGCTGAAGAGAAGACTGACTTCGACGTCATCCTCGAAGCTGCAGGCGACAAGAAGATCGCAGTGATCAAGGAAGTCCGCGCCATCACCTCCCTGGGCCTCAAGGAAGCCAAGGACCTGGTTGACGGTGCCCCCAAGGCTGTCCTCGAAGGTGCCAACAAGGAGACCGCCGAGAAGGCCAAGGAGCAGCTCGAGGCTGCAGGCGCCACCGTTACCCTCAAGTAACAGCGCTTACCCCGCGAAAACCCCGTCCACTCCGGTGGGCGGGGTTTTCTGCGTCCTAGACAGGATCGGAGATGTCAGCCACCACGGCGTCCAGGGCGGACGTCAGGGCGTCGGCGTCGACGAAGGCGCTATAGCCGTGGGCGCCGGCCCCCATGGAGATCCGCCGGCCGGTGATGCTGGCATCCGCATAGACGGGCCACGCGGTGACGCTTCCCAGCGGGGTTATGGTCCCGCGTTCGTACCCTGTTGCCTCCAACGCCATGTCCGCCGGCGGCAGCGACAGCTTATTGACCCCCACAAGGGTCCGCAGCTTCGGCCACGAAATCTGCCGGTCGCCGGGAATCAGGGCGAAGAGGAAGCTGCCGTCCTTGTGCTTGACCACCAGGGATTTGACGATGTCCGCGGGGGAGATTCCCATGCCGGCCGCCGCCTCCTCGAGGCTCAGGGCGGCCGGGCGCTCCACCACCTCCACGTGGAGCCCCCGCGCCGCGGCGTCGGCCAGAAAGCGTTCACGTCCGACGCCGTTCCCCGCCTCCCCGCCAGAGGGCACCATCAGTCGCGGTACAGCAGTAGGGCTTCGCCCTGTCCGCCGCCGCCGCACAGGGCCACGGCTGCCTTGCCCTTACCGCGGCGCTTCAGCTCGTGGGCTGCGTGGGTGGCCAGTCGGGCGCCCGAGGCGCCGATCGGGTGGCCCAGCGCGATAGCGCCGCCGTGGATGTTGCACTTCTCCAGCGGGTAATCCAGGTCCTTGAGGGACTGGACCGCGACGGATCCGAAGGCCTCGTTGATTTCGATGAAGTCCAGGTCCGCGGTGTTCCAGCCGGCGCGGCCCAGGGCGTGAGCGATGGCGTTCGCGGGCTGGGAGTGCAGGGAGTTGTCCGGCCCAGCCACCTGCCCGGGCTTGCCAACCACGGCCAGGTACTCGAGTCCGTGCTGTTCCGCATAGCCCCTTGAGGTCAGGACGAGCGCAGCGGCGCCATCGGACAGTGGAGAGGAGTTTCCGGCCGTGATGGTTCCGTCCGTGACGAACGCAGCGCGAAGGCCGGCGAGCGATTCCACGGACGTGTTGGGCCGGACGCCTTCGTCGGTTTCGACCTGCAGCGGATCGCCCTTGCGCTGCTTGACGCTCAAAGCGACGATCTCGTCGTCGAACGTTCCGTTCTTGGCCGCCAGCGCCGCGCGCTGGTGCGACTGGGCGGCCACTTCGTCCTGGGAGGTCCGGTCGATGCCGAGCGACAGGTTGCGCTTCTCAGTGGACAGGCCCATCGACTCGCCATCGAAGGCGTCGGTCAGCCCATCGTGGGCAGCCGAATCCAGGGCATTGATGGTGCCGTAGGTCCACCCTTGGCGCGACCCGGGAAGGACGTGGGGTGCGCGGGTCATCGATTCCTGGCCGCCGGCCACCACCACGGTCGCCTCGCCGGATCGGATCAGCCGGGCCGCGTCGATCACTGCGGTGAGGCCGGAGAGGCAGACCTTGTTCAGGGTGACGGCGGGAACGTTCCAGCCGATACCGGCGGCCACCGCGCTTTGGCGTGCCGGGTTCTGGCCGGCCCCTGCCTGCAACACCTGACCCATGACCACGGCGTCCACCTGGTCCGCGTCGACCCCGCTCCTGGCCAGCGCGGCCCGGATGGCGTGGGCTCCAAGGTCCACGGCGGTGAAGCTGGCCAGCTGGCCATTGATCCGGCCCTGCGGGGTCCGCGCTGCTGCGATGATGACAACATCGCTGTTGTCGGGGGTGTTGCCCATGGTTATCTCTTCCCATCTGATCCGGTGTAAGGCCACTAAGGCTATCGTGACCCCGGTCACCCAACTATTCAAACCCGGTCCCCGGGACCCGCGGGGGAGGGTCCGTGCCGGCATGTCCGGGTGGCCAAAGAATCCGTGCTTGCAATCCGGCCGGATGTGGGGTAGACAGGTAGGCTGTTTTGCCGTATCGTAGATATTTGCGTCTTCCCTGTTTACCTTCAGCCTTCATATAGCGGTGGGCTTCGCCTGGCAGCTGGCAATCGACGTGCCGCGACACTTGTCGCAGCACGGCCGGCACGGGCCCCGGGTCATATAGCGGAACCGGATGGTAGCGCTGCGGAGTCACTTCGCAGGGTGCACAGCGGGGGAGATCTGAAAACGCCTGAAGGTCTGTGGAAGGATCCCTCTTGGTCGCCTCGAGCACCTCTAATAACGAAACCGCTAACACCGCCGACAGCACTGATGGTGCCACTCGCCGGCTCTCATTCGCAAAGATTCACGAACCTCTTGACGTTCCGAATCTGCTTGCCCTGCAGACGGACAGCTTTGACTGGCTGGTCGGCAACGAGCGCTGGCAGGCACGCGTAGCGAAGGCCGTCGAAGAAAACGATCTCAGCGTCGCCACCACGTCCGGCCTGTCGGACATCTTCGAAGAGATCTCCCCGATCGAGGACTTCCAGGGCACCATGTCCCTGAGCTTCTCCGATCCGGAGTTCGCTGACCCCAAGTACACCATGGCCGAATGCAAGGACCGGGACGCTACGTACTCGGCTCCGCTGTACGTCAAGGCCGAGTTCATGAACAACAACACGGGCGAAATCAAGCAGCAGACCGTGTTCATGGGCGACTTCCCGCTGATGACGGAGAAGGGCACCTTCGTGGTCAACGGCACCGAGCGTGTCGTCGTCTCCCAGCTGGTCCGTTCGCCGGGCGCCTATTTTGAGCGTGCCGCCGACAAGACCAGCGACAAGGACATCTTCACCGCGAAGATCATCCCGTCCCGCGGCGCCTGGTTCGAGCTCGAAATCGACAAGCGCGACCAGGTCGGCGTACGCCTGGACCGGAAGCGCAAGCAGTCCGTCACGGTGCTGCTGAAGGCCCTCGGCTGGACCGAAGGCCAGATCCTCGAAGAGTTCGGCCAGTACGACTCCATGCGGGCAACCCTGGAGAAGGACGCCACCGAAACCCGCGAAGACGCCCTGCTGGACATCTACCGCAAGCTGCGTCCGGGCGAGCCGCCCACCGTCGAGGCTGCCCAGTCCCTGCTGGACAACCTGTACTTCAACTCCAAGCGCTACGATCTGGCCAAGGTTGGCCGCTACAAGATCAACCGCAAGCTTGGCATCGACCGCTCCCTTGGCGACAAGGAAGCTTCGGTCCTGCACGTTGAAGACATCGTGGCCATGATCAAGTTCCTCGTTGCGCTGCACGCAGGCGAGAAGACCATCAAGGGCACCCGCGACGGCCAGGAAGTGGACCTGCGCGTCGACATCGACGACATCGACCACTTCGGCAACCGCCGTATCCGCGCCGTCGGCGAGCTCATCGAGAACCAGGTCCGCACCGGCCTGTCCCGCATGGAGCGCGTTGTCCGCGAGCGTATGACCACCCAGGACGTCGAGGCCATCACGCCGCAGACCCTGATCAACATCCGCCCCGTGGTTGCAGCCATCAAGGAGTTCTTCGGAACGTCCCAGCTGTCGCAGTTCATGGACCAGAACAACCCGCTCTCGGGCCTGACCCACAAGCGCCGCCTGTCGGCCCTTGGCCCCGGTGGTCTGTCCCGTGACCGCGCCGGCATGGAAGTCCGTGACGTGCACCCGTCCCACTACGGACGCATGTGCCCCATCGAAACCCCTGAAGGCCCGAACATTGGTCTGATCGGTTCGCTGGCATCCTACGGACGCATCAACCCGTTCGGCTTCATCGAGACCCCGTACCGCAAAGTCAAGGACGGCGTTGTTTCCGACGACGTCCAGTACCTGACGGCCGACGACGAGGCTGAGGTGCTGATCGCCCAGGCCAACGCGCCGCTGGACGAGAACAAGCGCTTCGCGGAGGAGACCGTCCTGGTCCGTGCCCGTGGTGGTGGAGGCGAGCCCGTGCTGGTCCCCGCCGAGGATGTCGAGTTCATGGACGTTTCCCCGCGCCAGATGGTGTCCGTGGCTACCGCCCTGATCCCGTTCCTCGAGCACGACGACGCCAACCGCGCACTCATGGGTGCCAACATGCAGCGCCAGGCCGTGCCGCTGGTCCGTTCCGAGGCCCCGTTCGTGGGTACCGGCATGGAGCGCGCCGCTGCCGTTGATGCCGGTGACGTTGTCATCGCCAAAAAGGCCGGCGTGGTCACCGAGGTGTCCGCCGAGCTCGTCATCATGCTCAACGACGACGGCACGGAGACCAACTACCGCATCAACAAGTTCGCCCGCTCCAACCAGGGCAACTGCTACAACCACCGTGTCCTGGTGAACGAAGGCCAGCGCCTCGAGGTTGGTGGCATCATTGCCGACGGCCCGGCAACGGACCAGGGCGAGCTTGCCCTCGGTAAGAACCTGCTCGTGGCATTCATGTCCTGGGAAGGCCACAACTTCGAGGACGCCATCATCCTCTCGCAGCGCATTGTTGCCGAGGACGTCCTTTCCTCCATCCACATCGAGGAGCACGAGATCGATGCCCGCGACACCAAGCTTGGTGCCGAGGAAATCACTCGTGACATCCCCAACGTGTCCGAGGAAGTCCTGGCGGGCCTGGACGAGCGCGGCATCATCCACATCGGTGCCGAGGTCGAAGCCGGCGACATCCTGGTCGGAAAGGTCACCCCGAAGGGTGAAACCGAGCTGACCCCGGAAGAGCGCCTGCTGCGCGCCATCTTCGGCGAGAAGTCCCGCGAAGTGCGCGACACCTCCCTGAAGGTGCCCCACGGCGAGTCCGGCACCGTCATCGGCGTCCGCGTCTTCGACCGCGACAACGACGACGAGCTGCCCCCGGGCGTCAACCAGCTGGTCCGCGTCTACGTGGCTGCCAAGCGCAAGATCACCGACGGCGACAAGCTCGCAGGCCGCCACGGCAACAAGGGCGTTATCTCCAAGATCCTTCCGGTCGAGGACATGCCCTTCCTTGCGGACGGCACCCCCGTTGACATCGTCCTGAACCCGCTGGGTGTTCCGGGCCGTATGAACGTGGGCCAGGTCCTGGAAACCCACCTCGGCTGGGTTGCCAAGACCGGCTGGAAGATCGAGGGCGAGCCGGAATGGGTCAAGCAGCTTCCCAACCTGCCGCGTGAGAGCGGCCAGACCACCGTCGCCACCCCGGTGTTCGACGGTGCCCGCGAAGAGGAAATCACGGGCCTGCTGGACTCCACCAACGTGACCCGCGACGGCGACCGCCTGATCGACTCCTCCGGCAAGACCCGTCTCTTTGACGGCCGCTCCGGCGAGCCGTTCCCGGATCCGATCTCGGTCGGCTACATGTACATCCTGAAGCTCCACCACCTGGTGGACGACAAGATCCACGCGCGCTCCACCGGCCCGTACTCCATGATCACGCAGCAGCCGCTGGGTGGTAAGGCACAGTTCGGTGGCCAGCGCTTCGGTGAAATGGAAGTGTGGGCGCTCGAAGCTTACGGCGCCGCCTACACGCTCCAGGAGCTCCTCACCATCAAGTCCGATGACATCCACGGCCGCGTCAAGGTCTACGAAGCCATCGTCAAGGGCGAGAACATCCCCGAGCCGGGCGTTCCCGAGTCCTTCAAGGTCTTGATCAAGGAAATGCAGTCGCTGTGCCTGAACGTGGAAGTGCTTTCCACGGACGGAACCACAATTGAAATGCGTGACTCTGATGACGCAGTCTTCACGGCTGCGGAAGAACTGGGCATCGATCTGTCTCGCGCAGAGCCCAGCTCCGTAGAAGAGGTTTAGCAGGTGGGCTTACGACGGCGGGTGCCCACCCGCCGTCGTAAGCTCCCTCCCTCATCCCGCACCCAAGACTTCAGAATTTAGAGAACAAGAGAGAACAGGGACCCTATGTCCAGCGAATCCTCCTTCGGCCTCATGCAGATCGGCCTCGCCACCGCGGAAGACATCCGCGGCTGGTCTTACGGCGAGGTTAAGAAGCCGGAAACCATCAACTACCGCACGCTCAAGCCCGAGAAGGACGGCCTCTTCTGCGAGAAGATCTTCGGCCCGTCCCGCGACTGGGAATGCTACTGCGGCAAGTACAAGCGCGTGCGCTTCAAGGGCATCATCTGTGAGCGCTGTGGCGTCGAAGTCACCCGCGCCAAGGTCCGCCGCGAACGCATGGGCCACATTGAACTGGCCGCACCGGTCACGCACATCTGGTACTTCAAGGGTGTTCCCTCCCGCCTGGGCTACCTCCTTGACCTGGCCCCGAAGGACCTTGAGAAGGTCATCTACTTCGCTGCCTACATGATCACCAGCGTTGACGAGGCTGCCCGCCACGAGGAACTGCCCAACCTGCAGGTTGAGCACGACATCGAGAAGAAGCAGCTGATCGACAACCGCGACTCCGACATCGCGGCGATCGCCCGCGACCTCGAAGGCGAAATCGCCCGCCTCGAGGGCGAAGGCGCCAAGGCTGCCGACAAGAAGAAGGCCCGCGACTCCGCCGACCGCCAGATGGCCAACGTGCGCAAGCGTGCCGACGCCGACATCGAGCGCCTCGAGCAGGTCTGGGACCGCTTCAAGAACCTCAAGGTCGCCGACCTCGAAGGTGACGAAGGCCTGTACCGCGAACTGCGCGACCGCTACGGCATGTACTTCGAAGGCTCCATGGGTGCCGAAGCCATCAAGAAGCGCCTTGAGAACTTCGACATGCAGGCCGAGTCCGAGGCACTGCGCGACATCATTGCCAACGGCAAGGGCCAGCGCAAGACGCGTGCCCTCAAGCGCCTGAAGGTGGTCAACGCGTTCCTGACCACCAACAACAGCCCGCTTGGCATGGTCCTCGACGCCGTCCCGGTGATCCCGCCGGAACTGCGCCCCATGGTCCAGCTGGACGGTGGCCGCTTCGCGACCTCCGACCTCAACGACCTGTACCGCCGCGTGATCAACCGGAACAACCGCCTCAAGCGCCTGCTTGACCTGGGCGCTCCGGAGATCATCGTCAACAACGAGAAGCGCATGCTTCAGGAAGCTGTTGACAGCCTCTTCGACAACGGCCGCCGCGGCCGTCCCGTCACCGGCCCGGGCAACCGTCCGCTGAAGTCCCTGAGCGACATGCTCAAGGGCAAGCAGGGCCGTTTCCGCCAGAACCTCCTCGGCAAGCGCGTCGACTACTCCGGCCGTTCGGTCATCGTCGTCGGCCCGCAGCTGAAGCTGCACCAGTGCGGCCTGCCCAAGCAGATGGCCCTGGAGCTCTTCAAGCCGTTCGTGATGAAGCGCCTGGTTGACCTCAACCACGCGCAGAACATCAAGTCGGCCAAGCGGATGGTTGAGCGCTACCGCCCGCAGGTCTGGGACGTCCTGGAAGAGATCATCACCGAACACCCGGTGCTGCTCAACCGTGCACCTACCCTGCACCGCCTGGGTATCCAGGCGTTCGAGCCGCAGCTTGTTGAAGGCAAGGCCATCCAGCTTCACCCGCTGGTGTGTGGTGCGTTCAACGCCGACTTCGACGGCGACCAGATGGCAGTGCACCTGCCGCTGAGCCCCGAGGCGCAGGCTGAGGCGCGCATCCTGATGCTGTCCTCGAACAACATCCTGAAGCCCTCTGACGGACGTCCGGTCACCCTGCCTTCGCAGGATATGATCATCGGCCTCTACCACCTGACCACCAAGCGCGTTGGTTCCGCAGGTGAAGGCCGCGTCTTCGGTTCGGTTTCCGAAGCCATCATGGCCTTCGATGCCCGGGAGCTGCACCTGAACTCGCAGGTCAAGATCCGCCTTGAAGGCTTCGTACCGTACGCTGGCTGGGAAGCTCCGGAAGGCTGGGAGCCGGGTCAGCCCGCACTCGTCCAGACCTCCCTGGGCCAGGTTCTCTTCAACGAGACCCTGCCCGAGGACTACCCCTGGGTTGAAGCTGTTGCCGACAAGGGCGAACTGTCCCGCATCGTCAACGACCTCGCCGAGCGCTACCCGAAGGTCGTCACCGCGGCAACGCTGGACAACCTGAAGGATGCCGGTTTCTACTGGGCCACCCGCTCCGGCGTCACCGTTGCCATCTCGGACATCGAGGTTCCGGCCGCCAAGCCCGAGATCCTCGCCGGTTATGAGGAGCGCGCCGCCAAGATCCAGGGCCAGTACGACAAGGGCCTGATTGACGACGACGAGCGCCGTCAGGAACTGATCGAGATCTGGAACAAGGCCACCAACGAGATCGCTTCGGTGATGCGCGAGAGCCTGTCCCCGATGAACACGATCAACCGCATGGTGTCCTCCGGTGCACGTGGTAACTGGATGCAGGTCCGCCAGATCGCGGGTATCCGTGGCCTGGTGGCCAACCCGAAGGGTGAGATCATCCCGCGTCCCATCAAGTCCTCCTACCGCGAGGGCCTGTCGGTGCTGGAATACTTCATCGCCACCCACGGTGCACGTAAGGGTCTTGCCGACACTGCGCTGCGTACCGCCAACTCGGGTTACCTGACCCGCCGTCTGGTGGACGTCTCGCAGGACGTCATCGTCCGCGAAGAGGACTGCGGCACCGAGCGTGGCCTGGTTACGCCCATCGCCGTCGCCGATTCCAACGGTGAGCTGGTCCTGGACGAGAACGTCGAGAACAGTGCCTACGCACGTACGCTGGCTGTCGACGTCGTCGACTCCGAGGGCAAGGTCCTCGCAGCCGCCGGCACCGACTGCGGCGACGTCGTCATCGACGAGCTGTTCAAGGCAGGCATCACTGAGGTCAAGGTCCGCTCCGTACTTACCTGTGAGTCCAGCGTCGGCACCTGCGCGCTCTGCTATGGCCGTTCGCTGGCCACCGGCAAGACCGTGGACATCGGCGAGGCCGTCGGCATCATCGCTGCACAGTCCATCGGTGAGCCCGGTACCCAGCTGACCATGCGTACGTTCCACACCGGTGGTGCAGTTTCCGCCAGCGGTGGCGACGACATCACCCAGGGTCTGCCCCGTATCCAGGAGCTCTTCGAAGCCCGTACTCCGAAGGGTGTTGCGCCGATTGCCGAGGCAGCCGGCCGCATCACCATCGAAGAGTCCGAGCGCCAGATGCGCCTGGTCATCACCCCGGATGACGGAACCGAAGAGATCGCGTACCCGGTCCTGCGCCGTTCACGCCTGCTGATCGAAGACGGCGACCACGTTGCCGTCGGCCAGAAGCTGATCAACGGTCCTGTGGACCCCAAGCAGGTCCTGCGCATCATGGGTCCCCGTGCCGCACAGAAGTTCCTGGTGGACGAAGTGCAGGGCGTGTACCGCAGCCAGGGCATCGGTATCCACGACAAGCATGTCGAGGTTATCGTCCGCCAGATGCTGCGCCGCGTCACGGTCATCGAGTCCGGCGAATCGGACCTGCTCCCCGGCGAACTCGCCGAGCGCAGCCGCTTCGAGGACGCCAACCGCCGCGTTGTATCCGAGGGCAAGACTCCGGCATCCGGACGTCCCGAGCTCATGGGTATCACCAAGGCGTCGCTGGCCACCGAGTCCTGGCTGTCCGCAGCTTCCTTCCAGGAGACCACCCGCGTCCTGACGCAGGCGGCCATGGAAGGCAAGAGCGATCCGCTGCTTGGCCTCAAGGAGAACGTCATCATCGGTAAGCTGATCCCGGCCGGCACGGGCCTCCCGCGCTACACCGAGGTCACTGTCGAGCCCACTGAAGAAGCGAAGGCCAACCTGTTCACTGGCCCCAGCGCATTCAGTGACTTCTCGTACGACACCCTGGGCGGCGACGGAGCTCCTGAGTTCCACGCCATCCCGCTGGATGACTACGACCTGGGCAACGACTTCCGGTAAACGGTGATTCTTGCCGGCCCCGTCTCGCCCTGCTTTGGCAGGGGGAGGCGGGGTCTCCTCTTTAACCCAACTGGGGGAGTGGGGCGGCCGATTAAGGGGTGGGGGCCGTCCATGCTAGACTTGTTACCAATTGTTATTGTGGCAGTGGATGAGTGCGCCGGTTCCAGCTGAAAGGTTGAGCCAGAGCGACGTTTCCGGTTTGCAGGGTTCTTGTGCAACGTATGCCACATTTTTGCATGCCTAGGGAACATTGCAGACGCTTTGACGGCCCTGGTGTGCGATCCGACTATTAAAGGCTTCGCCTTCGCCGCCTGGAGTTCAACTTCAAGGCCCGGGCGGCGGGGCAACGCAACAAGAGAGTGGCCGGAAGCGGCTGCTCCGGATAAAACGGAGAACACGAGAGTGCCTACGATTAACCAGCTGGTCCGCAAGGGCCGCACGCCTAAGGTCTCAAAGACCAAGGCTCCCGCGCTTAAGGGCAGCCCGATGCGCCGCGGTGTTTGCACCCGCGTCTACACCACCACCCCGAAGAAGCCGAACTCGGCTCTGCGTAAGGTGGCACGTGTGCGCCTCAACGGCGGCGTGGAAGTAACCGCCTACATCCCCGGTGTTGGCCACAACCTGCAGGAGCACTCCATTGTGCTCGTTCGCGGTGGTCGTGTGAAGGACCTTCCGGGTGTCCGCTACAAGATCGTCCGTGGCGCCCTCGATACCCAGGGTGTGAAGAACCGTAAGCAGGCACGCAGCCGCTACGGCGCAAAGATGGAGAAGAAGTAATATGCCTCGCAAGGGTCCGGCCCCCAAGCGGCCGCTCGTTTCGGATCCGGTTTACGGCTCCCCGCTGGTAACCCAGCTCATCAACAAGGTGCTCGTTGACGGCAAGAAGTCCACGGCAGAGCGCATCGTTTACGGTGCACTCGAAGGCGCACGCGCCAAGTCCGGCGGCGACCCCGTTGCAGCCCTCAAGAAGGCCATGGACAACGTCAAGCCTTCCCTCGAGGTCCGCTCCCGCCGTGTCGGTGGCGCCACCTACCAGGTTCCGGTTGAGGTCAAGCCGGGCCGTTCCACCGCACTCGCACTGCGCTGGCTGGTCGGCTACTCCAAGGCCCGCCGCGAGAAGACGATGACCGAACGCCTCCAGAACGAAATCCTGGATGCATCCAACGGTCTCGGTGCCGCTGTGAAGCGTCGCGAAGACACCCACAAGATGGCCGAGTCCAACAAGGCCTTCGCACACTACCGCTGGTAATACTTCCCGGACGCCGCCGGCTCAACCGAGCCGGCGGCGAACGTGTAGTCCATCCCAAAAGGAGACCCCGTGGCACAGGACGTGCTTACCGACCTTAGTAAGGTCCGCAACATCGGCATCATGGCCCACATTGATGCCGGCAAGACCACCACCACCGAGCGCATCCTGTTCTACACGGGTGTGAACCACAAGATCGGCGAAACGCACGACGGCGCTTCGACCACTGACTGGATGGAACAGGAAAAGGAACGCGGCATCACCATCACGTCTGCCGCCGTGACCTGCTTCTGGGAAAACAACCAGATCAACATCATCGACACCCCCGGCCACGTGGACTTCACCGTTGAGGTTGAGCGCTCCCTGCGCGTCCTCGACGGCGCGGTTGCCGTCTTCGATGGCAAGGAAGGCGTTGAGCCGCAGTCCGAGACCGTTTGGCGCCAGGCTGACAAGTACAACGTTCCCCGCATCTGCTTCGTCAACAAGATGGACAAGCTGGGTGCTGACTTCTACTTCACCGTAGACACCATCATCAGCCGCCTCGGCGCCAAGCCGCTGGTCATGCAGCTGCCCATCGGTGCAGAGAACGACTTCATTGGCGTCGTGGACCTGCTCTACATGCGCGCACTGGTTTGGCCCGGCGACGCAAAGGGCGACGTCACCATGGGTGCCAAGTACGAGATCCGCGAGATCCCGGCTGACCTCCAGGAAAAGGCTGAAGAGTACCGCGCAGCGCTCGTTGAGACCGTTGCAGAGTCCTCCGAAGAACTCATGGAGAAGTACCTCGAGGGCGAAGAGATCTCGATCGACGAGCTCAAGGCCGGCATCCGCAAGATGACCATCAACTCCGAGCTGTACCCGATCTTCTGCGGTTCTGCGTTCAAGAACCGTGGCGTTCAGCCCATGCTCGATGCCGTGGTGGACTACCTGCCGAACCCGCTCGACGTCCCGCCGATGGTCGGCCACGACCCCCGCGACGAAGAGAAGGAACTGACCCGCAAGCCTTCCGCTGAAGAGCCCTTCTCCGCACTGGCCTTCAAGATTGCCGCGCACCCGTTCTTCGGCCAGCTCACCTTCATCCGCGTGTACTCCGGCCACGTGGAAGCAGGCGCCCAGGTGGTCAACTCCACCAAGGGCAAGAAGGAGCGCATCGGCAAGCTCTTCCAGATGCACGCCAACAAGGAAATGCCCGTCGAGGGCGCTACCGCCGGCCACATCTACGCTGCGATCGGCCTGAAGGACACCACCACCGGTGACACCCTTTGCGACGCTGCCAACCAGATCGTCCTGGAATCCATGAGCTTCCCGGAGCCCGTGATCTCGGTTGCCATTGAGCCGAACACCAAGGGTGACCAGGAGAAGCTCTCCACGGCCATCCAGAAGCTCTCCGCTGAGGACCCCACCTTCCAGGTGTCCCTCAACGAAGACACCGGCCAGACGATCATCGCCGGCATGGGCGAGCTCCACCTGGACATCCTGGTGGACCGCATGCGCCGCGAGTTCAAGGTCGAGGCCAACGTGGGCAAGCCCCAGGTTGCCTACCGCGAAACCATCAAGCGTGCTGTGGAGCGTCACGATTACACGCACAAGAAGCAGACCGGTGGTTCGGGCCAGTTCGCAAAGATCCAGATCGCGATCGAGCCGCTGGACACCGCCGAGGGCGAGCTGTACGAGTTCGAGAACAAGGTCACCGGTGGCCGTGTTCCGCGTGAATACATCCCGTCTGTCGACGCTGGTATCCAGGATGCACTGAATGACGGTGTCCTGGCCGGCTACCCGGTGGTCGGCATCAAGGCGACGCTGGTTGACGGCGCCTACCACGATGTTGACTCTTCGGAAATGGCGTTCAAGATCGCCGGCCGGATGGCTTTCAAGGAAGCCGCCCGCAAGGCGAACCCTGTTCTGCTCGAACCGCTGATGGATGTCGAGGTCCGCACCCCTGAGGAATACATGGGTGAAGTTATCGGTGACCTCAACTCCCGCCGTGGCCAGATGCAGTCCATGGAGGACGCACAGGGTGTCAAGGTCATCCGCGCGCACGTTCCGCTGTCCGGCATGTTCGGCTACATCGGTGACCTGCGTTCGAAGACCCAGGGCCGCGCTGTGTACTCCATGACGTTCAACAGCTACGCCGAGGTCCCGAAGGCAGTTGCCGACGAGATCATCCAGAAGACCCGCGGCGAATAGTCCTTCGGACGCTCGCAGCGAACAACCTCGGCTGGGCCTTCCGGTTCCGGAAGGCCGAGCCGGTGCAGATGGCCGGAAGCGGCCGGCACAGTCCGTTCAACCGGATTCCGGCCATCTGCACGAACAGGCTCAAGGGACTAGTATTAGTTCCTGAATCTGCAATTTCACCAATCCAAAGCCCCCCAAGTAGACTTGCCTGAGTTTCTGCCGCGAGAAGCGCGGCCGAAGGGCAAGCCATTTGAAAACGTTCTAGGAGGAACCTGTGGCAAAGGCAAAGTTCGAGCGGACTAAGCCGCACGTCAACATCGGCACCATCGGTCACGTTGACCACGGTAAGACGACGCTGACGGCCGCCATTTCCAAGGTGCTGTACGACAAGTACCCGGATCTCAACGAGAAGCGCGACTTCGCGTCGATCGACTCTGCTCCCGAAGAGCGTCAGCGCGGTATTACCATCAACATCTCCCACGTGGAGTACCAGACCGAGAAGCGTCACTACGCACACGTTGACGCCCCCGGTCACGCTGACTACATCAAGAACATGATCACCGGTGCTGCCCAGATGGACGGCGCAATCCTCGTGGTTGCTGCTACCGACGGCCCCATGGCACAGACCCGCGAGCACGTTCTGCTCGCCCGCCAGGTTGGTGTTCCCTACCTGCTGGTCGCGCTGAACAAGTCCGACATGGTTGAGGACGAGGAACTCCTCGACCTCGTCGAAATGGAAGTTCGCGAACTGCTCAGCTCGCAGGGCTTCGACGGCGACGAGGCACCCGTTGTGCGCGTTTCCGGCCTGAAGGCGCTGGAAGGCGACCCCGAGTGGGTCAAGTCCGTTGAGGACCTGATGGCTGCAGTCGACGAGTCCGTTCCGGACCCCGTACGTGACCGCGACAAGCCGTTCCTGATGCCGATTGAAGACGTCTTCACCATCACCGGCCGTGGCACCGTTGTTACGGGCCGCGCCGAGCGTGGAACCCTCGCCATCAACTCCGAGGTCGAGATCGTCGGTATCCGCCCGGTCCAGAAGACCACGGTTACCGGTATCGAGATGTTCCACAAGCAGCTCGACGAAGCATGGGCCGGCGAGAACTGTGGCCTGCTGCTCCGTGGCCTGAAGCGCGACGATGTCGAGCGTGGCCAGGTTGTCGTCAAGCCGGGTTCCATCACCCCGCACACCGACTTCGAGGCAAACGTCTACATCCTCTCCAAGGACGAAGGCGGACGCCACAACCCGTTCTACTCGAACTACCGCCCGCAGTTCTACTTCCGTACGACGGACGTTACCGGCGTTATCACCCTGCCTGAGGGCACGGAAATGGTTATGCCCGGCGACAACACTGAGATGACCGTTGCGCTCATCCAGCCGATCGCAATGGAAGAGGGCCTCGGCTTCGCAATCCGTGAAGGTGGCCGCACCGTTGGTTCGGGACGTGTTACCAAGATCATCAAGTAACTCTTGCTGAACTGAAGGACAGCCCCGCTGCTACTGCAGCGGGGCTGTCTTTTCTTTAACGCGTTCCGTCACCGGCCGCTGTTACTGTTGCAGGGTCGAAAGGAGTCCACCGTGGACTGGCCCATCTTCCTGATCATCGCCGCAGCCGTGGTGGCCGGCGTGTTCTGGGCGAAGAAGTATTTCCGGCACGAGATTGACCGTGCCAAGCGGATCAACCGGGCCAACAAGAACCAGTAGGACTAGTCCCGCGTGACCTTCCGTGCCATGGAGAGCGTCCGGTACCAGTAGAAGGACTGCTTCGGGGTTCGTTTCTGTGTTTCGAAATCGACATGGACCAGCCCGAACCGCTGTGAATAGCCGGCGGCCCACTCGAAGTTGTCCATTAGTGTCCACACGTAGTAACCCCGCAGGTCCACGCCGTCAGCGGTGCCCCCGGGAGCCGTCGCATCAAGGGCTGCGCGCAGGTGTGACGCCAAGTAGCTGACCCGCCGCCCGTCGTCGTACGTCCCCGAGACCGTGTCCGGCTCCGGGAAGCTGGCACCGCCCTCGGTGATGTAAACAGGCGGCAGGGCGGATTCATAGCGGTCCCGGAGCTCCGCGAGGAGGACCCCGAGGTGGTCCGGTGCCACGGGCCAGCCGAAGCCGGTGCTGCCGTACTCCGGGTAGCCCACCTCGTGGAATGGCAGCCTGGCTACCGACTTATGTACGTCGGCCGGGATCGAGGCGCTGCCCCGGCCCAGAGCTACCCTCACCGGGAAGTAGTAGTTCAGGCCGTAGAAGTCCAGCGGCTGGTGGATGGTGCGCAGGTCCTCGTCCGAAATACGGCCTATCGAACGCAGCCAGGGGCGGGCATAGAGCGGGAGGCGGGGGTAGCGGCCCAGCAGCACCGGATCCGCGTAGATTCGGTTCATGAGGAGGTCGTACAGCCGGGCCACCAGGCGGTCACCCGGCGTCCGTCCCGCCGGCCGTACCGGCGCGTGCAGGTTGGTGATGCCAACTGTGCCGGTCACGCCGGCTGCTCGGAGGGCCTGCGCGCCGAGCCCATGGGCCAGGAGCTGGTGGTGGATGGCCGGCAGCGCATCGAACAGCAGCGCGTGTCCGGGGGCGTGGACGCCCAGCGCGTAGCCGTTCAGCGTGACCGATACCGGCTCGTTCAGGGTGACCCATTGTGCGACGCGGTCGCCGAACCGTTCGCCGGCGGCCGCTGCGTACTCGCCAAACCGCAGCGCGGTCTCGCGGCTCAGCCAGCCGCCGTCGTGCTCCAGCGGCAGCGGCGTGTCCCAGTGGTACAGCGTAGCCATGGGGGAGATACCGGCGGCGAGGAGCTGGTCGATCAGGCGGTCGTAGAAGTCCAGGCCCTCGTTGTTGATAGCCCCGCGGCCGTCCGGCTGGATGCGGGGCCAGGACAGCGAGAAGCGATAGGAGTCCACTCCGAGTTCCCGCAACAGGGCCACGTCCTCCGGCAGCCGGTTGTAGTGGTCGCAGGCTACTGCGGGGGAGTGCCCGTCAATGATGGTCCCCGGTTTCTCGGCGAAAGCGTCCCACCCGGACGGTCCGCGGCCGCCGGTGCGGAGCGCGCCCTCGATTTGGAACGCGGCGGCTGCCACGCCCAGGACGAACGACGGCGGGATGCGGCTGGCAAGGTCAGTCGCCGAATCGGTGCTTTCCAGCGTCATCCCACTATCATCCATTCACGGAGCGGGACAGGCAATGGTTGCGCCAAGCCATGTGGATAAGGGCTGATTCGCTTCTGCCGCAGATTTCCGGCATACTAGATGAGTTGTTCAAGCGCTTCTTCGCGTCCCGATCCGGATAATGCCGGATGCCAGGGTCCAAGTGGAAGACCAAACATAACCCACCCCAATGGAACTGCGGAAATATGCGTGAAACTGCGCGACACGCCCGACCGCGGGGGTCGGTTGCGCCGGCAAGGTGAGGAACCCGGATTCATCCGGATTCAGTTTGTGCGGCGGTGGTGGTTACGACCTCAAATGCTTCGGCAGCCATACAACGAGTAAGTGAACAGGGCAGCCCTAACCAGGGGAAGCACAGACTGAAAGAGAGTCAGGCGACATGGCGGGACAAAAAATCCGCATCCGGCTGAAGTCATACGACCACGAGGTCATTGACGTTTCAGCACGGAAGATCGTTGAGACGGTCACGCGCGCAGGCGCAACGGTAGTGGGCCCCGTGCCGCTGCCGACGGAGAAGAACGTGTACTGCGTGATCCGCTCTCCGCACAAGTACAAGGACAGCCGCGAGCACTTTGAAATGCGCACGCACAAGCGTCTTATCGACATCATCGATCCCACGCCCAAGGCCGTCGACTCGCTCATGCGCCTCGACCTGCCGGCCGACGTGAACATCGAAATCAAGCTGTAGGGAGGTGCTGAGAGACTATGACCGCAACCCGTAACGTAAAGGGCCTGCTGGGCACGAAGCTCGGCATGACCCAGGTCTGGGACGAGAACAACAAGCTCATCCCCGTCACTGTGGTCCAGGCAGACTCGAACGTCATCACCCAGCTGCGCAACGCTGAGACCGATGGCTACGTCGCCGTTCAGATCGGCTATGGCCAGATCGACCCCCGCAAGGTCACCAAGCCGCTGGCTGGTCACTTTGAGAAGGCAGGCGTCACGCCTCGCCGCCACGTCGTCGAACTCCGTACCGCAGATGCTGCTGAGTACGAGCTGGGCCAGGAGCTCTCCGTTGAGCTCTTCGAAGCCGGCCAGAAGATCGACGTCATTGGCACCACCAAGGGTAAGGGCTTCGCCGGTGTTATGAAGCGTCACGGCTTCTCCGGTGTCGGCGCTTCCCACGGTGCCCACAAGAACCACCGTAAGCCCGGTTCAATCGGTGGCGCATCCACCCCGAGCCGCGTCTTCAAGGGCATGAGAATGGCCGGCCGCATGGGCGCCGTTCGCCACACCACGCTGAACCTCACGGTCCACGCGGTTGACGTCGAGAAGTCGCTGCTCCTGATCAAGGGTGCCGTTCCCGGTGCCCGCGGCCAGGTCGTCTTCGTACGCACTGCCGTGAAGGGAGCCTAGTTCAATGGCTAACACTGTCCAGGTTGACCTGCCTGCAGAGATCTTCGACGTTCAGACCAACGTGCCGCTGCTGCACCAGGTTGTCGTTGCCCAGCTCGCTGCTGCTCGCCAGGGTACCCACAAGACCAAGACCCGCGCCGAGGTTTCCGGTGCAGGCCGCAAGCCGTTCAAGCAGAAGGGCACCGGCCGCGCCCGTCAGGGTTCTATCCGTGCTCCGCACATGACCGGCGGTGGCGTTGTCCACGGTCCCACCCCGCGTGACTACAGCCAGCGCACCCCCAAGAAGATGATTGCTGCTGCACTGCGCGGCGCACTGTCTGACCGGGCACGCAACGGCCGTATCCACGTTGTTGCAGACCTGGTTGAAGGCTCCAAGCCCTCCGCCAAGACTGCACTGGCTACACTGCGCGGCGTTTCCGACCGCAAGAACCTGCTGGTCGTTATCGAGCGCGCCAACGATGTTGCTGCACTGTCCGTGCGCAACCTCGCCGGTGTTCACGTTCTGTACGCAGACCAGCTGAACACCTACGACGTTCTCGTGTCTGATGACGTTGTCTTCACCAAGGCTGCCTACGACGCATTCGTTGCCGGCAAGGCAGTGGCAAAGAACGAGGAGGATGCCAAGTGAGTGCAGCCACCATCAAGGATCCGCGCGACGTTGTGCTTGCACCCGTCGTTTCGGAAAAGAGCTACGGCCTGATCGACGAGGGCAAGTACACCTTCCTGGTGGACCCCCGTTCGAACAAGACCGAGATCAAGCTGGCCGTGGAGAAGATTTTCTCCGTCAAGGTCGAATCGATCAACACCATCAACCGTGCCGGTAAGCGCAAGCGCACCAAATTCGGATGGGGTACCCGCAAGAACACCAAGCGTGCGATTGTCACCCTCAAAGAAGGCACCATCGACATCTTCGGCGGTCCGCTCTCGTAGCGGAGACCACTTTAACGAGGAAATAAATTATGGGAATCCGTAAATACAAGCCGACTACCCCGGGCCGTCGTGGCTCGAGCGTAGCGGACTTCACCGAAATCACGCGGTCGACGCCGGAAAAGTCGTTGGTACGTCCGCTGCCCAAGAAGGGCGGCCGTAACAACACCGGTAAGATCACCACCCGTCACAAGGGTGGTGGACACAAGCGCCAGTACCGTCTGATCGACTTCCGTCGTCACGACAAGGACGGCGTCAACGCCCGCGTTGCCGAAATCGAGTACGACCCGAACCGTACGGCTCGCATCGCGCTCCTGCACTACGTTGATGGCACCAAGCGTTACATCATCGCTCCCAACAAGCTGTCCCAGGGTGACGTTGTAGAAGCAGGTGCCGGCGCTGACATCAAGCCCGGTAACAACCTGCCGCTGCTGAACATCCCGGTGGGTACCGTTATCCACGCAGTTGAACTGCGTCCGGGTGGCGGCGCCAAGATGGGCCGCTCCGCCGGTGCATCCATCCAGCTCGTTGCCAAGGAAGGCCGCTTCGCCCAGCTGCGCCTGCCTTCCGGCGAAATCCGCAACGTTGACGTGCGCTGCCGCGCAACGGTCGGCGAGGTCGGCAACGCCGAGCAGTCGAACATCAACTGGGGCAAGGCCGGCCGTATGCGGTGGAAGGGCGTTCGCCCGACCGTCCGTGGTGTCGCCATGAACCCGGTTGACCACCCGCACGGTGGTGGTGAGGGTAAGACGTCCGGTGGACGTAACCCCGTCAACCCGAACGGTAAGCGGGAAGGCCGCACGCGCCGCCCCAACAAAGAGAGCGACAAGCTTATTGTGCGTCGCCGTCGTACTGGCAAGAACAAGCGATAGGAGCCTGGACACATGCCACGCAGCCTGAAAAAAGGTCCTTTCGTTGACCAGCACCTCTTTGTGAAGGTAGCCAGGGAAAACGAAAAGGGCACCAAGAACGTCATCAAGACCTGGTCCCGCCGTTCGATGATCATCCCCGACATGCTCGGACACACGATCGCCGTACACGACGGACGCAAGCACATCCCGGTGTTTGTCACTGAGTCGATGGTCGGGCACAAGCTCGGCGAATTCGCTCCCACGCGGACTTTCCGCGGCCATGTCAAGGACGACCGTAAGGGCAAGCGCCGCTAGGCGCCTGCACTTACGTCAAAGACGAGAGAAGGAAAGCAATGGAAGCCAAGGCAATTGCGCGTCACATCCGCGTAACGCCTATGAAGGCCCGGCGCGTCGTCAACCTTGTTCGTGGATTGCAAGCGAATGAGGCTCTGGCAATTCTGAAGTTTGCCCCGCAGGCAGCTTCGGAGCCGGTATTCAAGGTAGTACAGTCGGCAATCTCCAACGCCCGGGTCCTCGCGGACCGCGACGGCGTTGCGTTTGACGAAGGTGACCTCATCATCAGCGAAGCGTTTGTTGATGAAGGCCCGACCATGAAGCGGTTCCAGCCGCGTGCCCAGGGTCGTGCATTTCAGATCAAGAAGCGCACCAGCCACATCACCGTGGTAGTCGCTACCCCGGAGAAAGAGGAGGCTCGCTAAGTGGGACAGAAAGTAAACCCGCACGGGTTCCGACTCGGCATCACCACCGATCACGTATCGCACTGGTTCGCTGACAGCACCAAGGCCGGACAGCGGTACAAGGACTTCGTTCGCGAAGACATCCGCATCCGCCAGCTCATGTCCACGGGCATGGAGCGCGCAGGCATCGCCAAGGTCGAGATCGAGCGCACCCGTGACCGCGTCCGCGTGGACATCCACACGGCACGTCCGGGCATCGTCATCGGCCGCCGCGGAGCAGAAGCAGACCGCATCCGCGGCGAGCTCGAAAAGCTCACCGGCAAGCAGGTCCAGCTGAACATCCTCGAGGTCAAGAACCCCGAGATGGAAGCACAGCTTGTTGCCCAGGGCGTTGCTGAGCAGCTGACTTCCCGCGTGGCTTTCCGCCGTGCGATGAAGAAGGCCATGCAGTCCGCACAGCGTGCAGGTGCCAAGGGCATCCGTATCGCCTGCTCCGGTCGACTGGGTGGCGCTGAAATGTCCCGCTCGGAGTTCTACCGCGAAGGCCGTGTGCCCCTGCACACCCTCCGCGCGAACATCGACTACGGCTTCTACGAAGCCAAGACCACCTTCGGCCGCATCGGCGTGAAGGTTTGGATCTACAAGGGCGACGTCACCGCCAAGGAACTGGCCGCCCAGGCCGCTTCCGCCCCGTCCCGCGGCCGCTCCGGCGACCGTCCGGGCCGTCCGGGTGGCGCTGACCGTGGTGACCGCCGCCGTCGTAACGACCGCCCGGCCGCCGAAGCAGCTCCTGCTGCCGAGGCACCCGCGGTTGAGGCTGCACCCGCTGCAGCAGTAGAAGGAGGACAGGCTTAAATGCTTATCCCACGTCGAGTCAAGCACCGCAAGCAGCACCACCCGGGTCGTTCCGGCGCTGCTACGGGCGGCACCAAGGTCACCTTCGGTGAGTACGGCATCCAGGCCCTGAGCCCGGCATACGTCACGAACCGTCAGATCGAGTCTGCACGTATCGCGATGACCCGCCACATCAAGCGTGGCGGTAAGGTCTGGATCAACATCTACCCGGACCGTCCCCTGACCAAGAAGCCGGCCGAAACCCGCATGGGTTCCGGTAAGGGTTCGCCGGAATGGTGGGTCGCAAACGTCAAGCCGGGCCGGGTTCTCTTCGAGATCTCCGGCGTCGAAGAATCGGTAGCACGCGAGGCACTCCGCCTGGCAATCCACAAGCTCCCGTTGAAGGCACGCATTCTGCGTCGCGAAGGTGGTGAATAGAAATGGCAGTAGGATCCAAGGATCTGGCTCCCGCACAGCTGGACGGTTTCGACAACGAGCGTCTCGTTGAAGAACTCCGCAAGGCCAAGGAAGAGCTGTTCAACCTGCGTTTCCAGTCCGCCACCGGTCAGCTGGAGAACCACGGTCGCCTGCGCGCGGTAAAGAAGGACATCGCTCGCATCTACACCGTTCTCCGTGAGCGCGAGCTGGGCATTCGTGCCGAGGTTGCCGCACCGGTTGTGGAAGCCAAGGAAGAGAAGAAGTCCAAGAAGGCTGCAACCAAGAAGGCCGAGAAGGCTGAAACGGTTGAGACCGAGGAGGATGCCAAGTGAGTGAAAAGGACCAGAACGTGACGGAAACTGCTACCGCAGCCACGGCTGAGCAGCGCGGTTACCGCAAGACGCGTCGCGGCTACGTGGTCTCGGACAAGATGGAAAAGACCATCGTTGTCCAGGTTGAGGACCGCGTGAAGCACGCACTGTACGGCAAGGTCATCCGCCGTACCTCCAAGGTCAAGGCGCACGATGAGAACAACACCGCCGGCATCGGCGACCTCGTTGTCATCGCCGAGACCCGTCCGCTGTCCGCCACCAAGAACTGGCGGCTCGTGGAAATCCTCGAGAAGGCCAAGTAGCAGCTGCTGCTTCGCCGTGTGGCCCCTGCTCCGTTCGCGGAGCGGGGGCTTCCTCGTTTAACTCCCACGGGCTTCCGTCGCGTCACGGAGAGCATGCTTTTGGAACGCGTACGACGGCGGGACCGCGGCTTTCCGGGGAAGCGGCACCCCGGGTGGGCCAAAAGGCTGCCGTGCGTGACGCCGTCGTCCGTCTTGCGGGGGAGCGCTGCCGGGTGATATGGGGATCCCGCCGAAACGTGCTAGGATATTGAGTTTGTATGGCGCCTTTTGCGCGCCGTCATCAACCTCGTAAACAAGCGTGCCGCAGCATAGTGCCCCCTTGCGCCCAGGAGCAGTCCTGGACCGGATGGGAGCAACTGCTTCCGGCACGGGAGTTTAGGCCTGGTCTGGCAAAATCCAGGCAGGTCAAGAGACACCCCGATCAACCGTTCCGCAAGGCTCATTCCGTAGCAAGATCACGGCCTGAGAACCGGCGCGACGCAAGGAGTAAATAGTGATTCAGCAGGAGTCGCGGCTCAAGGTCGCCGACAACACGGGTGCTAAGGAAATCCTTACCATTCGCGTTCTCGGTGGATCCGGTCGTCGCTACGCAGGCATCGGTGACGTCATTGTCGCCACCGTCAAGGATGCAATCCCTGGCGGCAACGTAAAGAAGGGCGATGTTGTCAAGGCAGTCATCGTCCGTACCAAGAAGGAACGCCGCCGTGCGGATGGTTCCTACATCAAGTTTGACGAGAACGCAGCTGTGATCCTGAAGGGTGACGGTGACCCCCGCGGTACCCGTATCTTCGGACCGGTTGGTCGTGAACTCCGTGACAAGAAGTTCATGAAGATCGTTTCTCTGGCTCCGGAGGTGCTCTAGTCCATGGCTGCAAAGATCAAGAAGGGTGACCTGGTTCAGGTCATCACTGGCGCCAAGGCTGAGCGCGGCGGCGACCGCGGCAAGCAGGGCAAGGTCCTGCGCGTGTTCACCGACACCAACCGCGTGCTGGTCGAAGGCGTCAACCGCGTCACCAAGCACACCAAAGCCGGTCAGTCGCAGCGCGGCACCAACACCGGTGGCATCGAGGTCGTTGAGGCCCCGATCCACATCTCCAACGTGGCTCTGGTAGACCCGTCCACCAAGAAGCCCACCCGCGTTGGCTTCCGCACCGAAACCGTTGAGCGCAACGGCAAGAAGCGCGAAGTCCGCATCCGCGTGGCCAAGAGCTCAGGGAAGGACATCTAATGACTGAGACTCTCGAGACTCCGGCAACGAAGATCGTTCCTCGTCTGAAGACCAAGTACGCCGAATCCATCAAGAGCACGCTCATTGAGGAATTCAAGTACGAAAACGTCAACCAGGTTCCGCGCCTCGTCAAGGTTGTTGTGAACATGGGTGTTGGAGATGCCGCCAAGGACTCCAAGCTGATCGACGGCGCTGTCCGCGACCTCACCCAGATCACCGGCCAGAAGCCGCAGGTAACCAAGGCCCGCAAGTCCATCGCACAGTTCAAGCTGCGCGAAGGCATGCCCATCGGTGCACACGCAACTCTGCGTGGCGACCGCATGTGGGAATTCCTGGACCGCCTGGTCACCCTCGCCCTGCCCCGTATCCGGGACTTCCGTGGCCTGAGTGGCAAGCAGTTCGATGGCAACGGCAACTACACCTTCGGTCTGACCGAGCAGGTTATGTTCCACGAAATCGACCAGGACAAGATCGACCGCGTCCGCGGTATGGACATCACGGTTGTTACCACTGCCAAGACCGATGACGAGGGCCGCGCGCTGCTGAAGGCGCTTGGTTTCCCGTTCAAGGCCGAAGACTAATCCAACTACGTAAAAGGTCCGGCGGTGCTGCCTGAGGGCACTCCGCGGAAACCGTTACGAGGAAGGGCAAGAGCCCACCATGACAATGACAGATCCTGTCGCAGACATGCTCACGCGTCTGCGCAATGCAAACTCGGCATACCACGACACCGTGTCCATGCCGTACAGCAAGCTCAAGGCACGCGTTGCTGACATCCTGAAGGCAGAAGGCTTCATCGCCGGCTGGAAGGAAGAGGACGCTGAGGTTGGCAAGAAGCTGACCATCGAGCTCAAGTTCGGTCCGAACCGCGAGCGTTCCATCGCTGGCGTTCGCCGTATCTCCAAGCCGGGCCTGCGTGTTTACGCAAAGTCCACCAACCTGCCGCACGTGCTCGGTGGCCTGGGTGTCGCAATCCTGTCCACCTCTTCCGGCCTCCTGACTGACAAGCAGGCCGGCAAGAAGGGCGTGGGCGGCGAAGTCCTCGCGTACGTCTGGTAACGGGAAAGGAAGAGAATAATGTCACGTATTGGACGTCTCCCCATCACCGTTCCTGCCGGCGTTGAGGTCAAGGTTGACGGCTCTGTCGTCAGCGTCAAGGGTGCCAAGGGCGAGCTGAACCACACTGTGGCCAGCCCGATCGAGGTCACTCTGGAAGCAGACACCCTGACTGTCGCCCGCCCGAACGACGAGCGCGCCTCCCGTTCACTCCACGGCCTGACCCGCACCCTGATCTCCAACATGATCGAGGGCGTTACCAAGGGCTACGAGAAGAAGCTTGAAATTGTCGGTACCGGTTACCGCGTTCAGGCCAAGGGATCTGACCTTGAGTTCGCTCTGGGTTACAGCCACCCGGTCAGCGTCACCGCTCCGGCTGGCATCACCTTTGCAGTTGAGGGTCCGACCAAGCTCTCTGTTTCAGGTATCAACAAGCAGCAGGTCGGCGAGGTTGCTGCCAACATTCGCAAGCTGCGGAAGCCGGACCCCTACAAGGGCAAGGGCATCCGTTACGCCGGCGAGGTCATCCGCCGCAAGGTCGGAAAGGCTGGTAAGTAACCATGGCCATCTCAATTAACAAGAAGCGTACGAACAAGAGCAAGTCTGCTTCGCGCAGCCGCCGCCAGCTTCGTATCCGTAAGCGCATCTCCGGTACGGCTGTACGTCCTCGTCTGGTCGTCAACCGCTCCGCACGCCACGTATTCGTCCAGGTTGTCGATGACACCAAGGGCCTGACCGTAGCGAGCGCCTCCACCCTGGAAGCCGACCTTCGTGCATTCGACGGTGACAAGACCGCCAAGGCCAAGCGCGTCGGCGAACTGGTTGCCGAGCGTGCCAAGGCTGCAGGTATCGAAGCTGTTGTCTTCGACCGTGGTGGCAACAAGTACCACGGCCGGATCGCCGCCGTCGCTGACGGTGCACGTGAAGGTGGGCTGTCGCTGTGACGGAAGCAAACAAGGAAAAGGACACTGTGTCTGCAGATCAGAAGGCGACTGAAGCCGTAGCTGCCGCTGAGACCACTGCCCCCGCAGCTGCCGACGACCGCCGTGGCGGCGCTCGTCGCGGCGAGCGTGGCGACCGTGGCCAGGGCCGCGGCGACCGTGGTGGCCGTGGCGGCCGCGACGGCGGCCGTGAAGCCGAGAAGAGCCAGTTCGTAGAGCGCGTTGTCACCATCAACCGCGTTTCCAAGGTGGTCAAGGGTGGTCGTCGCTTCAGCTTCACCGCCCTGGTCGTCGTTGGTGACGGTAACGGCATGGTCGGCGTGGGCTACGGCAAGGCCAAGGAAGTTCCCGCTGCAATCGCGAAGGGTGTTGAAGAGGCCAAGAAGTCCTTCTTCCGCGTCCCCCGCGTTGGCAACACCATCCCGCACCGCGTTCAGGGTGAAGCCGCTGCCGGCGTCGTAATGCTGCGTCCGGCCTCTGCCGGTACCGGTGTTATCGCCGGGGGCCCGGTCCGTGCAGTACTGGAGTGCGTGGGCATCCACGACATCCTCTCCAAGTCGCTCGGTTCCTCCAACGCGATCAACATCGTTCACGCGACCGTTGACGCGCTGAAGCGCCTCGAAGAGCCGGCAGCAGTGGCAGCACGCCGCGGCCTGCCGCTGGACGAGATCGCTCCCCAGGCGCTGGTGAAGGCTCTCCTGAACCCGAAGGCAGGTGCCTAGTTATGGCTAAGAACCTGGTCCCCTCCGACGTTCAGTTGGAGATCACTCAGATCAAGTCCGCCATTGGCGGCAAGCAGAACCAGCGCGAAACCCTGCGGTCCCTCGGCCTGAAGCGGATCGGACACACCGTTGTCCGCACCGCCGACGCCGTGACCGTTGGCATGCTCAACACGGTTCCGCACCTGGTAAAGGTAGAGGAGGCGAAGTAAATGGCAGAGAAGACTGCTGATAAGGCGCAGGCTGCTGAGAAGCAGAATGCCCTGAAGGTTCACCACCTGCGTCCCGCCCAGGGTGCCAAGACCGCCAAGACCCGTGTTGGTCGTGGTGAGGCTTCCAAGGGTAAGACCGCCGGTCGCGGTACCAAGGGTACGAAGGCCCGCTACCAGATCAAGGCTGGCTTTGCCGGCGGCCAGCTGCCGCTGCACATGCGCCTGCCGAAGCTGCGCGGTTTCAAGAACCCGTTCCGCGTTGAGTTCCAGGTTGTGAACCTGGACAAGCTCAACGAGCTGTTCCCCGAAGGTGGCGCTGTCACCGTGGAGAACTTGGTCGAAAAGGGCGCCGTTCGCAAGAACCAGCCCGTCAAGGTGCTGGGCACCGGCGACATCACCGTCAAGGTTGACGTCACCGCCCACGCATTCTCGGCCAGCGCGGCTGACAAGATCGCTGCTGCAGGCGGAAGCACCACCACCCTCTAGGGTGATGGGGCAAAAGCCTGTACGTTGAACTCCCGGTGTCCGGGCCTTCGGGTCCGGATACCGGGAGTTTTCCATTTCCGCCGGTCGTGTTTTCGCCGCCATCCGGCGCATCCGGGCTGCTGCCGATTGTTCGCATGGCGCATGCAACGGTTAGACTCGGTTGTTGGGATTTATAGATCCCGATCACATCACTCTTCTTCACACCACAGGAGGACGCTTGCTTAGCGCATTTGGCCGGGCCTTTCGCACGCCTGATCTGCGACGCAAGTTGTTGTTCACGCTGGGAATCATCACCATCTTCCGCTTGGGCGCCTTCATTCCCTCGCCTGGTGTGGACTACCAGAATGTCCAGCAATGCTTGCAGAACGGTCAAACGGCAGGCGGGCTGTACCAGCTCGTAAACCTGTTCAGCGGCGGGGCCCTGCTGCAGGTGTCGATCTTTGCCCTGGGCATCATGCCGTACATCACGGCCAGCATCATCGTGCAGCTCCTCCGGGTGGTCATTCCCCGCTTCCAGGAGCTGTACGAGGAAGGCGCGGCGGGTCAGTCCAAACTCACCCAGTACACGCGCTACCTCACCATTGCACTGGGCCTGCTGAACGCCACCACCCTGGTATCGCTGGCCCGTTCAGGGCAGCTCCTGCCCGGCTGTGCATTGCCCATCATCCCCAATGACAGCGTGGTCACCACCATTCTGCTCATCATCACGCTGACCGCGGGCACCGGCCTCATCATGTGGATGGGCGAACTGGTCACGGAGAAGGGCGTGGGCAACGGTATGTCGCTGCTCATCTTTACCTCCATTGCTGCCACGTTCCCCACCTCGCTGGGCGCGATCTGGACCTCGCAGGGCCCGGGGACTTTCTTCATCGTCCTGGGCATCGGCCTGCTGACGGTGGCACTGGTGGTCTTCGTGGAACAGTCGCAGCGACGCGTTCCTGTGCAGTATGCCAAGCGGATGATTGGCCGCCGGACCGTCGGCGGAACCAGCACCTACATCCCCATCAAGGTCAACATGGCCGGTGTTATCCCGGTGATCTTCGCCTCCTCCATGCTCTACCTGCCCGGGTTGATCTCGCAGTTCAACCAGCCGCAGGCCGGCGAGCAGATGCAGCCGTGGGTCGAATGGATCAACAACAACCTGGTCCGCGGTGACCAGCCGATCTACATGGTTCTGTACTTCGCCATGATCGTGTTCTTTACCTACTTCTACGTCGCGATCACCTTCAACCCTGAAGAGGTCTCGGACAACATGAAGAAGTACGGCGGTTTCATTCCGGGTATCCGCGCCGGGAAACCGACCGCTGACTACCTGCAGTACGTGCTCTCCCGTATCACGCTCCCCGGCGCCCTCTACCTGGGCTTCGTGGCGCTGATACCGCTGGTGGCACTGGTGCTGATCAACGCAAACCAGAACTTCCCGTTCGGTGGCACCTCGATCCTGATCATGGTGGGCGTTGGTCTGGAAACCGTCAAGCAGATTGATGCGCAGCTACAACAACGTCACTACGAAGGGCTTTTGCGATGACGAGAATGCTGATTATTGGACCTCCCGGTTCCGGCAAGGGAACGCAGGCGGAACGGATTTCGGAGCGCCTCGGCGTCGTGCCGATTTCCACCGGGGATATTTTCCGGGCCAACGTCAAGGGTGAGACCCCGCTTGGCATCGAGGCCAAGAAGTACATGGACGCCGGCGACTTCGTTCCGGACAGCGTGACCAACAAGATGGTCCGCGACCGCCTGGGCGAGTCTGACGTCGAGAGCGGCTTCCTTCTGGACGGCTACCCCCGGACCACCGCGCAGGTGGACTACCTGGACCAGATCCTCGCGGAGGGACAGGAGAAGCTGGACGTCGTCCTGCAGCTCACCGCCGATGATGAGGAACTGGTAAGCCGCCTCCTGGGCCGTGCCAAGGAAACCGGCCGGAGCGACGACAATGAGGCCGTCATCCGCCACCGCCTTGACCTCTACCACGAGCAGACTGAAGCCGTGGTAGCCAAGTACGCCGAACGCGGCATCCTGACCCAGGTCGACGGCATCGGCGCCATCGACGAAGTGACGGACCGCGTCATGCAGGCCATCAAGGCAGCACAGGCAGCCTGATCCAGGCCACCGGACATTGAGGCTCCTCCCCGATCAAGGGAGGAGCCTCAGCCATTTGAAAGGACACACCATGGCGTTTGGCCAGCCCCGCATCGAGTACAAGACGAACGAGCAGATGCGCACCATGCACGAAGCCGGACTGGTGCTGAGCCGTGCCCTGGACGCTGCCGTGGCAGCCGCCGTGCCGGGGGTCACCACCAAGCACCTGGACGACGTCTTCGCCGCTGTTCTCAACGAGGCGGGCGCGAAGTCAAACTTCCTTGGGTACCACGGCTTTCCCGCAACGATCTGCACCTCCGTTAATGAGGAAGTGGTGCACGGGATTCCCGGCAGCCGAGTCCTGGAGGATGGCGACATCATCTCCATCGACGGCGGCGCGATCGTTAACGGCTGGCATTCCGATTCGGCGCGGACCGTCATCGTGGGCACGGCCAGCCCTGAGGACCAGCGCCTTTCGGACGTGACGCGCGCGGCGATGTGGCGTGGGATAGCCGCACTGGCTACCGGCACGCACGTAGGCGACATCGGCGCCGCCATCGACGACTATGTCTCGTCAGTTCCGGGCAAGCCCCTGGGCATCCTCGAAGACTACGTGGGCCATGGCATTGGCTCCGAAATGCACATGGCGCCGGACGTCCTGAACTACCGCACCAGCCACCGCGGCCCCAAGATCAAGCCCGGCCTCTGCCTGGCAATTGAGCCCATGCTGGTGCTCGGCGGCATCGAAACGGCCGTCCTGGAGGACGACTGGACCGTGGTCACCACGGACGGCAAGCGTTCCTGCCAGTGGGAGCACTCCGTCGCAGTCCACGAAAAGGGCATCTGGGTGCTTTCAGCGCCCGACGGCGGTGCGGAGCACTTGGTGCCCCTCGGCGTCACCCCGGTACCGATCCCGTAAGGTCCGCGCCGCTTGTCGATGCCCGCTACGGTTTCGGACATGCGCCCCTCGATCCCGGGGTGCGGAAGTCCGAAACCGTAGCGGACGTCCGGATCTGAATAATCCCTGGCGGCCACCCACTACGGTGGCGGCCAGGGATTTTGCGTATCAGGAGGACTAGGCCTTCAGCTTGGGCTTGACGTCCTTGGTGTAGAGGCCTTCGAGCGTAGTCTTCAGTTCGGTCATGGTCGCTTTGACATTGGCCTTCTGGGTCAGGATCTTAGCCGCTGCCTTGGCCATCTCCTGGTCAGCGCCGGGAAGGAAGGCCCTGGCGTTGTCCTGGACCCGGGTGACGGCCAGCTGGTCCATGGCGGTCTTGATCTGCGGCGTCTTGGCCAGGACCGCGGTCATATCGGCTGACTTGCGGGTGGGCATGTAACCGGTAGCCGCAGAGAACTCAGCGGTGTTCTCCGGCTCCGTCACGAACTGCAGGAACATGGCAGCCGCCAACTGCTCCTCGCGGGTCACGCCACTGGGTATCCCCAGGCCGGCGCCGCCTGTGGGGCAGACCTCCGTCTTGGCCTTGGAGCCGCCCGGCAGGAATCCCACGCCCACGTTGAAGGACGCGGATTTGAGGATGCCGATCAGCGACCCAGTGGAGGACACGGTGGCGGAAGCGAGGCCGGCCGCGAAGTCATCCGCGGAGTCCTTGGACGAGACCCCGGCCCAGCTGTCCTTGTAGACCGAGTCCTGGACTTCCTGGAGGGCGGCAACGGATTCCGCCGAATCGCAGGTGATGTCCCAGTCCTTGGACCACGCGCCTCCTTCGCCCCAGAGATTGTTCTGCAGCGTCCAGCCGGCGTAGCCCGCCAGGGCCGGGTGCATGAACGCGTACTGCGCGCCGGAGGCGGCCTTGAGCTTGGGCGCCCACTCGGCGAATTCCTGCCAGGTCGCCGGCGCCCTGTCCGGCAGGCCTGCGGCCTTGAAGTGGTCCTTGTTGTAGTAGAAGAGCGGGGTGGAACGGCCGTAGGGCAGCGCCCACTGCTTGCCGTCGTACTTGTAGTCGTTGACCAGTGACGTACGGAAATCGTCCAAAGGAACGTTCAGTTGGCTGATGAGTGAGTCCAGCGGAATGATGCTGTCGTTCAGGTAGTAGCGGAACCACCAGACGTCTGAGAGGACCACCAGTGCAGGCAGGCCTGATTTCGCCGCCTGTGCCGTCTGGAACTTCTGGGCGATTTCCTCGTAGTTGGCTCCTGCGGTCACGAGGTTGACCTTGATGTCCGGGTATTTCTCCTGGAACTTCGAGATCATGGCCTTTTCTACGTCCTGCGACTTACCGGGGTGGTTGGACCAGAAGTCGATGGTCGCCGCGGGCTTCACATCCTTGAAATCCAGGTCTGCGGCCGTTGTTGACGAGTTCCCGCCGGTGGAGGGGCCGCCACAGGCGGTCAATGCGGCGACTCCCGTTCCTGCGCCCGCCAGGGAGAGGAAGAGCCTGCGGCCAAGCGCAGGGATTACTGGGTTTGCTGCCAAGGTAATGCCTTTCTGTGGACCGGGACAGTGTGCTGTAGCGCAGCCGCGCCCGTTTCTTGATGCGGTGGAGGGGAGAAAGATTTACGTACGATGGCGGTCGGCTGGTTAGGTCAGCCGGTGACGCTTCCCTGGGTCAGGCCTGCCACGATGTAGCGCTGCAGCATGGCAAAGACGACGAGGATGGGCAGGATCACCAGTACCGCGCCGGCCATCATGATGCCCCAGCCGGCGCCGTTGCCTTCGGAGTTCTGCAGGAGCGTGAGGCCCACTGGCAGGGTCATGCTTTCGGGCCGGTCCGTGATGATCAGCGGCCAGATGTATTCGTTCCACTCGCTGACCACGGTAACCAGGGCAACGGTGGCGATGGACGGCAGCGATACCGGCACCACCACCTGCCACAGCCGGCGCCAATGCCCGGCACCGTCGATTTCGGCCGCTTCGAGGATGGAGCCGGGAAGGGTGAGGAAATGCTGGCGCAGCAGGAAGGTGCCGAATGCCGTGCCGAGCCCCGGAAGGATAATCCCCCACAGGGTGTTCTTGCCGCCGAGGCCCGCGATCAGGATGTAGTTCGGCAGGATCGATACTTGCGGCGGAACCATCAGCGCCACCAGGATCAGGACGAAGATCAGCTTCTTGGCCGGGAACCGCACGAACACCAGGGCGTACGCGGTCAGGACGGCAAGCACCACTTTGATGGTGGAGCCGATGAGGGTGACCAGGGTGCTGTTGAGGAAGAACTGCCCAAAGGGGACCGTGGTCATGGCCACCCGGTAGTTCTCCGGGTTAAGCGATTCCGGCAGCACCCTGAGGTCCAGGGTTACGATTTCGCCCGGCTGCTTGAAGGAGCTGAGCACCATCCACAGCAGCGGGAGGAAGACCACGAGGGTGGCTGCCGCCAGCGGAAGGTACCCGCCGGCCAGCGTCCGGGCCAGGTTCGCCCAGGAAAACGGGCCGGCCGGCACGCCGGAGGCGCCGCCGTCGTGCGTTCCCTGTGGCCGGGGACTGGTTGCGATGCTCATGAATAATGCACCTTCCGCTCCACGAAACGGAGCTGCAGGACTGTGATTACCAGCAGGATGGCGAACAGCACCACGGAGATGGCTGCTGAATATCCGGCCCGGTTGTAGGCGCCGAAGGCCTGGAGGTACGCCTCGTAAATAAGGGTGCTGGTACCGGCTCCCAGCGGTGTCATTATCCGAATGAGGTCAAAGGCCTGCAGGGAACTAAGCATCGTGGTGATGAGGAGGAAGAACGTGGTGGGCGAGAGGAGCGGCAGCGAAATGCTCAGGAAGCGCCGCATGTTTCCGGCGCCGTCCAGGGCGGCGGCCTCCATGACGTCCTTCGGCAGCGACTGGAGCCCCGCGAGGAATACCACCGCGCAGTAGCCGAGGTTCTTCCACACGTAGACGATGATCACCATGGCCAGCGAGAGCTGTGGATCGTTGATCCACTGCGGACTCTGCTGCCCCAGGCCGCGCAGCAGCCATGCAAGCACTCCGTAGCCGGGGTCGAAGATGAAGAGCCACACCAGGCCGACGCCCACGCCCGAAAGGACGTAGGGCGCAAAGACCGCGGCCCGGGCAAAGGTCGTCCCCCGGACCTTCCTGTTAAGGGCGAGTGCCACCAGCAGTCCCAGCACCATGGATCCGCCCACCGTCAACAGCGTAAACACTGCTGTGGTGCCCAGGACGTTGGCCGCATCAGGGCTGGTGAAGAAGGTCAGGTAGTTGTCCAGGCCCACCACTACGGCTGAGGCTGAGCCCAGCGTCCAGTCCAGCGTGGAGTAGTAGATGTTGTTGAGCAGCGGGAGGTAGGTGAACGTCCCGATCAGTGCGAGGTTAGGCAGCGCCAGGGCAAGGAAGACACCGAAATCCCGGCGGGACCGGGCCGACCAGCGCTTGTGGGGGACGGGGCCTGGCGCAGCAGCGTCCGGTGCGGGCGGCGCGGCGGTGCTGGTCTCCGAGAGGTGAATAGTCATGGATCTCTCACGGAATGGGCCTGGCTTCAGGCCGGCGGGAGGGGAGTCGGTTCTCACTTCACCACATTCCTTCAGTCGCAAAGCCGGAATACCGGCCGCTTCGCCGAGTATTGGCCGAGCCTTCCCTCCACGTTCACCGATCGTTCTGCCCCTTCCCAACTGGGTCGCGACCTAGTTGGGGAGTGGGGGGAGAATAGGTGGCATGGGAGCGGCGGGAGCTATCACTGACGTGCCGGGGATCCGGGTGGGCCATGAGCAGAAGTCCGACGGCGGCTGGCTGACCGGCGTGACGGTGGTCCTCCCACCGCCGGGGACGGTGGGCTCCGTGGACGTGCAGGGCGGCGGGCCCGCCACGCACGAGACCGATGCGCTCGATCCCACCACCCTGGTCAGCCAGGTGGACGCCGTCGTTCTCACCGGAGGCAGCGCTTACGGCCTTGCGGCAGCAGCGGGAGCGCAGCGCTGGTGCGAGGAACAGGGTCGGGGTTTTGCCGTCCCCGGGGGAGTGGTGCCGATCGTCCCGGCGGCCGCGATCTTCGACCTCGGCAGGGGCGGGGACTTCTCGGCGCGCCCGACGCCGGACATGGGCTATGCGGCCACGGCCGCCGCCGCTTCGCAAGGGGAAGGGCATGAGGTAGCCCGCGGAAATGTCGGTGCCGGCACCGGTGCTCTCATAGGGAGGGGTCGGTTTAAAGGCGGAATCGGCGCGGCCTCCGTCACGTTGGAGGACGGCATTGTCGTGGGGGCACTTGCTGTGGTGAACGCGCTCGGCCTGCCGTTCGACGCGACCGCCCAGCAGCCTGAGCCCGGCCGCGGTGCCCCGCTCAACACCACTCTTGTCGTTGTCGCCACCAACGCCGCCCTGGACGTCGCCGAATGCAAGAGAACGGCTTCCGCCTCGCACGCCGGGATCGCAAGGGCGCTCAACCCAAGCCACACGCTGGCGGACGGGGATACCGTCTTCTGCCTGGCGACCGGGGCGGTGGCACTCGGCGGTGCCGATGAAGCTGCCCGCCGCCTTGGCATGATCACCCTGCAAAGTGCGGCAGCCGACGTCGTACGTTCCGCGGTCCTGGACGGGGTGGCGCGCGCTGAAGCCGTGCACACTGCCGCGGGAGAATATGGTGCGTACCGCAGTGTTTAGGTTATGATTGCCAATTTCTCATTTCCGGCCGGACAGGGTAGTGTTGTTTGTTGGTTGTCTGGACCGCCGCGCCCTTTTGGGCTCCGGAACCGGCAATCGATCCAACAAAAACGTTCGTGGCCATGCCCGGTGCAATCCGGCAGGGCTGCGGCAACAACAGTTAGCGGAGGGTATGGCCAAGAAGGACGGGGTCATTGAGATCGAAGGCGTTGTGACCGAGGCGCTGCCTAACGCGATGTTTCGCGTTGAGCTCACCAACAAGCACATCGTCCTGGCACACATCTCTGGAAAGATGCGTCAGCACTACATTCGAATCCTTCCGGAGGACCGCGTAGTGGTGGAGCTGAGCCCGTACGACCTCACCCGTGGTCGTATCGTCTACCGCTACAAGTAAATTGCTGGGCGGCGCCAGCGCAAGCCGGCCGCTGCTCCAGCTGACCAACTGTTACACGCAAAGGAATGCCATGAAGGTCAAGCCGAGCGTCAAGCAGATCTGCGAAAAGTGCAAAGTGATCCGCCGTAATGGCCGGGTCATGGTGATCTGCGAGAACCCGCGCCACAAGCAGCGCCAGGGCTAATTTCCTTCTCTGAAGGAAATCCTGGGTTGCTAACCCACGCAAGTAAATAAAGGCAGCACAAGCTGATCTGGAACACCAAGCTCTAACGAGTCCGGACAGCTAACCCCCGGTCGGAGGCTGGGGCCGTACGGAATGTGCGGGTGTACTGCCTACGACCTCCGGTTTATCAAGGAGTACTGCCACTATGGCTCGTCTCGCTGGCGTAGACATTCCCCGCGAAAAGCGGCTGGAAATTGCGCTTACTTACATCTACGGCGTGGGCAAGACCCGTGCACACGAAACCCTGGCTGCCACTGGCATCAGCGCTGACGTCCGCGTTAAGGACCTCACCGATGCACAGCTGGTTGAGCTGCGTGACTACATTGAAGGCAACTACAAGGTTGAGGGTGACCTTCGCCGCGAAGTAGCAGCCGACATCCGCCGCAAGGTTGAAATCGGCAGCTACGAAGGCCTGCGCCACCGCAAGGGCCTGCCCGTACGCGGTCAGCGTACGAAGACCAACGCACGTACCCGCAAGGGCCCGAAGCGTACCGTCGCCGGCAAGAAGAAGGCTCGTTAAAATCCCGTCCGGGATTTTTGACGGAGCTTTCCCCAATAACTTTCTGTAGGAGAAAAAATGCCCCCGAAGACTCGTGGCGCGGTTCGCAAGCCGCGTAAGAAGGACAAGAAGAATATCGCGCTGGGCCAGGCGCACATCAAGAGCACGTTCAACAACACCATCGTGTCCATCACGGACCCGACCGGTGCTGTGATCTCCTGGGCTTCCTCCGGTGAGGTTGGCTTCAAGGGCTCGCGTAAGTCCACCCCCTTCGCAGCACAGATGGCTGCCGAAGCTGCTGCAAAGCGTGCCCAGGAGCACGGCATGCGCAAGGTTGACGTTTTCGTCAAGGGACCGGGCTCCGGCCGCGAGACCGCAATCCGTTCGCTGCAGGCCGCTGGCCTCGAGGTTGGCTCCATCCAGGACGTCACCCCCGCAGCACACAACGGCTGCCGTCCGCCCAAGCGCCGCCGCGTCTAAGGTTTCCAGCGCTGTTTGAGCTTGCCCGGACCAGCGATGGACCGGGCAAGCCCAGCGCGTTAAGTCTTCAGACCGAATTTCCACCACCTGTGTTGCGTCATATAGCGGATGCTCGCCGAAAGGAAACCTAAGTGCTCATTGCACAGCGCCCCACCCTCTCCGAAGAGGTCGTCTCCGAAAACCGCTCGCGTTTCATCATTGAACCGCTGGAACCGGGCTTCGGCTACACCCTTGGAAACTCCCTCCGCCGTACCCTGCTCTCCTCCATCCCCGGTGCCGCTGTAACCAGCATCCGGATCGATGGCGTGCTGCACGAGTTCACCACGGTTCCGGGTGTCAAGGAAGATGTCACTGAGATCATCCTGAACATCAAGAGCCTGTCGGTTTCCTCCGAGCACGATGAGCCGGTTGTTGCCTACCTGCGCAAGCAGGGCCCCGGAGTCGTCACCGCCGCGGACATTGCTCCGCCGGCCGGCGTCGAATTCCACAACCCGGATCTGCACATTGCCACGCTGAACTCGAAGGGCAAGTTCGAACTCGAACTGACCATCGAGCGCGGCCGCGGCTACGTTTCGGCAGCTCAGAACAAGTCCGGCGATGCAGAGATCGGCCGTATTCCGGTCGACTCCATCTACTCGCCGGTGCTGAAGGTTACTTTCCGCGTGGAAGCAACCCGTGTCGAGCAGCGCACCGACTTCGACAAGCTGATTGTCGACGTCGAGACCAAGCCGGCCATCGCCCCGCGCGACGCCGTGGCTTCCGCAGGCACCACCCTGGTGGAACTGTTCGGTCTGGCCCGTGAGCTGAACACCGCAGCTGAAGGTATCGAGATCGGCCCGTCGCCGACGGACGCTGCCCTGGCAGCCGACATGGCACTGCCGATCGAGGATCTGGACCTCACCGTCCGGTCCTACAACTGCCTCAAGCGTGAGGGCATCCACACCGTGGGTGAACTCGTTGCCCGCTCCGAGGCTGACCTGATGGACATCCGCAACTTCGGTGCGAAGTCCATTGACGAGGTCAAGGCAAAGCTGGTTGAACTGGGCCTGTCCCTCAAGGACTCGCCTCCCGGTTTTGACCTCGCAGCACGCGCCGCAGCAATCGAAGAGGACGACGCCGCCTTCGGCGACGACGAACTCTAAACCAGATCCTGGCCGCCGGGCAGCACCACGGAGTGCAGCCCACGGCTTCCATATGAGGAGAAACAATTATGCCTACCCCCACTAAGGGTCCGCGCCTCGGAGGCGGCCCGGCTCACGAGCGCCTCATGCTCGCGAACCTGGCAGCAGCACTGTTCGAGCACAAGCGGATCACCACCACGGTGACCAAGGCCAAGCGCCTGAAGCCGTACGCTGAGCGCCTGGTGACCTTCGCCAAGCGTGGCGACCTCGCTTCCCGCCGCCGCGTTCTCGGCCTGATCAGCAACAAGGGCGTCGTCCACGAGCTGTTCACCGATATCGCACAGGCAGTGGAGAACCGCGACGGCGGCTACACCCGCATCACCAAGATCGGCAACCGCAAGGGCGACAACGCTCCCATGGCTGTTATCGAACTGGTGCTGGAGCCCGTTTCCGCCAAGCAGGCCGTAGTTGCTGAAGCAACCGCAGCTGCCAAGCGCGATGCAGACAAGGCTGCTCCGGCTGCCGAGGAAGCTCCCGAGGCCGAGGTTGTTGAGACCGAAGCTGCCGAAGCTCCTGCCGCTGAGGAAACTGCTGCTGAAGAGACCGCAACCGAAGAGGCTCCTGCCGCTGAGGAAGCTGCCGAAGCACCCGCTGCCGAGGAGAAGGACGCGAAGTAATTCGCTGTCCGCTTCGCATAGACTTGAGTCTATGAACCACCAAAAACCCGCGGCCCCCGTATCAGGGGGCGGCGGGTTTTTGCGTATCCGGCTTGATCTTTCGTACGACGGCGGCCCCTTCAGCGGGTGGGCCCTGCAGCCTGGCCGGCGGACCGTCCAGGGGGTCCTTGAGGAGGCGCTGGAGCTGCTGGTGCGCCGGCCCGTGCGTGTAACCGTCGCCGGCCGCACGGATGCCGGCGTCCATGCACGTGGCCAGGTGGTCCATCTGGACCTCAGCGAGGCCGAGTGGCTGGGACTGCCGCGCGGGCATGAACTGGACCCCGCCGTCGCGCTTCTCCGTCGGCTCCGCGGCGCGCTGAGCCGCATCCTGGGTGACCTCACCGGCGCGGTCGAGGTGCACAGCGCCGCGCCGGCGCCTGTTGGATTCGACGCGCGGTTCTCGGCTCTGTGGCGCCGCTACAGCTACCGGATCGCAGACGGTCCGGCGCTCTGGGACCCGCTGGAGCGGTACTTCACGCTGTGGCACAAGAACCCGTTGGACGTGTCACTGCTCAACGAGGGCGCGGCCAAGCTGCTGGGCCTGCAGAATTTCCTGTCCTTCTGTAAACCGCGTGAGGGGGCCACCACGGTCCGGGAACTGCAGCGATTTGAGTTCCGGCGCAGCGAGGACGGGGTGATCGTTGCTACCGTTCAGGCGGACGCCTTCTGCCACAACATGGTGCGGGCGCTGATCGGTTCCGCGCTGTACGTGGGGGAGGGCGCTGTGGAGCCGGGTTGGTTGTATGACCGGCTCCTGGCGCAAAAACGGGACGCGAAGTCCGTCCTGGCAGCCCCTCACCCGCTCGTGCTGGAGGAAGTGGCATACCCGTCAGACGGCGAACTCCTGGCCCGCGCCGAGCTGACCCGGGCGCTGCGGGAGTAATCGGTTCTAGAACGACGGCGGCGGGCCGTCTGCTGGCAGCGTCAGGGTGAACGTGCTGCCCTGGCCCTTGCCGCTCTGGCAGGAGATGGTGCCGCCGTGGCGTTCCACGATCATCTTGGTGATGGACAGCCCCAGGCCTGCGCCGGAAATCGAGGAGTTCCGCGCCGTCTCTGTCCGGAAGAACCGTTTGAACACCTTGGCGGCGTCTTCACTGCTCATACCCATGCCCGTGTCGCTGACGCTGAGCCGGATCCACTCGTCGCTGGCCCAGGCGCTGATGCTGACCTGGCCGCCGCCGGGGGAGTACTTGATGGCGTTCGACACCAGGTTGTCCAGCGCCTGCCCGATCCGCAGCGGATCCGCGTAGGCCCACAGCGGGGAAGGGACATCTGCGGTCAGCCGTATGTTCGCCCGCTCTGCCTGCGTCCGGGCTGAACCCACGCTGGTCTCCACCAGACTGGCCAGGTCCGTCCGCTTAGGGTGCACATTGAGTGCGGCCGAGGCAGAGGCGGTGAGGTCCGAAACGAGGGCCAGCAGGCGTTCGGAGTTCCGCTGGATCACCGTGAGCCGCTGGACCAGGTCGGCAGCAAGGCTGGGGTCTTCCAGGATCAGGTCAATGTTGCCGAGGATGGAATTGAGCGGGCTCCGGAATTCATGGGAAACATTGGACACGAGTTCTTCGTTTGCCGCCAAGGCCTCCACGAGATTGGTCACGTCACTGTAAACAACTACGGCGCCAGTGCGGTTCCCGTTGTCCGAAATCAGGGGACGGGCTGCGGTGGAGATGGCGCGCTGGTCTCCGTCTTCGCCGATCCAGACCAAGTAATCGGAAAAGGATTCGCCGGCAATGGCGCGCTGCAGGGGGTGTTTGTGCCGGGACAGGGGCGTGCGTTTGTCCAAGGCGTAGATCGCCTGGCGTTCCTGGTTCTGCGGGTCTTCCGTCTGGGCCACCAGTTCATGGAACAGCCGCTGCCGGTCGTTGGTCAGCAGGTGCCGGCCCTGGGGGTCGACGGCGATAATCCCGACGTCGGTGGCGTCTAGGACCGTCTGAAGCAGCCGTTCGCGTTTGTTGCTGGCGTCCAGGAGTTCCCGTAGTTTCGCGTCCTTCTGGGCGAGCTCGCGCTGCTGCATCCGGAGGTTAATGCTTGCGAAGCGGATTGCCAGCGACACGGCCAGCATCATGAGGGGAAACAGGATGGCGGAAGTGATGTCCGTGGCAGTGACGGCCGGAAACTTCAGAAGCAGGCTGGGCACCATGATCAGCAGTGGACCGATAAAACTGAGGACCAGGCTGGTGCGGGTGATCATTCCAGAGGCGGAGAGCCAGATGACCGGGAAAACCACCAGCACGGCAAGCCCGGGCAGGAGGGGCATCGCTCCGTTGCGCATCAGTCCAATAGCCAGAAAATCAAGTATAGGAATGAGCAGGTAAGGCCTATGCGGCAGGCGTTCCCATGGGACGGCAAAGCTCGCCAGGAATAAAAGCATATGGAGGAGTACGCCGGCAATGTAAAGCGGGTTGGAGAGCAGGGTGGGCCAGGCAAAGGGAGTAGCTATAGCCAGCGCCGTCACGATCAATGTGAGCGGCAGTTGGCACAAGGCGGTCTGCCCACGAAGTCCTATCTCGCGGAAGAAACGGCCCGGTCCACGCTGGAAATACGACTCAGCCATGAACGCGGTTCAGGCCCCGCATATAGTCCTGCCAGCTACAAAATTCCGCGCACGGCGGTTCCACGATCCCCATCTTCACCAAGCCCCATCTTCTCGGTTCGTATTACACATCCACTGTCATGGTAATTGACTTTTTCTAATCAATCTTCCCTCTGATGTCATCAGGCCTGCTTACTAGTAGCGTATAAAGGGTAAGAGCAGCATGTCACCGGCGCTGGGCTGGTGAGGGGGACATGTTTGCCTTGCATGGGGATAGCAGATGGATGATCTAGGTGTAGCTGTAGTAATTGAAGACGACGCGGATGTGCGCAACCTCCTCGAAGGGGTATTGAGTCAAGCCGGTTTCGAAGTCCACACAGCATCCGATGGCAAAGCCGGTGTCGAGGTGGTCCGGGAAAAGGACGCCCACGTTGTTACGCTCGACGTGGGCCTGCCGGATATCGACGGATTTGAGGTTCTGCGCCGAATCCGCCACTTCAGCGACGCTTATGTGGTCATGCTGACGGGCCGGACCGAAGAACCGGATCTGCTTTCTGCCCTCAACGCCGGCGCCGATGACTACATCGCCAAGCCGTTCCGGCCGAGGGAACTCCGTGCACGGGTCGCGGCGATGCTGCGCAGGCCCCGTCATGAGGTCAGCACAGCCGCGGCCGTGCCCGCTACCCCGGCAGCGGCTCCCAGGGAGGACCCAGCCGTGTTCCGGCACAATGGGCTGGTCCTTAACTACCGGACGCGTACCGTGGAAGTGCAGGGCGAGCCCCTGAACCTGACCAGGAGCGAATTCGACCTGCTCCACGTTCTGTTGCGTGGCCGCGGGGCCGTGTGCAGCCGGGCGGACTTAGTCCGGGCGGTCCGCGGGGAGTTCTACGATCAGGACACGTACATCAGCGAAGCGGATGAGCGGGCGGTGGAGGTTCACGTGGGCAACCTGAGGAGAAAGCTGAAAGAAAACCAGCATTCACCGCGGTGGCTGCAGACTGTTCGTGGCGTGGGCTACCGGCTGGCGCCGGCCAGGACCGACGCAGTGTAATTACCGCGAGTCCCTACCTGTGTTCCAGGTCCTGTCCGCCGGCCACGATATAGGTGGACTGGAGCTCGGACACGGTCTGGCTGCCATCGATGGCCACCCGCTCCATGAGGAGCCGTCCCTGTCCGAAATCGCCCTGCCGGACGACATTTTCGAGGAGTTCGGCCAGCTTGGAGAGCCGCTCGCCGCCCAGCATGGCGGAGGTGATCTTCAGGCTGATGGCGGCGTCGAGGCAGGCTGCTACGTCCTGGCGTTCCACGGCCGACGCGAGCCGCGTGTACCGCTGGTCCCACATGTCCGCGTAGTCCTGCGCGAAGCGCTTGGCCAGGGCGGGTCCGGCGAGTTCTGCTTCCAGATCGTCCAGTACGGCCACGTTAACGAGCGGCAAGAGATCCACCGCCTCCAGTGACGGTGCGGGTTCCGCAACCGGAGGCACCCACGACGGGAAAGCAGCGGCTGTGCTGCTCTCCTCGCTGGTGGCGCCGGGATCTGGGCTGTACATGGTTCAAGGCTACTTCCTGCAGTTCTGTTGAGGTGGTGAATTCGGGTGATCCTGTGGAAACCTTGAGGGTTGCCGTAGGTTTGTGGCTCACTGCCCGCTGAACGTGATGACGGTGTTGACCACCGCCGGGCCCAGGATGGCAATGAAGAGCACAGGGAAGATGAAGAACAGCAGCGGAAAGAGGATCATGACGGGCAGCTTCATGGCCTTTTCCTCCGCGCGCTGGCGGCGTTTGACACGCATCACCTTGGCCTGGATCCGCAGGACCTGACTGATGGCAATGCCATAGGTGTCTGCCTGGATGACGGCCTGAACGAAGCTGCGCAGCTCGGGGATGTTGGTCCGGTCCGCCAGTGCTTGATAAGACTCACGGCGGCTGCGGCCGACCTGCATGTCCTGCAGGGTGCGTACCAGTTCCTCCGCCAGCGGGCCCTTGCCGTTGGCTCCCGCACGGGCCATCGCACCCTCGAATCCGAGGCCGGCCTCGACGGAAATAAGCATCTGGTCCAGGGTGTTGGCCAACTCTAGTTGCATGGTCTTCTGGCGCTCCTGACCCTTGCTGTAGAGCAGGAGGTCGGGGATGAAGTATCCCAGGACCACCACGAACAAGCCGGCGAACTTCATCATGGGGGTTCCGCCGGTCATGGTGAGATACAAACCCAGGGTGGCGCCGATGACGCCTAGTCCAAGTTTGGAACCGAGCACTTTTCCCAGCGGCATGGACTCGGGCCGTCCAGCCAGCGAAAGCAGCCGGTCAAGAAAAGCAACGTAGGTCGGCGGCGTGAGGCGCCTGCCTACGGTTTCCAGAAGGCCGGGTGAGGTGACGTCTTCCACGACGACGGGCGCGGCGCCGCGTGCCAGCAGCTCGCTTGCCGCGGTGCGCCCCGGCTTATCCACGGTGAGGACGGACCAGGTCAGACCTGCCAGCGGGACGCAGACAAGGAAAATGGCGAGGAGAACAACAATGCTCATGGCTGCCTCAGAACTTCAGGTCGATGATTTTGCGCATCCACAGCGAACCGATGATCATCAGGATGAAGGATGCCCCGATCAGGCCCCAGCCCAATGGGTGGGTAAAGAGGGAGTTCATGTAGTTGGGGCTTACGGCTAGCAGCATCGCCACGATGCCGAAAGGCATGGCAATCAGGATGTAGGCGGAAAACTTTCCCTCCGCCGCAAGGGACTTGATGTGCCCCTTGATTTCGCTGCGCTCGCGGATGGTTTCGCCAACCTGGTCCAGGACTTCCGCGAGATTGCCGCCCACCTCGCGGTTGATCTGGATTGCCTGGGAAATCCAGACAAAGTCCTCGTTCTTCATACGCTCGGCTGTGTCATTCAGGGCGGACAACAGGTCCCGGCCCAGGCTGGTCTCCGTGATGACCCGGCGCATTTCCTCCGAAGTAGGCTTCTGGGATTCGGTAGCGGCGGCATCAATAGCGCGTAGGATACTGTGGCCAGCGCGGAGGCCGCCGGAGAGCAACTGGAGGGTGTCGCCCAGCTGGGTGTCGAACGCTGCGCGGCGCTTGCCCGCAAGGAACCCCAGCGCGAGCTTGCCCACAAAAGGAGCCATCAGCGCCAAGAGGAGTCCCACCAGTGGACCAACCGTCACGAGCCCAACCAGCATGCCAACTCCGGATCCGATGCCGATCAGCAGGAAGAATTCCGCCTGACTAAGCCGCAGCCCCGCTTCCTCCAAGTCCGCTTGGGAGAAGGCCTTGACGGTGCGCCCTTCCAAGACCCGTTCGATTGACCGCACAGCGGAGCCGGCAAAGCGGGTGAGGAATGACGGCGGCTCCGTTTCAAACGGACGACGGCGGTCCAGCGGCACCGCGGGTGCGCCCGGCACGAGCACGGCGAAGCCCAAGAGGACGACCGCCAACAGGACACTAAGGGTTCCGAGGGCAAGTGTCATGGCGCTACCGTCACCTGCCTGCCGGAGCCTGCGGAGCCGCGAACACGCCGGGCGAGACATGGATGCCCATGTCTTCGAACCGGTCGATGAAGCGAGGCCGGATACCCGTAGCCACGGGCTTCCCAAGGAAACGGCCATGTCCGTCCACGCCGGCCGAGTAGTCGAAGACGAAGGCGTCCTGGAGGGTCACGATGTCCCCTTCCATGCCTTGGACTTCCGTGACGTGGGTGATCCGTCGGGATCCGTCGCGAAGCCGGGAAATCTGTACGACGAGGTTGACGGCCGATGCTATCTGCTCCCGGATGGCGCGCAAGGGCAGGTCCATGCCCGCCATGAGCACGAGGGTTTCCAGACGGGCTACGGCGTCGCGCGGTGAGTTGGAGTGCACGGTGGATAGGGAGCCGTCGTGGCCGGTGTTCATGGCCTGCAGCATGTCCAGGGACTCCCCGCCGCGGACCTCACCGACCACGATCCTGTCGGGGCGCATACGCAGTGAGTTCCGGAGTAGCTCGCGGATGGTCACCTCGCCCTTGCCTTCGGTGTTGGGCGGCCGGCTCTCGAGCCGGACCACGTGTTCCTGCTGGATCTGCAATTCCACGGCATCCTCGATCGTGACGATGCGCTCATCGTGGGGCAGGAAGGAGGAGAGGACGTTGAGCAGGGTGGTCTTACCCGTACCGGTACCACCGGAGACGATGATGTTGAGCTTAGCCTTGACGCAGGCGTTAAGCAGTTCAGCCATTTCGGGGGTGAGGGTGCCGAAATCGATGAGGTTCTGGACTGTCAGGGGAGTCTTGCTGAATTTACGAATGGTCAGCGAGGAACCGCCCACAGCCAACGGCGGAATAACCGCATTAACACGGGATCCGTCTTCGAGGCGGGCATCCACCAGCGGGGACGATTCGTCGATGCGGCGGCCCACCTTGGATACGATCCGCTCGATGACCTTGCGGAGGTGCTCTTCCGAGCTGAAGCGGGAATCGGATAGCGTCAGCTTGCCCTTCCGTTCAACATAGATCTGGTCCATGCGGTTGACCATGATTTCGGAGACGTCGGGGTCGTCCAACAGACGCTGGAGAGGGCCATAGCCCAGAACATCGTCGGCCACATCCTGGACGAGGCGGGTGCGTTCCTCCGGCGACAATGGCACCTGTTCGGCATCGATGATGCGCATCAGTTCTTCCTTGGCGGAGGTGCGCAGCTCGTGTTCGGTGGCAGCCGCGTCGTTAAAGCGCGTGCCCATCCGTTCGAAAAGTGCGGTGGCCGCCCGGTGTTTCAGCGCTGCGAAGACATCCACAGGCTGCGCCTTAGGCGCTGGCCGGGGGCCGCCGCCGGACGCTGGAGGCGCAGTTTTTGGCGCGGCAGGCTTGATCTTGGCTGCGGACGGCGCGGGGCTGACGTACCGGGATTCCCGGCTGGGCTCCGGAGCGGTCGCCGCGTCGGGCGCGGGGGACGGCTGGGGCGATTCCAGCAGGGCTGTGCCCTTGCCGGAGCTTTGATTGCGGTTGTTGCCGTCCTGGGCTGGGTTGTTCCGGCCCTGGACAGCATTGATCCGTTCGGAGAGTTTCATCTGATAACCACCCTTCGGTGCAGTTTCCGCTGGGTCTGGGTACGCCAGGCCGGGTTGAAGCGTTCCACCAGGTGGCGGAGGCTCTTGACGGCAGGGTCCCGCTTGGATTCCTGGAGGACAGGGACGCCCCGGTTGGTAGACAAGGCCACGGCTTTAGACCGGGGGATGCTCACGTCGACCGGGGCGCCGATGGTGGATTCAACGTCCTGGATGGTGAGCCCGGACTTTGCATCCGCCATATTAAGGACCACGTGCCGTGATTCGGGCATGATCTCGAGCTGCCGGAGTACTTCCAGGCCGGACCGGAGGCCGCGGAGGCTGGGTATGTCCATGCCGCTGACCCAAACGGCATCGGTGCACTGTTCCATGGCTGCCAGGCCGATTTCCTGCATTCCTGGGGCTGTGTCCACCACTACGTACTGGAACTCCTGGGAGAGCTGCTCCAGCAGGCGGGTGACGTGTTCGGGCGTGATGTGGTCCGCGTCCACCGGGTTGGGCGGTGCGCACAGGGCGTAGATCCCGGCCGGGTGCACCGTGAGGAAGGCTTTCAGCACCAGGGAGTCCTGGCTGGCTGCCGGCGTGACCGCGTCTGTGACTGTGTGCTCGGGGTCGAGGTACAGGCCCGAGGCGACGTCGCCGAACTGGAGGTCCAGGTCAACGATGACCACGCTCATGGGCGCGATCCGGCTCAGACCGATGGCGATGTTGGTGGCGATGGTGGTCTTGCCAACACCGCCCTTGGGGGAGAAGACCCCAATCACCAGGCCCTTGCCGCCGTTTTCCGCGGGCGGCTCCTCATGATTGCGGTGGCGGGTGGCGAAGGACTGGCAGGCACGCTCAAGCAGTACGCGGATTTCCGCAGCCTCTGCGTGGGGGCTGAGGATATCGCGGATGCCGGCCCGCATGGCGTGTAGAACCAGGTCGGGGTCATCGTCACTGACCAGCACCACGCTGAGCTCGGGCAGCTGGACGTCGAAGACCTTGGCGAACGTGAGGGCGTCTTCGTAGGGCACATCCGGCCCAATGATAAGCACCTCCGGCTGTTCCTCGTCCAGCAACGAGAACAGTTCGACGGGGCCGGCCGGGAGAATGTCCGAGGCGATGGTCTGGACGCTGCCGCGTATCCCGTTCGAGACGGCGTCGCGCAGCTTCTGGTCGAACTCGACGTTGGGGGAAAGCAGGACGAAGCGGCTCACTTGTAGATCACTTCTTTGCGCTCGATAGGGGATCCGTTGTCCTTGGCGTCCAGCGGTTCCTTCGTGAGCCAAAGCCGCCCGAACTCCGAGGCAAAGACGATCTTGCCGGCGTCGATGTCGTTGACGGCAACCGTGAGCATCAGGGAACCCTCTGGAAGGGTGGTGTCCTGGGGGTTTGATCCGTCCTCGGCTTCCTCCGTACTCGCTGCCTGCGGGGCGCGCTGGACGGCGGTGACGAGGGCTTTGCGGATGCTCATCTGGGTGGTCGCGTCCTTTTCGTTTGCCGGATCAGCACCCGCTTCGAATGACAGGAACATACCCACCCGATCACCGACGGCAATCCGGCCACCGGCGATGCGCTGGGGTTCGAGCTGGAAAGAGACTTCTTGCATGCCGGCGGGTACTTCAACGGCTCCGCTCTCCTTGGCTTCTTCCGGAGCGACAAGGCGCTCGGCCAGAAGCTGCTCTCCTGGGATTAAGTCCACGGCGGCCACAGTGCCGGCTTTGTCGTCCAAGGTGGATAGGGCCGAGGTGGCCTTGCCCGCCGCCGGAACACTCTGGGTCTCCAGCGAAGCCGTCATTTCTTCGACGGGAGTGCCAGCAGGGATGGCGGTCTTTACCACGAGGACATCGACAGGTTGCGTCCCGGCCAGCGCGCGTTGGTCGGCGCCTTGTGCATATACGACGATCAGGATGGCTCCCACGATCGCCAGGGCAACCGCAGCAGTTCCGGCGAGCATGCGAGACTTCACGTTCTACTCCTAACGAAGGTTCTTGTTCTTTGGATTTACAGGACGGGCCGTGCAATGGTTGCGCCGTACTCGTCCACTGGGCCCAAGGTATAACCGTCGGCCAACGACGTGTATTTGATGAACTTGCCGATGATGCCGCGGCACTCTCCCCGGCATTCGTTGGAGGAGGTGACCCCGGGGGCCGAACCGGCACGGTTCTGGAAAGTGTTGGGAGCGATGCTGTCGCCGCTGAACTTCCAGCCAGTGACCTCGAACGCTGCGAAGGCCACCATGCTATAGATGGCACCGTTACCGGTACCGGTTACTTTGTTGAAGATGGGCAGGAGGACTGTGACCGTGCGGCCGGCGCTGATTTCGCTGGCCCATTTGTTCAACGTGTCACTACAGTTGGCGGGCGCGTTGTTGCCTGGGTCGCTGCCGCCTTCACTGACGGCCAAGTCGATGGAGCCGCCGCACTTGCCGGGGTCCTGGACCAGCCAGCCGAAGCCGCCTTCCACGGCGGCGCCCGATGGCCCGTAATTGCAGTCGGGATTGGCGTTCTTGCCGTGGTCCTGGAGCCGCTGCAGCTCGCCGTCGATCTTGTCCTTTACCTGGCATACGGAAAAGGCGAGGGGAAACGCGGTGCGCCCGGCCCGGGCGCTGCCCCACACAGCCGAGCCACGCGCTCCAACTTCTGCGGAGGGGATACCTAAGGCGTTCGCGAAGAATAGGGACACTGAATTTTCCACTCCGCCAGGTTCCTTCGCAGCCGTGGTCACGGAGACCTTACGGGCTGTTTTGTCGAGCTGGACGGAGTAAACCTTGCTTATTCCGTCCAAGGCGTTCTTGCTGGCCAGCTCGCTGGTCAGTGTGGAGGTAGTGGAACATTGGCTGCTGGCAGAGTCCCGGGCACACTTTTGGGCCAGCGCAACAGCAGAAGCGTCAGCGCCGTTCTGAAGCTGGGCGCGCTCTGAATAGATGACGCCCACATCTACGGCGATGGCCACAAAGCCCAGCAGAGCTACCAGGAGGAGGGCGACGATGACGCTGACTGCCCCGCGCTCAGGGTTTCTGGCCGCTATCCGCCGCACAGCATGACCCCTTTTCCTTGGAGGGGGAACGGCCCCGCGATTCCGGTGATGGTGGCCAAGGTGTAATTAATGGTGAGCGTGACTTGGTTACCAGCACTGCATACCTCGCTGCTGAGCGTGATGTCGGAGCTGGGAATGCTCGTGCTAACAGATGCTGCCGCGTTCTTCGCGGCGGTTCTGGCAGCGGCAGGATCGTTGGAGATTGCCATCACCCGGGCCCCGTCCCGCGCGGCGTTTGTCAAGGTGATCTGGGCGTTGTAGGCCCGGCCGAATTCGACCGTTCCAAGAACCAACAACAAGAGGAGGGGCAACAGGATAGAGAATTCGACGGCGGCCGCGCCGCGTTCGGAACCGCTCTTCACCTGTTGCTCCTCCTCTCCTTGGAAGACTGTTGTCCGGGGTTAGCGGACAATCGGATGGCCTTATCTATGTGGTCGCGGGCTTGGGCTTGACCGAGCCTGAGATGTTGTTGAAGAGATCGGTGAGGTTCGTGCCGAGCGCTGTTACGGCGATGATGATGACGACGGCGATGAGGCCGACCATGATGCCGTATTCAACCGCGGTGGCGCCCTTTTCGCTGCGGAGGCGGTTCTGCAGGTTGAAGCCGAGGGTCTGGAGGGTTGCGATGAGGGAAAGCATGATTTTTACTCCTGAGCGAGTGTCGTTGGGGTGGCTGGTCCGTCACCAGCTCTAAAAAGAAGTTAGCAAGCAAAAAAGCACTTAAGACGGGATCTTGGAACTTCCTGCGCAAAGGCTTCACGAGTTGGGTAAATCCTGCGTTTTCGCTTCGGCCCCTGCGTTTCGGGCGATTGACTTTGGTTCGTTTGCTTAGTGCACGAGCTTAGGGCTGTTAGTGAGCGAGATTAGGCCGCCGTTAGGGTCGGGAAGGCCTTGTGGTCCATGGGCGGTTGCGCGAACCAGGACCGTGGTCGTTACGTTGCGGCGGGGGCGGGGGCGGCCGGCGGTTTGACCTTGCCGGAGATGTTATTGAAGAGGTCTGTGAGATTGGTCCCGAGCGCGGTCACCGCAATGATGATGACAACGGCGATGAGGCCGACCATGATTCCGTACTCCACCGCGGTGGCGCCCTTTTCTGCGCGGAGGCGGATCATGAACTTCGTGTACAGGGAGAGCATTTCTTACTCCTGAGCGAGTTGGGGGCTGGTCCTTCACCAGCTCTGATACAAAGCTAGCAACGTGATTTCGGCCCGTGTCAATACCTTGACACATCCTGCGGAAAGCCTTTCGACGCTGTATATTTACCGCGTTTTTCCTGCGTCAACGTCGGGTTGGACGCCTGACACGACAAATGGACCCCCTCGGTTCTGGGTTCCGAGGGGGTCCGGTCTGTAGGGCGCCTGGCGGCGCTGGGGCAACGAAGGTCAGAAGAGAAGTCTTGAAATGCTGAGCGCTGCGGGCCCTAAGAGGACGATGAAGAGCACCGGGAAGATGAAGAGCATCAGAGGGAACAACACCTTTACCGGGAGCTTCATGGCCTTTTCTTCAGCCCTCTGCCTGCGCCGGACCCTTGACTGCTGGGCTTGCGTACGGAGGACTCTGGCCAGCCCGATGCCGTACTTGTCGGCCTGTACCACTGCCCTGACGAAGCTCCGCAGCTCCGCCACGGAGGAGCGGTCCGCCATCGCCTGGTAGGCCTCCTGCCGGGGGCGTCCCACCTGCATGTCCTGGAGCGTTCGGGTCAGCTCCTGGGCGAGGGGACCCTCTCCATGCTGGCCGGCACGGGCCATCGCCGCTTCGAACCCGAGGCCCGCTTCGACGGAGATCAGCATCTGGTCCAGCGTGTTCGGCAGTTCCAGCTGTATGGCCTGCTGGCGTTTGATGCCCCTGTTGTAGACCAGCAGGTCCGGGACGAAGTAGGCAAGGGCTGCGATAAACAGGCCGGTTGCGACGTTCTGGAGTGAAGGAGCGTTCCGGAACATAACAATGGCCAGGACTGCCGCTACCAGGGCAAGCAATGGTTTGATCACAAGAAGCTTTTCCAATGGCATCGATACCGGACGACCCGCCAACGCGAGCCAACGGTCCAGTTTCGCCTCGTAGCTCCCGGGCGTCAGCCGTTTGGCCACGCCCAGCATCATGGGCGCCCGCGCCGCCGCTGTGGATCCGTTCTGCGTGAAGCCCTGGCCGAGGTTTGTCCGGATGGCGAGGGCCCCGGTGTGGTCCAACGTAGCCAGCACATAGGTGAAGTAAGCAAGCGGAAGTACCACCGCAGCAATGATCAGCCAACCAACGGGAGTCATGGCGTCCTCCTAGAACTTAATCTTGACGATGCGGCTCATCCAAAAACCGCCGATGACGAACATGACCGCACTTACCGCGATCATCAGGTTTCCTGCCGGTTCGTCCACGAAAACCTTCATGTAGGTCGGGTTTACGAACGAAAGCATTACAGCAACGGCCACCGGCATGCCCATCAGGATGATGGCGGAGATCCTGCCCTCTGCGCTAAGCGACCGCACCTGGCCTTTGATCTCGGTCCGCTCCCGGATAGTGGCGGCAACCTGCTCCAGCACTTCTGCCAGATCCCCGCCGACTTCCCGGTTGATCTGGATCGCCTGGCCCACCCAGCGGAAATCCTCGCTGTCCATTCGGTCGGCCGTCTCCTCGAGGGCCAGGCCAAGGTCCTTACCGATGCGGGTTTCGTTGACGATACGGCGCAGTTCCTCCGAGGTGGGGGCTTCGGATTCCAGCCCGGCTGCCTCAATGGAACGGATTACGCTATGACCGGCCCGGAGACCTCCGACGAGCATCTGGAGAGTATCAATCAGCTGGCCCTCGAACTTGCCCTGTCTCTTGTCCGTTCGAAGCGTCAGGACCAACCGGATAATAAAGGGCGAAGCCGCTCCGAGAAGAACACCCAGGACCGGGTTGGTGAGAAGCGAGCCCACGAAGCCCAACAGCAGGGCGACCACCGCCACCAGGAGAGTGAAATCGGCCGGCCCCAGCTTGACGCCGGCGTTATAGAGCAGGTCCCGGTTGAATGGTCCGCCCGATTTGCCAAGAGCTTTGTCCACGCCCCCAACAAGCGTATGGGAGACCCTGCTCAGCGGTGTGGCTGTCTGGACCCCTTCCGGTCGGCGCCGCGCCATCGGAATGGCCCCGTTGGTCGGTCTGAGAACTACAAGGAAAAGAACCAGCAAAGCGCCAAGACACAGGACGACGGCAGTTGCCAGTAGCAATGGTGACTCCATTGCTACCGCCTCCCATAGGGTGCCATGTCTGCACCAAATACTGCCGGCGAAACCGAGATGCCCACTTCTGCGAAGCGGTCGAGGAATCGGGGACGGATTCCTGTGGATGCAGGCTTGCCCAGGAACCGGCCCTGCGGGTCCATTCCGGCTGAATAATCAAAGAGGAAAACGTCCTGCAAGGTGACAATTTCCCCTTCCATGCCCTGGACCTCCGTCACGTGCGTGACGCGCCGGCTGCCATCGCGAAGCCTGGTGACCTGGACGATCAGATCCACAGCGGATGCCACCTGCTCCCTGATGGCACGCAATGGAAGATCCATCCCTGCCATCAGCACCAGCGTCTCCAGGCGGGCGATCGCATCTCTGGGCGAATTGGCGTGCACTGTTGACAGAGAGCCGTCGTGGCCAGTGTTCATGGCCTGGAGCATATCCAGCGACTCGCCGCCACGGACTTCGCCAACGATGATTCGGTCGGGCCGCATGCGCAGGGAGTTCCTCACCAACTCGCGGATATTGACGGCGCCCTTGCCTTCAATGTTGGGAGGCCTGCTTTCCAACCGGACCACGTGCTCCTGCTGCAACTGCAGTTCGACGGCATCCTCGATGGTGACAATGCGGTCGTCTTCGGGGATAAACGAGGAGAGAACGTTCAGCAGCGTCGTTTTGCCGGTACCCGTGCCGCCGGAAACGATGACGTTGAGCCGCGCCTTAACGCAGGCGCTGAGCAGTTCTGCCATCTCCACCGTCAGCGAGCCCCATTCGATGAGGTTACGGACCGTGAGGGGTACATGGCTGAACTTCCGGATGGTTAGCGACGGGCCGTTCACGGCCAAGGGCGGAATGATCGCATTGACACGTGAGCCGTCCTCCAGTCGGGCGTCCACCAGTGGGGAAGATTCGTCGATACGTCGGCCTACCTTGGAGACGATGCGTTCGATTACCTTACGGAGGTGGTCGTCAGAGCTGAACTGCGCTCCTGTGAGGTGCAGGTGCCCGCCGCGCTCGATATAGATCTGGTCGAACCTGTTGACCATGATTTCCGTCACGGACGGATCCTCCAGCAGTCGCTGGAGGGGACCAAAACCCATGACCTCGTCGGCGATTTCCCGAATGAGGCGACGGCGTTCTTCCGGAGACAGGGGAACCTGTTCTTCATCTATGACGGCCGAGAGCTCTTCAACCGCTGATGCCCGCAGGTCCTCCTCTGACGACGCTGAATCGCCGAACCGTGTTCCCATCCGTTCAAAGAGGGCCAGGGCTGCGCGCTGCTTGAGCCCTGCGAGCGCGTCCACGGACTGTGCCGGCGGTGCCGCAGTGGCGCTCAGTGTTGCGGCCAGCGGACTGCGGGCAGGCTGTGACGGTACTTCTGCATAGGCTGCCGGCGGTGTGGCGGCCGCTGCTGCCGGGGCATCCTGCGTGGCCGCAACCGGATTTTCTGTAGCTGACTTGGCCAGCCGATCTGAAAGCCTCACGATACAACCACCCTCCGGTGCAGTTTGTTGTGGGAAGAGGAGACCCATGCCGGGTCGAAGCGGTCCACCAGCTTCTTCAAACCCTTGGAAGCTGAATCCCTGGTGGTGCTCTGCAGCACCGGGACGCCGCGATTTGTGGAAAAAGGCAGGGTCCGCGAACGCGGGACCACTGCATCGATGGGTACGCCGATGGTGGCCTCCACATCCTGGACTGAGAGGCCGCTCTTACGGTCGGCGAAATTGAGGACCGTATGGCGGCCCTGCGGTATGAGTTGAAGTTCCTTGAGGACACTGAAGCACTTGCGCAGCCCCCTGACACTCGGCACGTCCATGCCGCACACCCACACGGCATCCGTTGCCTGCTCCAGGGTCGCCAGGACGTGCTCGCCAAGGCCCGGAGCGGTGTCCACCACCACGTACTTGAACTCGCTTGCCAGTTGGTTGATGAGCCGGCTCACGTGGTCCGCGGTGATGTAGTCCGACTCCGCCGGGGTGCGGGGCGCGCAGAGGGCATAAATTCCGGCCGGGTGGACCGTAAGGTAAGCCTTCAGCACCATGGAGTCCTGGGACGCAGACCCGTGGACGGCCTCGGTGATGCAGTGCTCGGGCTCCAACAGAAGACCGGATGCCACGTCACCGAACTGCAGGTCAAGGTCCACGATGACCACGCCCATGGGCGCCACCTTGCCCAGTCCGATGGCCAGGTTGGTGGCTACGGTGGTCTTCCCCACGCCGCCTTTGGGGGACATAACGGCGACTACCCTTCCGCGTTCCTGCCCTGATTCCGCCGCCGGGGCCATGCCCCTCCGGCGGCTGGCAGAAGCAAGACATGCCCGTTCCAGCAGTACCCGGAGGTCGTTGATGACGATGTCCGGAGTGAGCACATCCCGGATCCCTGAGTGCATCGCCTTAAGTACGAGGTCCGGCGTGGGCTCGGCCACCAGCAGCAGGCTGACCTCGGGATATTGCAGGTCGAAGACTGTAGCAAGTTTCAGGGCCTCATCCGGAGTGACACCGGGACCCAGGATCAGCACCTCGGGTGGGGCTCCGGAGAGCTGGCGGAATACATCGTCGGGACCGCCTGCCAGCACTTCGGGCGTCAGGGTCTGCAGTTCGCCGTGGAGGGCTCCTGTTATGGCCTGACGAATTCTTGCCTCGAAGTCGCGGACGGCGGTGATGGCTACAAACCGGCTCATTAGTACAGCCCTCCAAGGGTGGTGACCGGGGGGTCGCTCTTGGTGCTGGAATCGGTCTGTTTCGCCAGCCAGATCGTGCCGAACTCTGCGCCGAATACGAGCTTGGCGGCGTCTGCATCGGTGCGGGCTACCGTGACAAATGCCGACCCGTTGGGCATTTGTACGCCATTCTGGGAATCCTGGGACTCGGACCCGGTCTTCTTGGTGTCAGGCGCGGCTTTCTGGACGGCTGTGACCAGGACGTCGTGGAACAGAATCCCGGTGGACTGCTTCCAGCCCTTGAGTTCGGCTGGCACACGGGCACCGGCGGGAATGTCCTCTTCGGTCTTGAACGAGGTGAAGACCGTGACCTTATCTCCGGCTTCGATCCGCCCGCCTAGGAGGCGTTCAGGAGTCAGGAGCACAGTGACTTCCTCGAGGCCCTTGGGGACTGGAACGGTGCCAGGCACCAGCTCCCTTGGGTCCACCAGGCGCGAGGCCAGGAGCTGTTCCCCCGGCTGCAGGGCTACGGAGGTCACTTTGCCGTTCTGGTCGCCGAGGCTCTCCAGTGCCCCCTCGGGAACTGCAGCCTGCGGGATTGATTCTTCCTGGACGAACTTGTTGAGCTCCTCCGCCTTAGTTCCTGCGGGTACGGACTCTTTTACGACCAGCACGTTGACGGGTTCCAGCCCTTGCGCCGCTCTGTTGTCGGCTCCTTGTACATAAACCACAAGCAGTACAGTTCCGATGACGGCTAATACCAGAGCCGCAATGCCTCCCAGTAGGCGTGATTTCACGAGATTTCTCCTTCTTCCTTAATTGGTTCGCGAGTGGAGAGGCCGGCGGCTACTCCGAGAGCCAAACTGCGGTTGCGCCGTAGTTTGGTGTTCCACCACTCGCTGCAAGCCCCTCTTCGAGGGTCACGTAGCGGGTGAAGAAGCCCTGAATGCCCCGGCAGTTGCCATTGCACGAGGGGGCGGCAGGGTCCAGATTCGTCAGTGATGGGCCTCCGCCAAACTTGTATCCGGTGACCTGGAAGGCGATAAAGCCGGTCAATCCGTACGTTGCGTGTTGTCCCGTTCCGGTCGCAGTGCTGAAGATGGGAACCAGGATGGGATCGTCCAACAGGGTGGAAATGATGGACGTGCATTCTGAGGGAAAATCGTTGCCCGGATCATTTCCGATTTCGGAGGCCGCGATATCAATGTCTGCGGTGCACCCCGAATCCCGGTCAAGCCATCCGAATCCACCCTCGGCATAGCCGTTTTGGGGAGCGCAACCGGGGTAATCCGGAGTGTTCTCGTCATAGCGCAGGAGAATGTGCGTCGGAATGGGGTCACCCGTGAAGCTGCCCGTCGAGTTAAGCTCGGCAAGCTGGCTGGGTGAAAGGTATTGCTCGAAGACGCATTGGCTAATGGTCCAGGGCAGTGTCGTCGCTCGGGAGGGCGCGCCCCAGGATGCTTCTGCTACTGCATGGATGGAAGTCGCCTCGTGTCCCAGGGCCCGGGCAAAATACAAGGTAAAGCTGTCGTCCGCGGAGCCGGCGGGCTGGGCGTTGGTTTCAACCCGTACCGAGGTTGCGCTGGGCTGTGTAACGGAGAAGACCCCGCTGAACCCGTCGTTGGCGTTATCGTCCGCGAGCCGGTTGCCCGGATCCGTCATGGCAGTCGGGCAGCTGATCCCTTTTGCACAGTCCCCGGCGATCGCCAGGGCGGTAGCGTCAGCTCCAGTCTGAAGTTGTGTCTTCTCGGCGTACATGGCCCCGACGTCGACGGCAAGGGCGGCAAATCCCAGGAGCACCACCATGGAAAAGGCCACGACGACGGCGGCTGCGCCCCGTTCGTTGTCCTTCCGCGTGGCGAATGTTCCTGGGCCGGGACACGTCATTAACCGCCGCATCGCATTACTCCTGTTCCGTTCAGCGTCATGGGGAAGAGGCCCGGTGACCCGAACCAGCCGGAGTCGAGGAATCCGGACATGGAGGAGAGGGTCACACTGGTTGTGACTTCGACGTTGCTTCCGTCCGAACAACTGGCAGCGTTGTCTGTCACGGTGACGCCCAGCCCGTCCAGCGAGGGAGCGGCGCCCAGGGCGGTCCCTTCGACATCAAGCGAGCCGTCGTCATAGTGGATCGCAGCATGCCGCGCACCTTCCCGGGCAGCCTGCGTCAATGAGTTCTGAATGTTGAATACCCGGCCGAACTCCATGGTGCCGATGAGGATCAAAAGCAGCAGAGGAAGGATGAATGCCATCTCGACGGCTACTGCGCCGCGCTCTTTCTGTTTCGGTTTCAAACCGTCCCCCAGGGTCTATAAGGCCAGCTGATTGCCGGTCTAATGGATGGATGGCGGAACTGGTTCCGGCGGGCCCGGGTGGGCCCGCCGGAACCAGTTGCGCGTGGATCGATCAGAGCTGGCCTTCAACCTCGCCGAAGAGGAGGTTGATTCCCGTGCCGAGGGCTGTGGCGCCGACGGCAACCACGATGGCGATCAGGGCGACCATCAGGCCGTACTCCACCATCGTTGCTCCCTTTTCGGAAGCCAGGCGGTCCTTGATGCCGGCGATGAAAGCGGTCATTGAGACCATGAGAGAAGTCATTGTTATTTCCTTAAATTCGGTGAAATGGATTAATTGAATTTCAACGAATTACCAGCTACCCCATTCAATCCCAGCGGCTGGCCTTCGCTAAGACGAGATTGTCATTCGGGGAATTAGGCAACAATGCGTAGTGGTACTCGACTTTTCGGGCGCGGAAAAATGGTCGCTACTTGGAAATTGCGGGGGAGTACTCAGAAACGGACGTCCCGGCAGCGGCCGGAGGGTCGGCGGGCTAGTCCAGGAGAAGTGCGACGCCGGCCGCGGCGGCCAGCATAGACGGGCCGTGGGCCACCTCTGTACCCTTGCCACGCCGCCGTACACTGACGAGCCCAAGAGTGATGACGCCATTAAGGATGAAGCCGAGGAGCGCGCCATAGAGTAGGTGGCTCCAGCCCAAGTAGCCCAGGTACAGGCCGAGGGGGCCGGCCAGCTTGACGTCACCCATCCCCAGGCCCGACGGCGAGATAAGCGCCAGCATTAAATAGGCAGCGAAAAGGATTGCGGCGCCCAGCACGCCGCGGACAAGTCCGGTTGCATATCCGCTGACTGCCCACGCAAGTACCAGCAATAAAGCGCCCCCGGCGAGCAGGGCCAGAACCAATGGATTCGGCAACAGATGCTGGGTGAGATCGGTCCGTGCCAACTGGGCGCCCAATATGCCCAACAAAAGAAACGCCGGCAGTTCCGGAGCACTCCCAAACCGAAGCGCGAACGCGGCGCAGGCTGCTCCGGTGACTGCCGCCGTCGTAATCCTGACAGGAAGTGCGGGGAGGTCGCCCAGGCGGGGCATGGTCCTGGCGATCAGGAGTTCCGCGAGCGGGGAGAGGACAAAGCCCAGCACGGCTGCGCCCAACGAGAGCCACGGCGAAACGTCCCCGCTCGGCGTCAATATCACTGCATCCCCCCCGCGTTCCTCAGGCCGGCCAGGACCCGGTCGGCATCCGGTAGCCCCATTTTGACCCGGAACCCCCTGACGCGCTAATCTTGGTAGTCGTTGTGCGTGTCCTATTCCGATGGTGCGTGCCCGCTTGAGAATCCAGTTGCAGGATGACTACTCGACGTGCACATTCGGAACCACAGGATGACTGGTTACATGGAGCCCTCACCTCTGTTCCGGTAGCGCGCAGACAGTAGGTGCACGAGCTAGTGACACCTAAACAAGAACGCCAGAACAAGAACGAGGCAAACACCGTGCGTACGTACACCCCGAAGCCCGGCGATATCAACCGCCAGTGGCACGTCATTGACGCCACAGACGTTGTCCTTGGCCGTCTTGCAAGCCAGACCGCAATCCTGCTGCGCGGCAAGCACAAGGCCACCTATGCATCCCACATGGACATGGGCGACTTCGTCATCATCATCAACGCTGAAAAGGTTGCCCTCACCGGCGCCAAGCTGGAGCAGAAGCGCGCATACCGCCACTCCGGCTACCCGGGCGGCCTGACCTCCGTCAACTACGCGGAACTCCTGGAAACCAACCCGGTCCGCGCCGTGGAGAAGGCCATCAAGGGCATGCTCCCCAAGAACTCCCTGGCTGCACAGCAGCTGGGCAAGCTGAAGGTGTACCGCGGTGCTGAGCACCCCCACGCCGCCCAGCAGCCCAAGACTTTCGAAATCACCCAGGTCGCCCAGTAGTCCTGGCCACCAAGCAACTTATCTATACAAGGAGAATCGTGGCTCAGAACGAAGAGACCACCGAGGCCGTCGAGGCCGAGGAAACCCTGACCAGCTACACCTCTGAAAGCTCAGCTGCCGAAGCTGCGCCGAAGAAGGAGCGCCCGGCCCTGACCGTTGCCGGCGCAGCAGTTGGCCGCCGCAAGGAAGCCGTTGCACGCGTCCGCGTCGTGCCCGGCTCCGGCAAGTGGACCATCAACGGCCGCGCGCTGGACAACTACTTCCCGAACAAGCTGCACCAGCAGGACGTCAACGAGCCCTTCAAGATCCTCGATCTCGAAGGCGCCTACGACGTTATCGCCCGCATCCACGGCGGCGGCATCTCCGGCCAGGCCGGCGCCCTGCGTCTCGGCATCGCCCGTTCGCTGAACGAGATCGACGTCGAGAACAACCGCGCCACGCTGAAGAAGGCCGGTTACCTGTCCCGCGACGCCCGTGTCATCGAGCGTAAGAAGGCCGGTCTCAAGAAGGCCCGTAAGGCCCAGCAGTACTCCAAGCGCTAAAAAGGCGCCTTCCCGGAATGTGGCCGCTGGCGCGACCACATTCCGGGGCCCAAGAAGCCCGTCCCGCCTTTGGCGGGGCGGGCTTTTTTGCGTGTGACCGGCCGATTCAAAGCGTCAAGGGCCCATCAACTAGACTTAGCCGGTGTCTAGATTATTTGGAACAGATGGTGTCCGGGGCCTGGCGAACGGACTGTTGACAGCAGAGCTGGCGATGAAGCTGGCCCAAGCGGCCGCCGTCGTGCTTGGCCACGACCGGGCCGCCAACGGATCCCGGCCCCGCGCCGTCGTCGCGCGGGACCCGCGTGCGAGTGGTGAATTCATCGCAGCAGCCGTGGAAGCCGGTCTTTCCAGTTCGGGTGTGGACGTCTACGACGCCGGCGTTCTGCCCACCCCCGCTGCTGCATACCTCGTTGCAGACCTGGACGCGGACTTCGGCGTCATGATCTCTGCGTCGCACAACCCCGCGGCGGACAACGGCATCAAGTTCTTCGCCAAGGGAGGGCAGAAGCTTCCCGATGACGTCGAAGACGCCATCGAGGCTCAAATGGCCGGTGAGGCTCCGCGCCCCGTCGGCGCCGACGTTGGCCGCATCCAGCGCTTCTCCGACGCCGAAGACCGCTATATTGTCCACCTCCTCGGCACCCTGCCGCACCGCCTGGACGGCCTGAAGGTAGTCCTGGACTGCGCCCATGGTGCTGCGAGCGGTTGTTCCCCGCAGCTGTTCAAGGACGCCGGTGCCGACGTCTTCGTCATCGGAGCGGAGCCGGACGGCCTGAACATCAACGACGGCGTGGGCTCTACCCATCTCGGTCCGCTCAAAGCCGCCGTCGTGGAGCGCGGCGCCGACCTTGGCATCGCCCACGACGGTGACGCCGACCGCTGCCTCGCCGTCGACCATGAGGGCAATGAGGTGGACGGCGACCAGATTATGGCGATCCTTGCCGTGGCCCTGAAGGCCTCCGGCAAGCTCAAGGACGACGTCCTGGTGGCCACCGTCATGAGCAACCTGGGCCTCAAAATAGCGCTCAAGGAGGCGGGCATCAGCATCCGCGAGACGGCCGTCGGGGACCGCTATGTGCTTGAAGGGATGCGCGAGGGCGGTTTCAATCTCGGCGGCGAGCAGTCCGGCCACGTAATCTTCGCTGATCACGCCACCACCGGCGACGGACTGCTGACCGGTCTTCAGTTGGCGGCGCAGGTGGCCCTGAGCGGCCGGCCCCTGAAAGAACTGGCAAGAGTGATGACGAAACTTCCTCAGGTACTGATCAACGTCAAGGGTGTGGACCGCAGCCGTGTGGGCAGCAGCGACAGCCTGGCCGCGGCAGTCCGTGCCGCCGAAGCGCAGCTCGGCGACACCGGCCGAGTCCTCCTCCGGCCGTCCGGCACGGAACCGGTAGTCCGCGTCATGGTCGAAGCTGGGGACGAGGCCACCGCGCAGTCGATTGCCGAAAGCCTGGCGCAGGTAGTCCGCACCGAGCTTGCCCTGGAACTGGTCAGCGACTGATCCGAGAGTTTAACTAATTGCGGCCCGCCTCCGTCCCGGAAGCGGGCCGCCGTGGTTCCTGGCAGGCTAGAGGTTCCGGCTCCGCAAGGAGTCGCGGATTTCTGTGAGCAGTGCAATCTGCGGGTCCTCAGCAGACTCCTCTTTCACGTCGTGCTTGATCCCCAGCCGCCGGTTTCGGAACTCGATCATGTGGTTCATGGGGACCACCACCACGAAGTAGATTGCGGCGGCGATCAGCAGGAAGTTGACGATGGCCGTCAGCAGAACGCCGAACTCCACGGCATTGCCGTTGAAGTCGACCCTGCCGAAACTGTCGAAGTTCGGCGAGCCTACGAGGCCCGCGATCAGCGGCATGAGGACCTTGTTCACTAGGGCCGTAACGACGGCGCCGAAGGCGGTGCCGATGACGACCGCGACGGCAAGGTCAACGACATTGCCCTTCATGATGAAGTTCTTAAATCCTGTCAGCATGTCATCAAACCTATCGTGGACGACGTGCTGGCAGTTCAGATCGCAGTGCCCGGAGGCTTGCTACCCAGATGGCGGCCAGGGGGAGTGCGGACCACGGCGCATCCAGCGCCGAGAGCCAGGGGGACATGCCGGCGGCCAGGTGGAGGGGCGCGACCAGCCACATGAGGACAAACGCCAGGACGACGGCGACACGCAGTCCCGGATGAGGCCATCGGTCCAGGAGGTAGACGGCCACGGGAACGAACAGCACGGCGTCGTAGGTGGCAAGGTGAGGCGAAAACGTCAGGCTCGTCGCAAGCGTTGCGATCAGCACGGTGGCGGTGTCTGCAGTCGCGCCGTGCCGTAACAGCACCGTGAGCAGCACGGCCGCGCCGATCGGCAGTGAGATGAGCGTCAGAACGGGCGCGACTGCCTGGCCCCACTCCGGCGGCAACAAGGACTGCAGCAGTGACGGCAGCCCTGTCATCTTCCAGGCCTGGCCCTCCTGCACTTCTGTCATGTAGAGCGGACTGGCAAGCGCCGCCGTCCATTGCCGGATGCCGTCGACACCGACCAGGGCCAGGGAAGCGGCCGCGACGGCGCCGACGCTGACAATGAAAGCCGCCAGTGCCTTGTAGCTCCGGGCCGCCAGTAAGACCAGCGGTATCACCAGGACGAGCTGCGGTTTGGTGAACCCCTGTCCCAGCACCGCGCCCGCCCAGCCCGGGTAACCGTGGGTAAAGAGCCGGATGCCGATAAGCCAGACGGCCAGCACGAACGCCGAGTCCTGCCCGCTGCCCAGTGCCTCGAAGGTCGGCGGAGCCGCCAAGGCGCACAGTAGGACTGTCGTCCGCCGGTTCTGGAAAAGACGCGGTGCCAGGAACCTCAGACCCAGGAAGCACCACCACAGCAGCGCCGCGTTGAGGACAAACCATAGGATGCCGCTGAGGTTATAGGGAATCAGCGCGAGGGGGGCGTAAAGCGCGGCCACCACCGGGAGTGACACAAACCAGGCCAGCGGTACCTCGGCCCGCAGCTCGCGGCCCTGGAGCTCTGATTGAACCGCCGGATCATAGAGGTTGTCGGCGCCGTCCAGCAGCAACCGCCCGCCGGTCCAGTGAGCCAGGTAGTCCGGAAGGAAAGCGCCCTGTGTGCCGGGGTCGATGGTCCGGGCCAGGCTGCCGGCTATTAGCCCCACAGCCCCGGCGATGATGAGCAGAACCGGGTAAATGCGTAATCGCTGCGGCGTGATCACCGCATCGATGCGCGGCACGACGCGCCGAAGCAGGCCTGTTCGACGTCCGGGTTCAGCGTCCCTTGGTTTCCCCACCATGGAAGGGACACTACAGGACCGGGAAAACCGCGGGACGGAAGCTCCTAGGCATACCCCGGCGCCGCACCCGCCCCGAAGTATTCCTCCAGTGTGTGCACGCCCTTTTGCAGCATGTCCGAGGCTGCCTCGACCCCGACGTAACGCAGGTGCCACGGCTCGTAGTAGTAGCCCGTTATCGGATGGAACATCCACGGGTAGCGGACCACGAACCCGAAGCGGTGCCCGTTCGCCTTCACCCACACGGCGGTTGGCTGGTCCGCGAAGCATGGCTGAAAACCGCACGCTCCGCCGCCGTCGGCGATGTCGAAGGCCCAGCCGGTCTGATGCTCGGAATATCCCGGCCGAGCACTCGCCGTGTCCGCATCCGCCTGCCCGCGCGCTGCCACGTGGCTGTTATAGGTCGCCGTCTGCGCTGCGAAGGAGCGGTACCCGCTCGCCAGGACCAGGGCGACGCCGTCCGCCGCGGCAGCCGCGAACATCGCCTCGGCCGCCGCCGCCGTCGTGCTGTTCAGCAGGGCAGCCTCCCCGGACGCCGTGGTGGCGACCGCGGGCCGCACTAAGTCTGCCGGCGCAAAATCTGCAGGGGCCAGCGGCCGGTGCTTATTGACAATCAACCAGGGACTCGTCGGGTCGGTGAGTGAAAAGCGCGACGGCTTCCCCGCTGCCGCTTTGGTTGGCGAGGGAGCGGGCCTGGCAGCCACAGTGGCGCGTGCCGCCGTCGGGCTTGCGGAGGGTGAAGTCGACGCCGGTGGAACGGCCGACGACGGCGTCCCCGCCTTGGGAGCCTCGGGCGTGCAGGCGGTCAGTACAGTCAGCCCCGTCCCGGCTGCGAGGAAGCGTGCGAAGGAGCGGCGCGACGGCGGACCGCAGTCCTGGCACATGTGTGTTAAACCTTCCTCAGGAGCATGCGGCGGATTGAGTGATCCGCGTCCTTGGTGAGCACCAGTTGCGCCCGGCCCCTGGTGGGGAGCACGTTCTCCTCCAGGTTGGGCTCGTTGATGCGCTTCCAGATATCGCGCGCGGTACGCTCGGCCTCTTCGTCGGAAAGCGTGGCGTAACGGTGGAAGTAGGACTCCGGCTGGGAGAAGGCGGTGCTCTGGAGCTTGCGGAAACGCTCCACGTACCACTCCTCGATGTAGGAGGTCTTTGCGTCCACATAGATCGAAAAATCGAAGAAGTCGCTCAGGGCGAGGCCCTGCCGGCCGTCATGGCGGGGCCGGGCCGGTGCAAGGACATTCAGGCCTTCGACGATCAGGACGTCGGGGCGGCGGACGACAACTTCCTTGCCGGGCACGATGTCGTACGTAACGTGTGAGTACCAGGGTGCGCGGACTTCTTCGGCGCCGCCTTTGATCTCGCTGACGAACCGCAGCAGGGCACGCCGGTCGTAGGACTCCGGGAAGCCCTTGCGCTCCAGCAGCTGCCGACGCTTCAGCTCGGCCAGCGGGTACAGGAAGCCATCCGTGGTAATCAGCTCAACGTTTGGGGTGCCGGGCCAGCGCCGCAGCATCTCGCGGAGCACGCGCGCAATGGTGGATTTGCCGACGGCGACAGACCCCGCCACGCCGATCACAAAAGGGGTCCGCTGAGTCTGCTCGCCCAGGAACGTGGTGGTTGCTGCGTGAAGCTGACCTGCGGCCTCCACGTAGAGGTGGAGAAGCCGTGACAGGGGGAGGTAGACCTCGCGGATCTCCTTCATATCCAGGGGATCGCCGAGGCCCCGCAGCCGGACAATGTCCTCCTCATTGAGGGGCTGTTCCATCTGGGCGGCGAGCCGGGACCAGGTCTGCCGGTCCAGCTCGACGAACGGGGACACACCCTCGCCGTTGGCCTCGTTGCGTTGCAAAGTCACCCTAGAGATTCTGCCCCGCGCCCGGCGCAGAGCGAAATGCGGGGCTGCTGGTCAGCCCCTTCGCCGATGTGCGGTTGCCCCGGCGGACCTGTGCTGCAGGACACCTCGGTTTAGATCTCCCCGCGCCAGCCGATACTCTTGAGCCTATGTGTGGAATCGTGGGATACGTGGGCCGTTCCGTTGACGGCGTGGTTAATGGTCACAGTGCGCTGGATGTGGTCCTTGAGGGCCTTCGGCGCCTGGAGTACCGGGGTTATGACTCTGCCGGCGTGGCTGTTGTATCCGGAGGCTCCATCGAGTCCCGGAAGAAGTCCGGCAAGCTGGCCAACCTGGTGGCAGAGCTGGAGGCACGCCCGCTGCCGGAGGCGCTGACCGGAATCGGGCATACGCGCTGGGCAACCCACGGCGGCCCCACGGACCGCAACGCGCACCCGCACCTGTCCGATGGCGGCAAGCTCGCCGTCATCCACAACGGCATCATCGAAAACTTCGCCGAGCTGAAGCAGGAACTGCTTTCCAAGGGCGTGACCTTCCTGTCCGAGACGGACACCGAGGTCGCCGCTGCGCTGCTGGGCGACATCTTCCGCAACAAGCTCGGCGGCGACACCGCCAACGGCGGCCTGACCCGCGCCATGGAGCTGGCCTGCCAGCGCCTCGAAGGCGCCTTCACTCTCCTGGCGGTCCACGCGGACCAGCCGGACGTCGTGGTGGCTGCACGGCGCAACTCCCCGCTGGTCGTCGGCCTGGGCGAGGGCGAGAATTTCCTGGGCTCGGACGTCTCCGGGTTCATCGACTACACCCGCCGGGCGGTAGAGCTCGGCCAGGACCAGATCGTGACCATCACGGCTGACACGGTGGACATCACGGACTTCCATGGCAACCCGGCCCAGGGCAAGGAATACCATGTGGACTGGGACCCTGCTTCGGCTGAAAAGGGCGGCTTCTCCTCCTTCATGGAGAAGGAAATCCATGACCAGCCCGACGCCGTGGCGCAGACCCTCCTGGGCCGCTCGGACATCAACGGCAAGCTGACCCTGGACGAGCTTCGCATCGACCCGGAGCTGCTCAAGCAGGTCAACAAGATCATCGTCCTGGCCTGCGGCACCGCTGCCTACGCCGGCACGGTGGCCAAGTACGCCATCGAGAACTGGTGCCGGATCCCCACCGAGGTTGAGCTCGCGCACGAGTTCCGCTACCGCGACCCGATCCTGGACTCCAACACCCTGGTGGTTTCCATCAGCCAGTCCGGCGAAACCATGGACACCCTCATGGCGGTCCGCTACGCCCGCGAGCAGGGCGCCAAGACCATTTCCATCTGCAACACCAACGGATCCACCATCCCTCGTGAATCCGACGCCGTCCTGTACACCCACGCCGGACCGGAAATTGCGGTGGCGTCCACCAAGGCGTTCCTGGCGCAGATCACTGCCGCGTACCTGCTGGGCCTGTATTTGGCACAGCTGCGCGGGAACATCTTCTCGGGCCAGATCAAGGACGTCCTGGCGGACCTGGGCAAGATCCCGGCGAAGATCCAGACCATCCTCGACGGCGCCGGGCCCCTCCGCGAACTGGCCCGCAGCATGGCGGACGAAAACTCCGTCCTGTTCCTGGGCCGCCACGTCGGCTACCCCGTGGCCCTCGAGGGCGCGCTCAAGCTCAAGGAAATCGCCTACATCCACGCTGAAGGCTTCGCCGCCGGCGAGCTCAAGCACGGCCCCATCGCCCTGATCGACGAAGGCCAGCCTGTGTTCGTGGTGGTCCCGTCCCCCCGCGGCCGTGACTCGCTGCACTCCAAGGTTGTCTCCAACATCCAGGAAGTCCGCGCCCGCGGCGCCCGGACGCTGGTCATTGCCGAAGAAGGCGACGAAGCGGTCAAGGCCTACGCCGAGCACGTCTTCTACGTTCCGGAGACGCCCACGCTGCTGATGCCGCTGCTCACCACGGTTCCGCTGCAGATCTTTGCCGCGGAACTGGCAGCAGCCAAGGGCTACGACGTGGACCAGCCGCGCAACCTCGCCAAGAGCGTCACCGTCGAGTAGTTGACCGCTTGAGCAAGACTTGAGCCAAAAATGAACTGATCCAGTACAACCCAGGGCCCTGAGGTCGATATCGTAGGGCTCATGGGGGAGGCCCGGATCGACACTCGTGGGAGCGGCAGCCGCCGGACGGCCGGCGGCGACTTGAAGGCGCGCCTCAGGCCCTGGATTCTTGCGTGGCTGGCATTTTTGCCGTACGCGATTATCCGCTCGGAGAACCTCGCCGAATCGGACACGTTCTGGCAAGTTCGGACCGGTTTATGGACGATGACGGAAGGTCGTCTTCCCCTCGTGGATCCCTTCTCATGGACGGCCGCGGGGAAACCCTGGACGCTCAACTCCTGGGCGTTTAATGTTCTGGTCGGCCTTGGGTATGAAGCGGCTGGCCTGGCTGGGGTGGCTTTCATCGCGGCATGCCTGGTCGCGGCAATCGGCGGATTGCTTCTGTATCTGGCCCGCGAGTTGGGTGCGGCTCCGCTGCCGTCCGCCGTCGTTCTGTTGGCCGGGGCGCCGCTGTTGATGCTTTACCTGTCGGCGCGACCCCAGCTTGTAGATTATGTGTCAGTGCTTGCGCTTGCTGTCTTGCTGCGGAGGTTGCTCGACGGGCGCAGGCCTGGGTGGTTGCTCCTTGCCGTCGGTGTTCTGACGGTCCTTTGGGTGAACCTGCATGCGGCTGCCCTGCTCGGCGTGGCGATCGCTGGTACCAGTGGCCTGTTGGCACTTCTGGGGACGCGGACGCGTCGGCGGGCCGGGTGGCTTTTCGCTGCTGCGGTGGTGATTTTCATCGGCGCCATGGTCAACCCTTATGGAACCGGTCTGCTGGCCCAGACGGTGCAGGTCAAGGCTGAGTCAGCAGACATCACCGAGTGGCAGGCACTTAATCCGGCGGACCCCCTCCAACTCGTGCTGTTTGCGATAGGCCTGTTGGATCTGGCCATTGCAGCCAAGCGGCGTGACCCGGTCCTTTGTGGAGCCTTGGCGGTGAGCGCAGCCGGATCTGTGGCCGCCATGCGTATTCTCCCGATCCTGGTCTTGCTGGCATTGCCCGTGTTAGCTGCAGCCATGTCCCGTGGTGCTGTCCTCCGCTATCTCTGCAGCCGGAGCAGAATGATTTCCACGGGCGCGGTTGTTCTGCTGTCGTTCGTCTATGGAGCCGCGCTAATTAACTTTCCCTACTTCGGCCGGCCGGATCCCACGCATTTTCCGGACGCGGCGGTCAAAGCCATCCCCTCCGGTTGCACGTTGTTCAATGACTACCGACTGGGCGGCCTGGTCGTCCTGCAACGGCCTGATGTCCGGGTTTCCATCGATTCGCGGAATGACCTCTACGGGGCGGACGCAGTCAGACAATCAGCCCGGGTGGCCACCGGCCGCGTCGACCCAGACCAAGGACTTGCTGGTGCAGGCTGTGTGCTGGTTCATCCCGATGGGGGGCTGGCGCAACGGTTGCGGAACAGCCCCGAGTGGAAGTTGACCTCGGCCGAGCCCGCGGCGGTCTTGTTTGTTCGCCGCTGAGATGTGGCCGTGGCGGCTTCCGTCAGAAACGTCACCGTAGAATAAGCCGCATGATCGTAGGCATTGGCGTAGACGTTGTAGACATCGAGCGGTTCGGCCGGCAGTTGGAGCGGACGCCGGGACTCCGGGACCGGCTGTTCGTGCCGGCAGAGCGGGACCTGCACACGCGGTCCCTCGCCGCCCGGTTCGCCGCCAAGGAAGCCGTGGCCAAGGTCCTGGGCGCCCCTGCCGGGATGAACTGGCAGGACTGCTGGATCGGCCTGGACGAAAACGGGCCCACCCTCCAGGTCAAAGGCACCGTCCTGGCCGTCGCCGAGGCCAAGGGAGTCAAGCGCTGGCACCTGTCCATGAGCCACGACGGCGGGATCGCCACCGCGATGGTCGTGGCCGAGCGCTAAGCCGCCCGCGCGGGGAACCGGCACGATGATCAGCGCGTACACCGGAACGCAGGTCCGGACGGCCGAGGAACCACTCCTCGCCGCCGGTCTGGGCGGTGTCCTCATGCAGCGCGCCGCCCATGGCCTCGCCGCCGGCATCATCAACGAACTTCGGACCCGCGGCCGCCGTCTTTACGGTGCCCGCGTCGTGGTGCTCACCGGTAAAGGCAACAACGGCGGCGATGGCCTCTTCGCCGCCGCTTTACTCGCGGGCAGGGGCATGCGGACGACGGCGGTACTCACCTCCGACGGCGCCCACACCGACGCCCTCGCTGCCTTCGAACGGGCCGGGGGCCGGGTGCACCGCCTGGCGCCGGAGACGCTGCCGAAGCTCGCCGCGGAAGCCGCGGGCGCCGACGTCGTCATCGATGCCGTGATGGGGACCGGCGCCCGGGGCGGCCTTCGGGGGAGTGCCGCCGACCTGGCCACCGCCCTGCTCGCGGCTCACCGCCCGGGGCTCGTTGTGGCCTGCGACCTGCCCAGCGGAGTGGACGCGGACACCGGCGAAGCAGCCGGGCCTGTCCTGCCCGCGGACCTGACCGTCACCTTCGGCGCGGCCAAAGCCGGCTTGCTCGCCGACCCCGGTGCGGACTACGCGGGCCGGGTGCAAGTGGTGCCCATCGGCATCGAAAAGTACTTGCCCATGCCCTCTCTCCGCAGACTGGACCCGGAAGACCTTGGCGCCCTCCTGCCCAGTCCGCCCCGGCGCGCCCACAAATACTCCCGCGGCGTGCTCGGCATAGTGGCCGGTTCCGCCGACTATCCCGGCGCCGCGGTCCTGGCCTGCCGCGGCGCACTGGCCGCCGGGGCGGGCATGGTCCGCTACCTTGGGCCTCCCGCTGTCGCGGACCTGGTGCGCCAGTCCTGTCCCGAGGTCGTCTGCAGCACAGGGTCAGTCGCAGACAACCGGGTCCAGGCCTGGCTGGTGGGCTCCGGGATGGGCCCGGGGGACCACGAACAGCTCAAGCGCGCCCGCGACGCCGTCGCGTCCGGCCTGCCAATAGTGGCCGACGCCGGGGCGCTGCCGGCGCTGCCCGACATCCTCGCGCCGCAGGTGGTGCTGACCCCGCACGCAGGTGAACTGGCCGCTCTCCTGACGCGGCTCGGCGCGGACACCGGCCGCGAGGCAGTGGAGGCGGGAACGCTTGCCGCCGTCCGCCGCGCCGCCGGCCTCACCGAGGCGACCGTCCTGCTCAAAGGCGCCACCACCCTTGTCGCTTCGCCCTTCCAGGATTTCTACAGCCAGTCGGACGGCACGCCGTGGCTCGCCACGGCCGGCAGCGGGGACGTCCTGGCCGGCGTCATCGGTGCGCTGCTCGCCCAGGTGGGGTCCGACGTCGGACGCTTCCGTGACGCGGGCATCGACCCGGACGAACATTGGGCGGCGATTGCCGCGCTGGGAGCGGCGCTGCACGGGCTGGCGGGGAGGTCGGCGTCGGAAGCGCGGTGGGGCGGGCCGATCACTGCTGGCGTAATTGCCGACGCAATACCCGATGCCTGGGGTAAAGTCAGCATGCTTAGTAGCGTTGGCTTCCCGGAGCGTCATAGTCGGGGGCAGCGGCTACGGTAGGCAGAGGTTCGCATCGGCAGCTGGAGGTCCCGGACCTTCGGCTGCCGAACAATAAAGAGGAGCATGATGGAAGTCTGGCCTGGATCGGCTTATCCCCTGGGTGCCACGTACAACGGAACGGGCACGAACTTCGCCCTGTTCAGCGAACGCGCCGAGAAAGTGGAACTCTGCCTCTTCGACGACGACCTCGTGGAAACCCGCATCACCCTGGATGAAGTGGACGGGTACGTCTGGCACTGCTACATCCCGCAGGTCCAGCCGGGCCAGAAATACGGCTACCGGGTCCACGGCCCGTACGATCCCACCTCCGGGAACCGCTTCAACCCCAACAAACTCCTTCTGGATCCGTACGCGAAGGCCGTGCACGGCCAGATCGACTGGGACCCGGCGCTGTTCACCTACAACCTGGGCGAGCCCGACTCCATCAATGACGCGGATTCCGCCAAGCACATGATGATGGGCGTCGTCATCAACCCGTTCTTCGACTGGGACGGCGACCAGAACCTCCGGATCCCCTACCACCAGTCCGTCATCTACGAAGCCCACGTCAAGGGACTCACCCAGCTGCACCCCGAAATTCCCGAGGAACAGCGCGGGACCTATGCGGGCGTGGCACACCCCGCTGTCATCGCACACCTCCAAAAGCTGGGCGTCACTGCCATTGAGCTGATGCCCGTCCACCAGTTCGTCAATGACGGCACACTGGAGGACAAGGGCCTGAAAAACTACTGGGGCTACAACACCATCGGCTTCTTCGCGCCGCAGAACACCTACAGCTCCACAGGCGACACCGGCCAGCAGGTCCAGGATTTCAAGGCGATGGTCCGATCCCTGCACAAGGCCGGGATCGAAGTCATCCTGGATGTGGTCTATAACCACACCGCCGAGGGCAACCACCTGGGTCCCACGCTGTCCTTCAAGGGCATCGACAACGCCGCCTACTACCGGCTCATGGACGGCGACGAAAAGCACTACATGGACTACACGGGCACGGGCAACTCCCTCAACGTTCGGCACCCGCACTCCCTGCAGCTCATCATGGACTCGCTGCGCTACTGGGTCACCGAGATGCACGTGGACGGTTTCCGCTTCGACCTGGCCTCCACCTTGGCCCGAGAGTTCTACGACGTGGACAAGCTCTCCACCTTCTTTGAACTCATCCAGCAGGACCCGGTGGTCTCGCAGGTCAAGCTCATCGCCGAGCCCTGGGACGTGGGGCCGGGCGGCTACCAGGTGGGTAACTTCCCGCCGCAGTGGACGGAATGGAACGGCAAGTACCGCGACACCGTCCGGGACTTCTGGCGCGGCGAGCCCGCCACCCTCGGCGAGTTCGCTTCCCGCATCACCGGCTCCGCGGACCTCTATGAGCACTCCGGCCGGCGTCCCGTGGCGTCGATCAACTTCGTCACCGCACACGACGGCTTCACCCTGGCGGACCTGGTGTCCTACAACGAGAAGCACAACGAAGCCAACGGCGAGGACAACAACGACGGCGAATCCCACAACCGCTCCTGGAACTGCGGCGCGGAGGGGCCCACCGACGATCCGTCGGTCCTGGCGCTCCGGGCCCGCCAGCAGCGCAACTTCATCGCCTCGCTGCTCCTGTCCCAGGGCGTGCCCATGCTGCTGCACGGCGACGAGATGGGCCGCACCCAGCAGGGCAACAACAATGGCTACTGCCAGGACTCAGAGCTGACCTGGATGAACTGGGACAACATCGACCAGCCGCTGGTGGAGTTCACCGCGGCCGTCAACGCGCTGCGCGCCAAGCACCCCACGTTCCGTCGGAGCAGGTTCTTCGACGGCCGTCCGGTGCTCCGCGGCGAAGGCGAGCGGCTGCCGGACATCGTCTGGCTGGACCCGTCCGGCGAAACCATGAAGCCGGAAGCCTGGGACAGCGGCTTTGGCCGGTCCGTCGGCGTGTTCCTTAATGGTGACGGCATCCAGGGCAAGGACAGCCGCGGCCGCAGGATCACCGACGTGAACTTCCTGCTGTACTTCAACGCCCACGATGACACGGTGAAGTTCACCCTGCCGCCCGACGAGTACGCTCCCGCATGGGACGTCATGATCGATACCGCCGGGCAGAACGCCGACACCCAGCCGGTGGCCGCGGGGGAGCCGCTTCCGGTGGAAGCCAAGTCCCTGGTGGTGCTGCGGGCACACACCGTGGAAGAGGTGGAGCCGGACCACTCGGTGGCCGCGTCCCTGGCCGCCCTGACGCAGTCCACCACCAGCGAGGCCGAATCCATCAGCACCCCGGTGGTGGCTGAACCGGGCAAGACCACCAAGGTGGGCGCGCGGAAGGCAGACGCCAAGTGAGGGTGCCTGCATCCACCTACCGGCTCCAGATCCGCCGCGGCTTCACCCTGTTCGACGCCGCGGCCACGGTCCCCTACCTGAAGTCGCTCGGGGCGGACTGGGTGTACCTGTCGCCGATCCTTACGGCGGAGCAGGGCTCGGACCACGGCTACGACGTGACCGACCCGTCCGCCGTGGACCCGGAACGCGGCGGGCCCGAGGGCCTGGTGGCGCTGTCCCGTGCCGCACGCGAACACGGGATGGGCGTCCTGGTGGACATCGTCCCCAACCACGTGGGCGTTGCCTCGCCGCCGCAGAACCCCTGGTGGTGGTCCCTGCTGAGGGAGGGGCGGGAGTCGCCGTACGCCGACGCGTTCGACGTCGACTGGGACCTGGGAGGGGGACGGATCCGGCTGCCGATGCTCGGCTCGGATGACGACCTGGACAAGCTGGAAGTCGTGGATGGTGAGCTGCGCTACTACGACCACCGGTTCCCGATCGCCCCCGGCACGTATACCGAGGGCGATTCACCCCGGGACGTGCACAACCGCCAGCATTATGAGCTGATGGACTGGCGCCGGGCCGACTCCGAGCTGAACTACCGCCGCTTCTTCGCCGTGACCACCCTGGCCGGGATCCGGGTGGAGGAACCGCACGTCTTCGAGGAAGCGCACGCCGAGGTGGGACGCTGGTTCCGCGAGGGGCTCGTGGACGGCCTCCGCGTGGACCACCCGGACGGGCTGGCAGACCCCGCCGGCTACCTGCGCTGGCTCAAGGACCTGACCGGCGGAGCGTACGTGCTGGTGGAGAAGATCCTGGAACCGGGGGAGTCCCTGCCGGGCGAGTTCGCCACAGAGGGCACCACCGGCTACGACGCGCTCGCGGACGTGGACCGGGTGTTCGTCGATCCGGCGGGGGAGGCCGCCCTGGATGCGCTGGACGCTTCGCTGCGCGGAACTGCGTCGGCCGACTATGCAGAGATGATCCGGGGCACCAAGCGCATGATCGCCGACGGCATCCTCCGCTCCGAGGTCCTGCGCCTGGCCCGTCTGGTGCCGGAATCACATGGCCTCGCCATTGAAGACGCCGCGGATGCCATCGCCGAGATCATCGCCTCTTTCCCGGTATACCGGACCTACCTGCCCACGGGTGCGGAGGTCCTCAAGGAGGCGTGCGAATCCGCAGCCGCGCACCGGCCGGACCTGGAGGTGGCCGTGGGAACCCTCCTGCCGCTGCTGCTGGACCCTGCCAACCCCATTGCGGTGCGGTTCCAGCAGACCTCAGGCATGGTCATGGCCAAGGGCGTGGAGGACACCGCGTTCTACCGCTACACCCGCCTGGGAACCCTGACCGAGGTGGGTGCCGAACCCACCGAGTTCGCCGTAGCCCCGGACGAATTCCACCAGCGGATGGCCCGGCGCCAGGCCGAACTGCCGCTGTCCATGACCACGCTGTCCACGCACGACACCAAGCGCAGCGAGGACGCCCGGGCCCGGATTTCCGTCCTTGCGGAACTGCCGGACGAATGGGCCGGCACGCTCGCTTCCCTGCGGCAGCTCGCGCCGATTCCCGACGGACCGTACGAGAACCTGCTCTGGCAGGCCGTCATCGGAGCCTGGCCCGCGAGCCGGGAGCGGCTGCAGGGCTACGCCCAAAAGGCAGCCCGCGAGGCCGGCAACTCCACCACCTGGACTAATCCGGACGAGGACTTCGAGTCCCGCGTCCGGGGCGCGGTGGATGCAGCGTTCGACGACGGCCGCGTCGCCACGGTGATCGAGGACTTCGTGGCGCGTATCGATGCCTACGCGGCGTCCAACTCGCTGGCCGCCAAGCTGGTCCAGCTCACCATGCCCGGCGTCCCGGACGTCTACCAGGGCAGTGAATTCTGGGAGCGTTCGCTGACCGACCCGGATAACCGGCGCCCGGTGGATTTTGCGGTCCGGCAGGCGGAGCTGGAGAAGCTCGACGGCGGGACGTTGCCGGCGTCCGGCACGGAACCTGCCAAGCTCCTGGTCACCTCGCGGGCACTCCGGGTGCGCAGGGACCGGCCGGAGCTGTTCCAGGGGTACGCCCCCGTGCGTGCCACCGGAGCCGCCGCCGGGCACCTGCTCGGATTCTCGCGGGGCGACGGAGCTCCCGGGGCGCTGACCCTGGCTACCCGGCTCCCGGCGGGACTGGAGGCGGCGGGCGGATGGCGGGATACCGCCGTCGTGCTTTCCGCTGTAATGCGTGACGAACTGACCGGTGCCGTGCACGGGCCCGGCGCCGTTAGCGTGGCGGACGTGCTGGGTACCTACCCGGTGGCGCTGCTGGTGCCGGTGGAAGGGGAACAAGGATGACCGTGGAAAACAGCGGGCCCGGACGTTTCGACGTGTGGGCGCCGGAGGCTTCGTCTGTCGTGTTGCTGGCCGGCGGCCGGGAATATCCGATGACGCGCAGGGAGCCTGCGCCCGGCGCGGAAGGGTGGTGGACCGCCGCCGACGCCCCTGCGCAGGGCGAACTGGACTACGGCTACCTGCTGGACGGCGACAGCCAGCCGCTGCCTGACCCCCGGTCCCGGCGGGTGCCGTCCGGAATCCATGGCCTGTCCAGGACCTTCGACCAGGCCGCCCACGCCTGGCAGGACTCCGGCTGGCGCGGCAAGGACCTGCAGGGCTCGGTGATATACGAGCTGCACATCGGCACGTTCACGCCCGAGGGGACGCTGGATGCCGCTGCGGAAAAGCTCGGGTACTTGGCGGATCTGGGCGTCGACTTCGTGGAACTCCTGCCGGTGAACGGGTTCAACGGAACCCACAACTGGGGCTACGACGGCGTCCAGTGGTACGCGGTGCATGAAGGCTACGGCGGCCCGGCGGCATACCAGCGTTTCGTGGACGCCGCGCACGGTGCCGGGTTGGGTGTTATCCAGGATGTGGTCTACAACCACCTGGGTCCCAGCGGCAACTACCTTCCCCGGTTCGGGCCGTACCTGAAGCAGGGGGACGCGAACACGTGGGGCGACTCGGTGAACCTGGACGGGCCCGGCTCGGACGTGGTGCGGGAGTACATCCTGGGCAACGCCGCGCTGTGGCTGCGCGACTACCACGTGGACGGGCTGCGGCTCGATGCGGTGCACGCGCTGCGCGACGAGCGGGCCGTGCACATCCTCGAGGACCTGGGCGCGCTGGGCGACGCGGTGGCCGCGGAGACGGGGCTGCCGAAGACGCTCATCGCCGAATCGGACCTGAACAACCCGCGCCTGCTTTACCCGCGCGATGTCAACGGCTACGGGCTGGCGGGGCAGTGGAGCGATGACTTCCACCATGCGGTCCACGTGAACGTCAGCGGCGAAACCACCGGGTACTACGCCGACTTCTCCTCCCTGGGGGTGCTTGCGAAGGTCCTGCGGGACGGGTTTCTGCACGACGGCAGCTACTCCAGCTTCCGCGGCCGGCACCACGGGCGGCCCATCAACACCTCCCTGGTGCACCCGTCGGCGCTGGTGGTCTGCAGCCAGAACCACGACCAGATCGGCAACCGCGCCACGGGGGACCGGCTATCACAGTCGCTTTCCTATGGCCAGCTTGCGGTGGCCGCCGTGCTCACGCTGACCTCGCCGTTCACGCCGATGCTGTTCATGGGCGAGGAGTACGGGGCCACCACCCCCTGGCAGTTCTTCACCTCCCATCCGGAAGCTGAGCTCGGACGGGCTACCGCGGAAGGGCGTATCCGGGAGTTTGAGCGCATGGGGTGGGATCCCGCCGTCGTACCCGATCCCCAGGATCCGGAAACGTTCCGGCGCTCCACGCTGGACTGGGCGGAGGCGGAGACCGGCGACCACGCCCGGCTGCTGGAGCTCTACCGCTCATTGACCGCCCTGCGGCGGCAGCATCCGGACCTTGCCCGCGGCGGGTTCGCGGAGACGGACGTCACGTACGACGACGACGCGCACTGGCTGCGGTTCAGGCGCGGGAGCGTTGAGGTGCTGATCAACTTCTCCGACGCCAAGATCCGGCTGGACGGCGCTGGCCGGGTGCTCCTGGCAACCGACGTTGGTTCCGGCCTGAACGCCGACACCGCCGAGCTGGCGCCTTGGAGTGCCGTGATCCTCACCACGAGCCTGACAGGATAGAACGTATGACTTATTCAGCAGCGGAGAACCGCTATGACACCATGCCCTACCGCCGCGTGGGCCGCAGCGGGTTGCGCCTCCCAGCCATCTCGCTGGGCCTGTGGCACAACTTCGGCGACGACATGCCCTTCGAGGTGCAGCGCGAGATCCTGCGCCGTGCCTTCGACCTCGGCGTAAACCACTTCGACCTGGCCAACAACTACGGTCCGCCACCGGGATCCGCGGAGACGAACTTCGGCCGCCACCTGCGGGACGACTTCAAGCGGTACCGGGACGAACTGGTCATCTCCACGAAGGCCGGCTACCTCATGTGGCCGGGACCCTACGGCGAGTGGGGCTCCAGGAAGTACTTGCTGTCCAGCCTGGATCAGTCCCTGCAGCGCATGGGGCTGGACTATGTGGACATCTTCTACAGCCACCGGCCGGATCCTGAGACACCCATGGAGGAGACGATGGGCGCCCTGGATCAGGCCGTCCGGTCCGGCAAGGCCCTCTACGCCGGTATCTCGTCCTACACGCCGGAGCAGACCCTGGAGGCCGCCCGGATCCTGAAAGAGCTCGGCACGCCGCTGCTGATCCACCAGCCCAGCTACTCCATGCTGAACCGCTGGACTGAGGACGGCATGCCCAACCTGTACGAAGCACTGGACCAAGTGGGAGCAGGCTCCATCGCGTTCTCCCCGCTGGCCCAGGGCATGCTCACGGACCGCTACCTCAACGGCATCCCCGCCGACTCACGGGCCGCGAAGGGCCGGTCCCTGGCCCAGGACTCCATTACCGACGAGAAACTGGACCGGGTCCGCGGGCTGAGCCGTATCGCCGAAAGCCGCGGCCAGACGCTGGCGCAGATGGCGATCGCCTGGATCCTGCGGGACCAGCCAAAGGGTTCGCCCGTCACTTCGGCCCTGGTGGGTGCCTCCAGCGTCCGCCAGCTTGAGGATTCGTTGTCCGCCATCAACAACCTGTCCTTCACGGCAGAGGAACTGACGGCCATCGACGAGTTCGCGGTGGAGTCGGACATCAACCTCTGGAAGCAGCCGGGCTGAGCGCTCATTGATGTTACGGAGCGGGGCCGGGGGAACAATCCCCGGCCCCGCTCAGTTGGGTAGTATGAAAAGGCGCCGCGCGGCGCCGTGCCGGCCGGCCGCCGTCGTACTTTATTCCTCGGCAGGATCCGGCGGGCTGACGTTTGTCCTCAAAGGAGTTCCGTGTCTTCACATCCGATCCGTGTTGCTATCGTCGGCGTAGGAAACTGTGCCGCTTCGCTGGTCCAGGGCGTCCACTACTACCGGGACGCTGACCCCAAGGCCACGATTCCGGGCCTGATGCACGTTGAGTTTGGCCAGTACCACGTGGGTGACGTGGAGTTCGTCGCCGCATTTGACGTCGACGGCAAGAAGGTGGGCAACGACCTCGCCGACGCCATCCTCGCCAGCGAAAACAACACCATCAAGATCGCGGATGTGCCGCCCACCGGCGTCACCGTCCAGCGCGGCCACACCCTTGACGGCCTGGGCAAGTACTACCTGGAGACCATTGAGGAATCCACCGAAGAGCCCGTAGACGTGGTCCAGGCACTCAAGGACGCCAAGGTCGACGTCATGGTGTGCTACCTGCCCGTCGGTTCCCAGGACGCCGCCGAGTTCTACGCCCAGGCTGCCCTCGACGCCGGCGTTGCATTCGTCAACGCCCTGCCCGTCTTCATCGCCGGCACCAAGGAGTGGGCTGACAAGTTCACCGCTGCCGGGGTGCCCATCGTCGGTGACGACATCAAGAGCCAGATCGGTGCCACCATCACGCACCGCGTCATGGCCAAGCTCTTCGAAGACCGCGGCGTCACCCTGGACCGCACTTACCAGCTGAACGTCGGCGGCAACATGGACTTCAAGAACATGCTGGAGCGCGACCGTCTCGAGTCCAAGAAAATCTCCAAGACGCAGGCCGTGACCTCCAACGTCGAAGCCGAGCTGGCCGCCAAGGACGTGCACATCGGCCCCTCCGACTACGTCCAGTGGCTCGATGACCGCAAGTGGGCCTTCGTCCGGCTGGAAGGCCGCAACTTCGGTGACGCTCCCGTGTCGCTGGAGTACAAGCTGGAGGTCTGGGATTCACCGAACTCTGCCGGCGTGATCATCGATGCAATCCGTGCCGCTAAGATCGGCCTGGACCGCGGCATCGGCGGCCCGCTGCTCTCGGCGTCGAGCTACTTCATGAAGTCCCCGCCGGAGCAGTTCAACGACGACCTCGCCCGTGAAAAGGTCGAGGCCTTCATCCGCGGAGACCTGGAGCGCTAAACCCCGCCCCTGGACGCTCTCTCATTCTTTGATGGGGGAGCGTCAAGGGTTTAATGACCGGAATGCGGCTGCGGAGGGTTCAGCCGCTACGCTCTCTCACTTAACGCCGCATCCCTCCCAACGCTCTCTCACTTGATGCCGGTTGTTGCGGGACGCTCCCTCAGCTGCTGTCCGGCGAAGCCCGTTGCCAGGGGGTGGTCGAGCCAGCACGTCCGCAGTGCCCGCTTGATTTTTGACACTGCGCCGTCGAAATTGTCCGCGAGATCGTCCTTGCCGAAAACCAGCACGGTCCACCCCGCCGCTTCAAAGCTCTTATCCCGTCGCCGATCGCTGAGTATCTGTTCGGCAACGAGGTGATGTCCGCCGTCGTACTGGATCGCAAGCCGGCGATGGCGGTAACCAATATCGGCCGACGGCGACCGGTCATCTCCCGCGCGCAACAGCACCTGGAGTTCGGGTTCCGGCAGCCCGGCGTCGACCATCGCAAGGCGGAGCAGGGACTCGGGCGCTGAGTCGGCCCCTATGCGCATGAGCTCGAGCGCTTCACGGGCCCGCACAACGCCCTGGAGGTTCGGATGCCGGGCCACCATTTCACGCAGCCCGGCGATCGTGTCGTAAGGCTTCGATCTTGCTTCGAAGGCGAGGCGGGGCATGCGAATGAGCTCATCGCCCATGGCCACAAGATTATGCAGCGGCAAAATCCGGGCCATATCGAGCCACGTGCGGGAGCGGGTGCTCAGGCGGATGCCATCCACCTGTTCGACTTCGTTCGAGTGAGCCACGACAGTGTGGCCGAAAACGCCCTTCCGTCTGGCCGCCGGCAGTGAACGGGGCTTGCTCAAGTGAAGCTCCGTGGTATCGGAGAGCCAGGGTGGCAATAGCTGGCACCGAATCCTGGCGGCTGTGACATGCGATATCCAAGCACCGGGGGAGGTCTCGGACAGTGCCCGGGCAGCATCTTCGAGGTCGAAATCCCAGCCAGCGGGACGGTAGAGTCCCCGGCTGACGTTGATCACATCCTTCCGGCGCAACCGGCCCGGTGTGACACCGGCAATCCTCGCGGAGTCGAATGTGAACGGCGCGGAGGCCAGCGCTCCTGGCAAGATGGTTGGCTGTCGCATGCTGGCATTGTGCCCGAAATGCCACAACCCTGCAGGAGTTATCCACAGGCAGATGTGGCGCAAACTGTTAGGTGAGAGAGGGTTGGTGGGGAGAAGGGGTTAGGTGAGAGAGGGTTGGTGGGGAGGCGGCGTTAGGTGAGAGAGGGTTGGATGGCGGGAGGCGGCGTCAGGCGAGGCCTACCGGGTTGCCTTCCGCGTCCACGTCCATGCGCATCGCGGCGGGGGTGGTTGGAAGCCCGGGCATGGTCATCACCGCACCGGTCAGCGCCACGATGAACCCGGCCCCGGTCTTGGGCAGCAGATCGCGGACGTGGATGGTGAAGCCCTTGGGGGCGCCGAGCCGGGTGGCGTCGTCCGTGAACGAATACTGGGTCTTGGCCATGCAGACGGGGAGCCCGCCCCAGCCGTTCCGTTCGATTTCCGCGAGCCGCTTCAGCGCCGGCACGGAGAAGTCCACGCCGTCGGCGCCGTATACCTCCTGAACGATGGTGCGGATCTTTTCCTCCACAGGAAGCTCCAGCGGGTACAGGTGGTGGAAGTTGTTCGGCCGCGAAACGGCGTCAGCCACAAGGGCAGCGAGTTCGTCGCCGCCGTCCCCGCCTCCGCCGCGGCCCCAGACATCCGCCACCGCGGCCGGGACGCCCTCAGCGGCGCACCATGCCAGGAGCCAGTCGAGTTCTTCGGGGGAGTCCGAACCGAAGCGATTGATGGCCACCACCGGTACCACTCCGAACTTTTCGACGTTGCGCACGTGCCGCTGCAGGTTGCAGACACCGGCCTCGAGCGCTGACAGGTCCGGCGTGGTGAGCTGGTCCTTGGCTGCCCCGCCCTGCATCTTCAGGGCCCGCACGGTGGCCACCACCACCACGGCGGAGGGAGCCAGGCCGCCGAAGCGCGCCTTGATGTCCATGAACTTTTCTGCGCCCAGGTCCGCGCCGAAGCCCGCCTCGGTGACCACGATGTCCGCCAGCCGACGTGCCGTCTGGGTGGCAATCAGCGAGTTGCAGCCGTGGGCGATGTTCGCGAAGGGCCCGCCATGGACCAGCGCCGGGGTACCCGCGATGGTCTGGACCAGGTTCGGCTTGATGGCCTCCTTCAACAGCAATGTCAGAGCGCCCTCCACGCCGAGGTCCGCCACCGTCACAGGAGCGCGGTCGTACGTGTAGCCGAAGGTGATGCGGCCCAGACGGCTGCGAAGGTCCGCCAGGTCCGTGGCCAGGCAGAATACCGCCATGATCTCGGATGCCACGGTGATGTCGAACCCGTCCTGCCGCGGCACACCCTGCGTGGGCCCGCCCAGCCCGATGACCACCTCGCGGAGGGCCCGGTCGTTCATGTCCAGCACGCGTTTGAATGTCATCCGCCGCGGGTCGATGTTCAGCGCATTGCCCTGGTAGATGTGGTTGTCCACCAGAGCCATGAGCGCGTTGTTGGCGGAGGTGATGGCGTGGAAGTCACCGGTGAAGTGCAGGTTGATCTCATCCATCGGCAGCACTTGGGAGTATCCCCCGCCGGTGGCGCCGCCCTTCATTCCCAGGACGGGTCCCAGCGACGGCTCGCGCAACGCGATCATCACCTTGTGCCCGGCGCGGGCCAGCGAATCGGCGAGCCCCACCGTGGTGGTGGACTTGCCTTCGCCCGCCGGGGTGGGAGAGACCGCCGACACCAGCACCACTTTTCCATGCGGGCCAGGCGCAACCAGCCGTGCGGGGTCGATTTTCGCCTTGTACCGCCCGTAGTATTCCACCGCCTCCGGGTTGACCCCCGCGGCGGCCGCAATGTCCTCGATGGGAAGGATCCGCGCAGTCCGCGCTATTTCCAGGTCGGTGGGAAGGCTGGGCATTGCTCTCCTGTCAGGACGCGGGGACCGCCGGTACAAGGCGGGGCCCCACATGGTTGTCGACGGCGGCGTGGTAGCTTTCGAGCGTGATGGCGGCTGTGCGGGACCAGCCGGAGTTCTGCGCGCGGATCGCAGCAGCCCGCCCCATGTCCCGGCGGGTCTCGGGATCGTCGTACAGCGCCTCAAGGGCGTCCGCCCAGTCGGCAGCGTGATGCCCGTCCACCAACAGGCCGGTCCGGCCGTGGAAGATGGCGCGCGAAAGGCCGCCCACCCGGGTGGCAACCACCGGGGTCCCGCAGGCCTGTGCTTCCAGCGCCACCAGCCCAAAGGATTCGCTGAAAGAGGGCATCACCACAACATCGGCCGCCCGGAACCATGCCGCCAGCTCAGGCGCCTTGACCGGCGGAAGCTGCGTGACGGCGTCGTCCATTCCTGCCTCGGCGATCAGGCAGCGCAGGTTGAATTCCTTGTTTCCGCTCAGCGAGCCGAGGATGGTGACGCGCAGGTCGATGTCCGGCCGGCGCCGGCGCAGGATTGCCGCGGCCTTGACCAGCACCTGGGGCCCCTTCAGCCGCTGGATCCGGCCAGCGAAAACCAGGTGGAACTGGTCCTCACCGACCCCGTGCTCTTTCCTGGCCCGGGCGCGGAAGGCAGGGGTGAAGGTGTCCAGGTCAACGCCGGGAGGTGCGATATCAATGCGGTCGTATCCGGCGCCGTAGTGTGACACAAGCTCCGCGGCCTCGGCGCTCGTGTTGGCAATGAGCCGTGCGGCACCGTCAACGATCCGGTGTTCGCCCAGTTCCCGGCGCCGCGGTTCGGGCTGTTCGCCGGATTCGAGGAGCTGGTTCTTGACCTTGGCCATGGTGTGCATCGTGTGAACCAGCGGCACGCCCCACAGGGCGGCCAGCTCCAGCCCGGCGATCCCGGACACCCAGTAGTGGGAGTGGATGACGTCATAGCGGCCGTGCGGCTGGCGGCGGCGGATTTGCTCGATTTCGGCGACCATGCTGTGCAGCAGTCCCGGCAGCTCCTCCTTGGGAACCTTGCGCGGCGGGCCCGCCAGGACGTTGTGGACACAGACGCCCGGGTCGGGATGTTCGACGGCGGGCTGGCCGGCCGAGGTGGCGCGGGTGAAGATCTCCACTTCCACGCCCGCCTCCGCCAGCGACGATGCAAGCTCGCGGATATAGACGTTCATGCCGCCCGCGTCGCCGGATCCGGGCTGTTCCATGGGGGAGGTGTGCAGTGAAAGCAGTGCGACCCTGCGGATCAATGCCATGGGACCTCCTTCCGGGCGCCGGACGGCGCGGGCTCCGGGTCAGTGCGCGTTCGATAAAACACTACTCCCCACCTGCTTCCGGCCGCCGCCCCCAGCCGTCCCCTGACCCGCCCCACAGCCGCGCCAGCTCCGGGAACGCGGCCTCGTACCCGGCCAGCAGACGCGCTGCCAGGTCCGTCGACCCCACGAGGGGATGCCGGGCGAAGGCCTCGAACGCGGTTTCCCTGTTGCCCTCCGTCACGGCACGGACCGTGAGCCGCTCCACGTCTTTGACGGCGCGCAGCAGCTTGAGCTGTTCCTCCGGCGGGGCGGCCTGGGGGATGGGCGCGGCGCCGTCGGGGGTCACCGTGCAGGGAAGTTCGACGACGGCGTCCGTCGGCAGACCCGGAATGGCAGGCAGGGCGGTGGCCTGGTTCGCCGTGGCCGGGTCCGCCGGTTCGAGGACGTTCCGCGTGTTGAGGATCAGCTGTGCCCCGCCGGCGCCTGCCCCGCCGGGGCCGCCCTCGCCGCGCCCCGACAACGCGGCCATCGCAGCGAGGGCCACCCGCTCGTAGCCTCCTCCTGCCAGGTCCTCTTCATTCCGGCGCTCCCCGTCCCGGCGTGCCTCCGCGAGATAGCCTTCCTCCCGGGAGCGGCGCGCCTCCTCCCATAACCGGTAGGCGTCCGGGCCTGCCGCCGCCAGGCGCGGGTAGAGGTCCGTCTGCTGCCCGTGGATGCTTTCTCCGCGGGTCTGCGGCATGGCGTCCATGGACTCCAGCGCGGCGTCGAGCCGGTAGTAATAATAGAGGTACTCGTTGGGCAGTGCGCCCAGGTCCGCCAGGAACGGCTGGGGGAAGAGACGGCCCTCTTCGAAGGACTGGAGGGCAGCGGGGTCGGCGAGAAGGCGGGGCAGCACGTCCAGGCCCCCCGACTCCAGGCGGTAAAGCCAGCCGAGGTGGTTCAGCCCGTAGTAGCCCACGCCGTCGAGCGTTCCCGGTGGAAGCTTCACCCCGGCCGCCCGCGCCGCCCGGTGCACCAGCCCGCCCGCCGAATCGCAGATGCCGATGACCCGGCGGCCAAGCACCGGCACCAGTGCCTCCGTGACCATCCCGGCCGGGTTGGTGAAGTTGATCAGCCACGCCGCTGGACAGATCTCCTTCATCTGCCGGGCGAGGTCCAGCATGTGAGGAATGGTGCGGAGGGCGTACGAGATGCCGCCGGCGCCGGTGGTTTCCTGGCCCAGCAGGCCAAGGCCCCGGGCAACGGACTCATCCGCCACCCGCCCGGCCGTTCCGCCGGGCCGGATGGCGGCAAACACCATGTCAGCCCCGGTCAGCCCTTCCCGGAGGCTGGTGGTGGTGCGGACGCGCAGGCGGGGATCCGGCACCGGCATGCTGTCCAGGACGGCGCGGATGGCCGCCAGCCGGGCGGGATCGACGTCGAACAGCACCAGTTCCGAGGCCAGCCCCGCGAAGCGTCCGGACGTCAGCGCCCGGTAGATCAGGGGCACCCGGAAACCCCCGCCGCCTGCAATCAGAAGCCGCATAGGAAGCAGTCTAGGCCCGGGGCAAGGCAGGCCCTACCGGATGTCCGCGGCAGGGCGTAGTGTGCCGGACATGGACGCGATTCCAGCCCGCCCGTTCGATCCCTTGGCCGGCGTCCGCCCGGCGGGCCAGGATGGATTCGACCTGCTGCTGGCCGGCACCGTGTTCCAGGACATCATCTTCACCGGGCTGCCGCATGGTCCGGAGCCCGGCACCGAAATCTGGAGCGACGGCATGGGCAGCTGCCCCGGCGGCGTGGCCAACCAGGCCATCGCAGCCGCACGGCTGGGCCTGCGCACGGGGCTGGCTGCGGCGTTCGGCGATGACGGCTACGGGGATTTCAACTGGAAGATCCTTTCCGCCCAGGAACGCGTGGACCTGAGCTTGTCGCGGCGCGTCCCGGGATGGCATTCGCCGGTGACAGTCTCGCTTTGCGTGGATCGGGACCGCTCCATGGTCACGCACGGCCACGCCGCCCCGGTGACGTCCTCCGAGCTGATCGGTGAGCCGCCGCCCACGCTCGCCGGCATCGCGGAGGTGGGGGTGGAAATCGAACCGTGGGCCAAAGCCGCCCACAAGGCCGGAGTGAAGCTGTTCGGGGACGTCGGCTGGGATCCCAGCGGCGAGTGGGCGCCGGTCCGGCTGGACAACCTCCAGTACTTCCACGCGTTCCTGCCCAACCAGCGCGAGGCGATGGCGTTCACGGGAAAGGACGATCCCTGGAGCGCCCTGTACGCGCTCGCGGACCGGGTTCCCGTTGCAGTGGTGACCCTCGGCGCGCAGGGTGCCATGGCGGTGGACTCCGAAACTGGGGAGGAGGAGTGGGTGCCCTCGCTTCCCGTCAAGGCCTACGACCCCACCGGCGCCGGGGACTGCTTCGATGCCGCGTTCATTGTCGGCAGCCTTGCGGGGTGGCCACTGGGGAACAGGCTGCGCTTCGCCAACCTCTGCGCCTCCCTGGCCGTCCAGGAGGTGGGCGGTTCGTTGGCGGCCCCGGGCTGGGGCGACATCGCGGACTGGTGGAAGCGGGCCAATGCCCGGCCGGAGCGGCAAATGAGCCAGTGGCTGCGCCGCTTCGCGTTCCTTGCGGACATCATCCAGGACGTTCCGCTGGCGGCCCAGCGCAGGGCGGCCGCGACGATCGCCCACCTTTCGGACGCCTGACGACCGGGCCGGCCGGGTGCCGGATTATTCGGCCGGAAGGGCCCGCACTAGAATCAGTAGCGTGACTACCCCCGCAACCACCGGTGAATTCAGTGCTGCCCCCGGCCGGGAGCCGCGCCACGAGCGCTCCGCTGTCATCGATCTCGACGCCATCCGCCACAACGTCCGCAGGCTCGCCGCCGCCGCATCGCCGGCCAAGGTCATGGCCGTGGTCAAGGCCGACGCCTACGGGCACGGCGCCGTCCCCGTCGCCAGGGCCGCCCTCGAAGCAGGGGCCGCCTGGCTGGGTGTCGCGCACATCTCCGAGGCCCTGTCCCTCCGTGCCGCCGGTATCGATGCACCCCTGCTGGCCTGGCTGCACACCACCGAGAGCAACTTCGGCGCTGCCGTGGCAGCCGGAATCGACATTGGCTGCTCGGGCTGGGAGCTGGACCACATCGTGGCATCGGCCCGTGAACAGGAACGCCCCGCCCGCATCCATCTGAAGGTGGACACCGGCCTGGGCCGCAACGGCGCTGCCCCGGAAGCCTGGGACCGGCTGCTCGGACAGGCCGTGGAGTACCAGGACCAGGGCCTGCTGCGGGTGGTGGGAATCTTCTCGCACCTCGCCGTGGCGGACGAACCGGAACGGCCGGAAACGGATCAGCAACTCGCCGTTTTCCGGGAGGTTCTCGCGCTCGCCGAGGATGCCGGAATCGACCTGGAAGTCCGGCACCTGGCCAACACCCCGGCCACGCTTTCGCGGCCGGACACGCATTTCGACCTGGTACGTGTTGGCCTCGGGATCTACGGACTGTCGCCGTTTGACGGCACCACATCCGCGGAGCTCGGCCTGCGGCCGGCTATGTCGCTGCGCACGCTGGTGTCGCAGTGCAAGGCCGTCCCCGACGGGCAGGGCGTCTCCTATGGCCTTCGCTACCACACGGACGGACCCAGCACGCTCGCGCTGATCCCCGTGGGGTACGCCGACGGAGTGCCGCGCGTCGCTACGGGCGGGCCGGTCCGGCTCGCCGGCCGGACGTACCCCGTGGTGGGCCGGATCGCCATGGACCAGATGGTCATCGACCTCGGCGGGGCACCGGATGCGGGTGCAGGGCTGCTCGGTGCCGAAGCTGAGCTGTTCGGGGACGGATCCGACGGCGGCCCTACCGCCGACGACTGGGCGCGTGCCGCCGGGACCATTAACTATGAGGTGGTCACCCGGATCAGCCCGCGGGTGCCGCGGCGGTTCATCAACGAGGCCGGTCCTTCGGCCGCCGGGCCGGAGGCTACGTCATGAGCGGTCCCGCATCGCCGATTTGGGAAAAGACGTTGAGCGCGACGACGGCGGACCAGACCCACGCCCTCGGCGCACGGCTCGCCGGCGTGCTGAAGCCCGGGGACCTTGTGGTGCTCTCCGGCGAGCTGGGTGCCGGCAAGACGACGTTCACCCAGGGCCTGGGGGAGGGCCTGGGCGTGCGCGCCGGGGTCATTTCCCCCACCTTCGTCCTGGTCCGTATCCACCCCAACCTGCCGGACGGCCCCCGGCCCGGCGGCCCGGACCTGGTCCACGTGGACGCCTACCGGCTGGGCTCCGCGGCAGAGATCGACGACATTGACCTGGAAAACACCATGGACACCGCCGTCACCGTGGTGGAGTGGGGCCGCGACCGGGTGGAACACCTGAGCGAGAGCCGGCTGGAGATCGACCTGCACCGTGCCATCGGCGGAGCGGCGGCGGAATCGAAACTGGACGAAGGCGACGTCCTGGACTTCGACGACGCCGACGTGGACGAGCCCCGGACCATCGTGATGCGCGGCTACGGTCCGCGCTGGCCGGCCGCCCCGGACCTGGAAGGACCCCGCTGATGCTCATCCTGGCCATCGATACCTCTGCCGTAGCCAGCGCCGCCCTGGTCCACTCCACGGACGGTGTCATAGCGGGCTTCGCCACCGAGGACACCCGCAGCCATGCTGAGGTACTGGCGCCCGGGATTGAAACCATGCTGGGCGGCGCGGGCGCGACTGGGGCGGACATCGACGCGCTGGTCACTGGCGTAGGGCCGGGACCTTTCACCGGGCTGCGCTCCGGTATCGCCACTGCCCGCACCCTCGCTTTCGTCTGGGGCAAGCCCCTGCACGGCCTGATGAGCCTGGACGCCATCGCCCTGGAAGTTGCCGATTCCTCCACCACGGCCCGGGACTTCCTGGTGGTGACGGATGCCCGCCGCAAAGAGGTGTACTGGGCGCGGTATTCCCTCGTGGACGGCGGGCTCCCGCAGCTGGTGGACGGCCCGCACGTCGGGTTCGCCGCGGACCTTCCGGACCTGCCGGCGTTCGGTGCAGGGGCGGGACTTTACGCTGATCTGTTGAAGGCCGATCCGGAGTTTGCCCGGCAACAGCCTGATGCGGCACACCTGGGCCGGTTCGCGCTGGCGAGGCTGACCGCCGGCGGCACGCTCCTGGACTCGACGCCGCTGTACCTGCGCGAGTCCGACGCGCAGGTGCCCGGTCCCCGAAAGCGGGCCCTGTGACTACTCCGGCAGAAGGGAGCCCGGGCATCACCCTGCGGGCCATGACACTGGAGGACGTCGCCGCAGTCCACGCCCTGGAACAGCGGCTCTTCCCGGTGGATGCCTGGCCGCTGCAGATGTTCGTGGACGAACTGTCCCAGCCGGAGACCCGCAGCTATGTCGTCGCGGAGGGCGCCAGCGGCATTGTGGGCTATGCCGGGCTGATGTGCATCGAGCCCATCGCGGACGTCCAGACGATCGCCGTCGTGCCCGAATCGGAAGGGCGCGGCATCGGCAGCACCCTCCTGGCTACCCTGATCGGCGAGGCCCGGCAGCGCCGGGCCGCCGACGTGCTGCTGGAGGTCCGCGCCGACAACCCCCGTGCCCAGCAGTTGTACCTGCGGTTCGGCTTCGAACAGATCCACGTGCGCCCGCGCTATTACCGCGACGGCGTGGACGCACTCATCATGCGGCTCCAGCTCAGCGGCGCACCCGCCGAGCAGACAAGTGCGGGCCAGCCCAACAAGGAAGCAGGCCAGCCATGAACCGCTCGCAGCCACTGGTGCTGGGGATCGAATCGTCCTGTGACGAGACCGGCGTGGGGATCGTCCGCGGCACCACCCTGCTGACCAACACCGTCTCCTCGTCCATGGACGAGCACGTGCGGTTCGGCGGGGTCATTCCGGAAATCGCGTCCCGGGCGCACCTGGACGCCTTCGTTCCTACACTGCAGGAGGCCCTGGACGATGCCGGCGTCGCGCTTGACGACGTCGACGCCCTCGCCGTCACCTCCGGGCCCGGCCTGGCGGGTGCGCTCATGGTGGGCGTCTGCGCGGCCAAAGCACTGGCCGTGGCCACCGGAAAGCCGCTGTACGCGATCAACCACTTAGTGGCGCACGTGGGGGTCGGGCTGCTCGACGGCGGACCCGGCACCGCCGCGGCGACAGGTGCCGGGGCCGCCCCCAGGCTTCCCGAAAACCTCGGCGCCCTGCTGGTCTCCGGCGGGCACACGGAAATCCTGCGCATCAACAGCATCACGGACGACGTCGTGCTCCTCGGCTCCACCATCGATGACGCCGCGGGCGAAGCATTCGACAAGGTGGCCCGCATCCTGGGACTCGGCTACCCGGGCGGTCCGGCCATCGACAAGGCGGCCCGGGAAGGCAATCCCAAGGCCATCCGGTTCCCGCGCGGCCTCACCCAGCCGAAGTACATGGGCACAGCGGAGGAACCCGGACGACACCGTTACGACTGGTCCTTCAGCGGTCTGAAGACGGCCGTGGCGCGCTGCGTGGAGCAGTTCGAGGCACGCGGTGAAGAGGTGCCCGTGGCCGACATTGCAGCGGCGTTCCAGGAGGCAGTGGTGGACGTGGTGTCAGCCAAGGCTGTCCTGGCCTGCCGGGAGCAGGGCATTCACGACGTCCTGCTGGGCGGCGGCGTGGCGGCGAACTCCAGGCTCCGCGAACTGACCGGGCAGCGGTGCGCATCCGCCGGGATCAGGCTCCATGTGCCGCCGCTGGGCCTCTGCACGGACAACGGCGCCATGGTCGCTGCCCTCGGTGCGCAGCTGGTGATGGCAGGAGTGGCGCCGAGCGGTATCAAGTTCGCCCCGGACTCGTCACTGCCGGTCACCTCGGTCTCCCTCGGCGCCTAGAACCCGACTTGCTCTATCAGTTGTGGTCCCTAAAACGCCGTTTTAGGGACCACAACTGATAGAGCAACGAGGCGGGGGTAGGGCGGGGCCAGGGGGACAGAGGGCGGAGCCAGGGCAGGGTCAGGCGGTCGGGCCGCTGCGCATCTGGCGGACCAGGTCCAGGACCACAGCCTGCAGGTTGCCGCCGTTCTCTTCGGCCACCCGGCGCTGGCGCTGGTACCCGGCCCCGCGGCGGATGATCTTCTCGACATCGGCAAGTTCGTCCGAGCAGCGCAGCTTGGCGGCCACGGGCTCCAGCCGGTTCAGCGTCTCCAGCAGGTGGTCCGTGACCAGCTGTTCGCGGCCGGACGCGTCCAGGATGATGATGGCGTCCATTCCGTACCGGGCTGCGCGCCACTTGTTTTCCTGGACATGCCAGGGCTGCATGGTGGGGATGGTGCCCCCGTTGTCCAGGGTGGTGGAGAATTCGTCCACCAGGCACTGGGTCAGCGCGGCCACCGCCCCCACTTCTTCCAGCGTCGCCAGGCCATCGCAGATGCGCATCTCGATGGTGCCCAGGGCGGGCACCGGGCGGATATCCCAGCGGATCTCGGAGATGGTGTCGATGACCCCGGTGGTGAACATGTCCTGGACGTAGGATTCGTATTCCTCCCAGGTACCGAACTGGAAGGGCAGGCCGGCGGTGGGAAGCTGCTGGAACATCAGCGCACGCTGAGATGCGTAGCCGGTGTCCTCGCCGCCCCAGAACGGGCTGGATGCGGACAGCGCCTGGAAGTGCGGAAAGTAGTTGACCAGCCCGTCCAGCACCGGCAGCGCCTTTTCGCGGCGGTCCAGGCCAACGTGCACGTGCACCCCGTAAATGACCATCTGCCGGCCCCACCACTGGGTGCGGTCGATCAGCTTCGCGTACCGCGCCTTGTCCGTGACCGGCTGCAGCTGCGGCGGGCTGAACGGGTGGCTTCCGGCGCAGAACAGCTCCACGCCCATGGGATCGGTGATTTCACGGACGGCCGCCACGGAGCGGGCGAGGTCTTCCTTCGCCTCGGCGGCAGTTTCGCAGATGCCGGTGACCAGTTCCACCGTGTTGAGCAGCAGTTCCTGCTTGATGTGGGGGTGCTCATCGTCTTCGTTCAGCTCCGGGTGCCGGGCTGCGACGCCGCGGAGGACCTCGTTGGCCACGGAAGCCAGCTCGCCGGTCCTGCCGTCCACCAGCGCAAGCTCCCATTCAACCCCGAGGGTTGATTGCCGCGAAGCAGCGAAGTCGATCTCCACGCATTTCCTCACTGTCCTGTTTGCCGCTGGCTGGTGCCGCTGACAGGCTGCTGCCGGCAGGCGAACGGATGGTCCCAGTCTAGTGCAGGGGTAGCATCGGAGTGATGGCCCCGTTCCAGCAGCACCGTGAGAGTCTTCACACCAGCGTCCGCGTCATTGCGGCGGCAGCCGCATCAGCACTCCTCGTTTCGTGCGCGCCGGCCCCGGCACCCGGCCCGCCGTCGTCGGCCGCTTCCAGCCCCGCCGCGCCCTCCGAAACAGAACGCACGACGCCGGGCCCTGCCCCGTCCTCCCCGTCACCGGATCCTCGCTCCCGGCCCCTCGGCTGGGGACCCGAACAGCAGGACTCGGAGGCGGCCGCCGCCGCAGTCGCCGCGATGACACCAGAGGAAAAAGCCGGGCAGGTGATCCTGCCGTTCTTCACGGGCCGGGACGTGGAGGCCCACGCCAAGGTGATTGAGCGCCTGCACCTGGCCGGGTCCATCATCATGGGGGACAACGTCCCCGTGGACGCCGCCGGAGCGGTCAAGCCCGACGCCATGAGGGCTGTCAACCAGCGGCTCGCGAAGGCCTCTTCCGGGCGGCCCTGGCCCGGCATCATCGCCGTGGACCAAGAGGGCGGACAGGTCTCGCGCCTGGGCCGGCCGCTGACTGAATGGCCGTCTCCCATGAGCTACGGCGCAGCCGGAAACGGCGCGCTGGCCAGGCTGTCGGGGAAGGCACTGGCCTCGGAGCTGGCCCATCTCGGCTTCAACATGGACTTTGCCCCCGACGCGGACGTGACCATGGGGCCGAAAGATCCCACGATCGGTGCCCGGTCCTTCTCGGCGGACCCGGCGGTGGCAGCGTCCCTGTCCGTGGAGTTCTCCCGCGGCCTGCTCCAGGCGGGCATCCTGCCTTCCGCCAAGCATTTTCCGGGGCATGGGTCGGTCACCGCGGATTCGCACCTCAGCCTTCCCGTGCAGGGTGCCGGCCGTGCGCGGCTCGAAGCCCGCGACTGGAAGCCGTTCCGCGCAGCCGTGGAGGCCGGCGTTCCCATGGTGATGACCGGGCACATTGCTGTGCCCGCGCTCGAGCCCGGCGTCCCGGCGTCGTTATCCAAGGCCACGTACGGCGCGCTCCGGGACTTCGGGTTCGACGGCGTGGCCGTGACCGACGCCCTGAACATGTCCGCCGTCAAGGGCAGATACCCGGACGGGCAGGCCGCCGTCCTGGCGCTGGCCGCGGGCGCCGACCTGCTGCTCATGCCCGCGGACGCGGCACAGGCCCACGCCGCGGTCGTCCAAGCCGTCACGAACGGCGTCCTTTCCGTGGAGCGCCTGGACGAGGCTGCCGTCCGCGTGGCCACCATGATGCACTGGCGCGGACGCATGGGTGCGCCTGCCGGAACACCGCCGGGCAGCGGGGCGGCCCTGTCTTCACGCGTCTCGGCCGCCGCCGTCACCGTCCTGGCTGGCAAGTGCCAGGGGCCGCTGGTCCCGGGTGCCGTGCGTGTGACGGGCGGGGCTCCCCGCGACCGGGCGCTGTTCGCCGCTGCGGCGGGGCGGGCAGGACTCAGGATGGGCTCAGGCCCGGTGGTGGACCTGGTGGGTTTCGGCGGCAGGCCGGGGAGGGGCGATATTGCGGTGGCGCTGGACGCACCATGGTCCCTCGCAGGGTCCCCGGCCCCGGTGAAACTGGCGATCTACGGCCGGACGCCGGGCGCCTTCGACGCGCTGGCAGCCGTGCTGGCCGGGAAGGCGACGGCCCCTGGAAAGCTGCCGGCCGCCGTCGGACGTTACCCGGCGGGAACCGGGTGCCCAACTAAGTAGCACCAAGTGTCGTTTTGGGGTATCAAAATGACACTTGGCGCTACCTAGTTGGGCGGGTGCGGGTTAAATGGTTCCGTGCCCATCCTGAATAAAGACATGACCCTCTGTATCTCACTGTCGGCGCGTCCCAGCAATAACGGGACCCGCTTCCACAACCACCTGTATGAGCAGCTTGGCCTGAACTGGATCTATAAGGCGTTCGCGCCGGCCAACCTGGAGCAGGCGATCGCCGGGGTCCGCGGCCTTGGCATCCGGGGCTGCGCCGTGTCCATGCCGTACAAGGAGGACGTGATCGCGCTGGTGGACCGGATGGATCCGTCCGCCTTGGCGATCGACTCGGTGAACACCATCGTCAACACCGACGGGCACCTCACGGCCTACAACACGGATTACACCGCCATCGAACAGCTGCTTGCCACCAACGCCGTGCCCACCGGCTATTCCGTGCTGGTGCAGGGCGCCGGCGGCATGGCCAAGGCTACGGTTGCCGCGCTGCGCGACGCCGGCTTCCGGAACGTCACTGTCATTGCGCGGAACGAGGGGACCGGGCGGGCGCTCGCAGAGCAGTATGGTTTCCACTGGCAGCCGGCGCTGGAGGGCGCCACCGCGGACCTCATCATCAACGTGACGCCCATCGGCATGGCCGGAGGCGCCGAGGCGGACGCGCTGTCCTTCCCGCAGGAAACGGTCGACGCCGCCCGGCTGGTTTTCGACGTCGTGGCACTTCCGGCCGAAACACCGCTGATCCGGGCGGCCCGCGCTGCCGGCAAGCCGGTGATTACGGGGGCTGAGGTGGCCACCATCCAGGCACTGGAGCAGTTTGTGCTCTACACCGGCATCCGGCCCTCGCCGGAGCAGGTGCGCGCGGCCGAGGAGTTCATGCGGGCGCAGTAGCGGCGCCTACGCCGGTTCCACCACCACGGCCACCCGGTCCTCGCCGATGCGGGTGAGCACCAGGGTGGCGGTCTTCCCGGCTCCCTTCCGGGCAGGCTTGCCGGAGGGGAGCAGTTGTTTGCGCAGCTCTTCCGGGGTCACGGCCGTGCCGCGTTTCTTGATGTCCAGCACCGTGATGCCGTTGTCCTTCACCCAGGCCTTGAGCGCCTTGACGTTATAAGGCATGACCTCCAGGACCCGGTAGGCGCGCGCGAAGGGGTTGTCGACCAGTTCCGGCGCGCAGATGTAGGCGATGTGCTCGTCCACCAGGTGCCCGCCGAGCTGGAGCGCGACGTCGGCCACGAGCCCCGCACGGATCACAGCCCCGTCGGGTTCGTACAGGTAGCCTTCCACGGCTCCCACCGGCGCGTCCGGGCCTGCTCCGAAGTCCTCGCCGCTGGTTATTTCGGCCGCCCCCTGCGGACCAAGGACCAGCGCGGCGCGGCGGACGCCGGGACGGCTGACAGCGTTGAACCACAGCGTCACTTCGGTGACGTCGCCGCCCACGGAGACCCACTGGGCCTCGCAGCCAGCCGGCACGGACTCGTGCGGCATGCCCGGGCCCATCTTCACGCCCACCGCCTTGCCGGTGGCGGCCAGTGCCTCCACGAAGGACAGCGGCGGGGAGAAGGCCTCCGGATCCCAGATCCTCCGGGTGCCGGACGTGGAGGTGACCCGGCGCGCGGGATCCAGCCAGACGCCGTCGGCGTCCTCCAGGGATACCGCCGTGGCATCGGCGTGGACCACCGTTGCGTTGGGGAAGGGAATCAGGTTGACGGTGGCGCAGGCAGCGGTGGTTTCGTCCATCTCCACGGCGGTAACCGTGAGGTCCAGCGACGCCATGGCCAGGGAGTCTGCTCCGATCCCGCAGCCCAGGTCCGCTACGTGCCGGATTCCGGCGGCTGCGAAGCGCTCGGCATGGCGGGCAGCGACATTCAGCCGGGTGGCCTGCTCCAGACCGGCCTGGGTGAAGAGCATCCGCGAGGCGAACTCGCCAAACTTCGCTTCGGCCCGCGTCCGGAGCCGCGACTGGGTGAGGACGGCGGACACGAGCGCGGGGGAGTGGCCGGCCTTGCGGAGCGCTGCGTTCAGGTGGAACGACTCGTCCTCCCGGTACGGGCCCAGGGAGCCCAGCAGGTCCCAGCCTTCGGGGGTGAGCAGCGGCGCAATCTGGTCCTGGGGAGCTTCAGCCATGGGTTCCAGCCTAGTGGAGGAGCATCACGCCCGATGCCGATAGGGTTGATGGCATGAACGACGCAGCGGGTCCCCGGCAGGACGGAATGAACGGTTCAACGGGCAGCGGAGCCCCGCGTAGAGGACCGGCCCGGGTTGCCCGGCCGGTGCTCATCGCCGGCGCCACGGTGGCCGTGGTCTGCGTGGCGCTCCTGGTCATCATCTTCATGCTGGACGCGTTCAACGCCACCGTCTACTCCGTGGGCGGCAACAGCATCCAGGATGATACGCAGGAGGCCCAGGACATCCGCGGACTGTACACCGGTGCCCGCGTGGGCAGCATCGTGGTCCTGGTGGTGTCGCTGCTGGCGGCCGCCGCGGCCGCCGTCGTGCTTTACCGCGGACGCGGCGCGGGAGCAGGGGACGACGACGCCGACGAGGACGTCGACTTCGAGGACCTGGGCCGCTGAGGCCCGCCGTGCCGCTGCCCCACGCTGGTCAGGAGCACCCCTGAAATCACCAGGATACCGCCCAGCACCTGCGGCACCGTGATGGGCTGGCCCAGCAGCATCGTGATGATGGCGGTGAACACGGCAATGAGGTTGAGGTAATTTCCGGCATTTGCCGGCGTGGTGCGCTTCAGGGCGAGGTTCCACAACAGGTACGAGCCCAGCGATGGGAAGACCACGATGAATGCCAGGGACCATGCCTCGGCGGGATCGGAGGGCAGGCCTGTGCCCGTGGCGGCCGCGATCGGAGCCAGGACGGCGGCCGCCATGGCCACCTGGACGGCGGTGGATGTGATGGCCGGAAGTGACTGCCGGCGGGCCAGGACCGTGTAGCCGGCCCACATCGTGATGGCGGCGAGGATCAGCAGTTCCCCGGCCTTCAGGGAGAACGTCAGCAGGCGGTGGAGCTCACCGCCGGTGAGGACCAGCAGCACACCCGCCAGGCCCAGCGCTATTCCCAGCCAGCTGACCGGTGCCGGCCGGTCGCGGAAGAGCACTACGGCGAGGATCATGATCAGGGCCGGGTTGGCTGCGGTGACCAGCGAGGCATTCAGGGCGGAGGTGTGCCCCAGGGCGCTGTACAGCAGCAGCGTGTAGCCGGTCATTCCCAGGCAGCTGAGGAGGAGCAGGCGCGGCCACTGCCGCAGGACGGCCCGCCAGTCCGGCCGGTCGATGGCCTGGGCAAGGACCAGCAGCGGCAGCGCGGCCAGCGCCCAGCGCCAGAACGTGAGCTGGAGCGGGGCCATGGTCTCCACGGCGGCATGGCCCACCACGAAGTTGCCGGCCCAGAACAGGGTGGCCAGGGTCAGGTAAATGGCAGCTCGCACCGCTCAAATCTACAGGCCCCAGCGTCCGCCCCATGACGAAAATGCTGGCACTCGCCTTGACCGAGTGCTAACCCGTGCATAGAGTCTTCATTAGCACTCTCCCCAGGTGGGTGCTAACACATGTAGAGCTGCCAGCCAGGCTGCTGCCGGCACCGCGACGACGGTTTGCCAGCCAGGGCGGGAAGCTTTCCAGTCCACGAATTTGCTGACGAAAAGGAGAGGTCCGAGTGTCGGTCTCTATTAAGCCTCTTGAGGATCGTATTGTTGTCCGCCCGCTCGAAGCCGAGCAGACCACGGCTTCCGGCCTGGTGATCCCGGACTCCGCACAGGAGAAGCCCCAGGAAGGCGAAGTTGTTGCAGTAGGCCCCGGCCGCTTCGAAGACGGCAACCGCGTACCTGTTGACGTAGCCGTCGGCGACGTCGTCATCTACTCCAAGTACGGCGGAACCGAAGTCAAGACCGGTGGCACCGAGTACCTCGTGCTGTCCGCCCGCGACGTCCTGGCGATCGTCGTCAAGTAACCTCCGGATCCCCGTGCTGCCGGGCCGGCCTTCGGGCCGGCCTGCGGTGCGGGGTTTCTGTCTTTGAAAGGACACCACCATGGCAAAGCAGCTTGCGTTTGATGACGCTGCCCGCCGGGCCCTCGAGGCCGGCATCGATAAGCTCGCCAACACCGTCAAGGTGACGCTCGGTCCGCGCGGCCGCAACGTCGTCCTGGACAAGAAGTGGGGCGCGCCCACCATCACGAACGACGGCGTGACCATCGCCCGCGAAGTGGAACTGGACGATCCTTACGAAAACCTTGGCGCCCAGCTGGCCAAGGAAGTCGCCACCAAGACCAACGATGTTGCCGGTGACGGCACCACCACCGCCACGGTCCTGGCTCAGGCACTGGTCAAGGAAGGCCTGCGCAACGTTGCCGCAGGTGCGGCTCCCGGCCAGATCAAGCGCGGCATCGAGGTTTCCGTCGAAGCCGTCGCTGCCCGCCTGCTGGAGAACGCCCGCCCGGTCGAAGGCACCCAGGTCGCCAATGTCGCCTCCATCTCCGCCCAGAGCGACGAGGTCGGCGAGCTCCTCGCCGAGGCATTCGGCAAGGTCGGCAAGGATGGTGTGATCACCATCGAGGAATCTTCCACCACCCAGACTGAACTGGTCCTCACCGAGGGCATGCAGTTCGACAAGGGCTACCTGTCCCCGTACTTCGTGACGGACGCCGAACGCCAGGAAGCCGTCCTGGAAGACGCGCTGATCCTGATCAACCAGGGCAAGATTTCCTCCGTGCAGGAATTCCTGCCGCTGCTGGAAAAGGCGCTGCAGAGTTCCAAGCCGCTGTTCATCATTGCCGAAGATGTTGACGGCGAGGCCCTGTCCACGCTGATCGTCAACCGCATCCGCGGCACCCTGAACGTCGTGGCCGTCAAGGCTCCGGGCTTCGGCGACCGCCGCAAGGCCATGCTGCAGGACATCGCCACCCTCACCGGTGCGCAGGTTGTTTCCCCGGAACTGGGCCTGAGCCTGGACACCGTGGGCCTTGAGGTGCTGGGTACCGCCCGCCGCATCACGGTCACCAAGGACAACACCACCATTGTGGACGGCGCCGGCTCCGCGGAGGACGTCGCCGCCCGCGTGGCGCAGCTCCGCGCGGAACTGACCCGCACGGACTCCGACTGGGACAAGGAAAAGCTCCAGGAGCGCCTGGCCAAGCTGGCCGGCGGCATCGGCGTCATCAAGGTCGGCGCTGCCACCGAGGTTGAGCTGAAGGAAAAGAAGCACCGCATCGAGGACGCTGTGTCCTCCACCCGCGCTGCCCTCGAAGAAGGCATCGTGTCCGGTGGCGGTTCGGCCCTGATCCACGCCCTGAAGGCACTGGACGAGGATCCCGCCGTCCAGGCGCTGGAAGGTGACGCAGCTGCTGCCGTCGGCATCGTCCGCCGAGCACTGACCCAGCCGCTGCGCTGGATCGCGCAGAACGCAGGCTTCGACGGCTACGTCATCGTGGCCAAGGTCGGCGAACTGGAAGCCAACCACGGCTTCAACGCCAAATCCGGCGAGTACGAGGACCTGATCGCCGCTGGCGTGATCGACCCCGTCAAGGTGACCCGTGCGGCGCTCCGCAACGCGGCCTCCATTGCGGCCCTGGTCCTCACCACCGAAACCCTCGTGGTGGAGAAGCCGGCCGAGGAAGACGAGCACGCAGGCCACAGCCACTGAGCCGTCAGCCAAGCTAGCAACACTCTGTAACGAAGAACCGGTCCGGCGTCAGCCGGGCCGGTTTTTTTGTATGCCTCCCTTCTCTGCCCCTGTCCCGGTCACCCCGTGGCAGACTGGTGCCCATGCTGCTCGACGAGCTCGTGAAAACCACTGATGCGGTCGCCTCCACACGCTCCCGGACTGCCAAGATCGAAGCACTCGCTGGGCTGCTGGGCCGGCTCGAACCCACGGAGGTCGCCGCCGCCGTCGGCCTGCTCATCGCCAGGCCGCGGCAGGGGCGTGTGGGAGTGGGCTGGCGGGGAGTGTCGGCCGCCAAAGCAACGCCCGCGGCCGAACCGGGCCTGACCATCGCCGACGTCGATGCCGCCCTTGACGGCCTCCTCGGCAGCGTCGGAGCCGGATCCGCCGCGGAGCGCGCCACCACGCTCCGGTCGTTGATGTCGGCCGCAACCGCGCGGGAACAAGCGTTCCTTGCCGGGGTGCTCCTGGGTGAGCTTCGCACCGGTGCCCTGGAAGGCGTACTCATGGATGCTGTCGCCCGCGCCGCCGGTCGTCCCGTCGAAGCGGTGCGACGCGCGGCGATGCTCTCCGGCGACCTGGGCGGCACCGCCCTGCTGGCGCTCACCGGAACGGAAACCGGGCTCAACGGGGTGGGGCTCGTCGTCGGACGCCCCGTGCAGCCCATGCTCGCCGCCACGGCCTCGAGCGTCGGCGCCGCCCTTGAGGCCACCGGGGAGGCTTCGGTGGAATACAAGCTCGACGGCGCCCGCATCCAGGTGCACCGGTCCGGCGATGAAGTACGCATCTACACCCGCACCCTGGCGGAAGTGACGCACCGTCTGCCCGAGGTGGCGGACCTGGTACGGAGCCTCCCGGTGCGCGACGTGATCCTCGATGGCGAAACACTCGCCTTGGGCGAGGACGGTGCGCCGCGGCCGTTCCAGGAGACCATGTCACGCTTCGGGGCGGACCAGGCGCGCTCCACGGTGCTGCATCCGTGGTTCTTCGATGTGCTGCACCTGGACGGCCGGGACCTGCTGGACGAGCCGCTGGCGGAGCGGCTCGCGGTCCTCGAGGGTATCGCACCCGGTCACAGGATTCCCGGGCAGATCACAGCTGACCCGGCGGTGGCCGAAAACGTCTCGCGCCAGGCGCTCGCCGCCGGACATGAGGGGGTGATGGTGAAGGCAGTGGGCTCTTCCTACGCGGCCGGTCGGCGCGGGTCCAATTGGATCAAGGTCAAGCCCGTGCTGACGTACGACCTGGTGGTGCTCGCGTGCGAATGGGGGTCGGGGCGGCGGACAGGGATGCTGTCCAACCTGCACCTCGGCGCGCTCGATCCCACCGGCGAGTTCGGCGAACCCGGCAGCTATGTGATGGTCGGGAAGACCTTCAAGGGCCTCACGGACGAACTTCTGCGCTGGCAGACGGAGCGGTTCCAGGAGATCGAGGTTCGGCGTACGGCAAGCACCGTCTGGGTGGAGCCGGTCACGGTGGTGGAAATAGCGATCGACGGCGTACAGCTGTCCACGCGCTACCCGGGCGGCATCGCCCTCCGGTTCGCCCGGGTCAAGCGCTATCGGGACGACAAATCGCCCGCCGAAGCGGACACCATCCAGACGCTGCGCGCCCTCCTCCGCTCCTGACGGGGAGCCGCTTTTCCCGTGTGATGGTACGGCCCGTTTAGGGGTCGGAGACCCATTTCGGCTAAACTTGAGGGCTTGTGATGGGCTCCGAAGGGTTATCCATGTCGAATCTCAGGACCACAGCAGCGCCGAACGAAGGCGCCATACAGCCGAAAAGCAGCCGCAAACCCGCGTTCCGCCCCGAGGTGCAAGGCCTGCGCGCCCTTGCGGTCCTCATGGTGGTGGCCTACCACGTTTGGCTGGGCCGGGTGTCCGGCGGCGTAGACGTCTTCCTCCTGATCTCGGCGTTCCTGCTGACCCTGTCGTTCGTCCGGAAGGCCGAGTCCGGCAGCCCGTTCCGGCTCGCCGCGCACTGGCTGCACCTGTTCAAGCGGCTGCTGCCCGCCGCCGTCGTGGTGATCCTCGGCGCGCTGGCAGGGACCTGGCTCTTCCTGCCGCAAAGCCGCTGGCCGGACATCCTGGACCAGGCCTGGGCTTCCCTCCTGTACCGCCAGAACTGGCTGCTTGCCGACACTGCCGTGGACTACTACGCCCAGGAGCACGCCGGCGCCAGCCCGCTGCAGCACTTCTGGTCCCTGTCGATTCAGGGGCAGGTCTTCATTCTCTGGCCCCTCATCCTGGCTGGCTGCGCCGCCCTTCTCCCGCTGCTGCGGCGACTTCCTGAGCGTGTCCCCGGTGCCCGACTGGCTGCTTCCCGCCTGACCTACCGCGGCCTGCTGGCGCTCGTGTTCGGAACCGTTTTTGCTGTCTCGCTTACCTATTCCGTGGAGCAGACGGCCACCAACCAGGCCTACGCATACTTCGACACCAGGACCCGGTTGTGGGAGTTTGCCCTGGGTTCGTTGCTGGCTTTGTCGCTGCCCTACCTGAAGCCGGGGAAGGCTGTCCGGGTCATCTTGGGCTGGGCAGGCGTCGCCGCGATGGTGGCCTGCGGACTCCTCCTCACGGTGGACCGCTCGTTCCCTGGGTTCGTTGCCCTGTGGCCCACCGTCGCCGCCGCCGCGGTCATTGTGGCAGGCAAGAGCGGCAGCCGGTTCGGGGTGGACAGGATCCTCAGCAGCCGGCCCCTGGTGGCGCTCGGCGACAACTCTTATGCCCTCTACCTGTGGCATTGGCCCATCCTGGTTCTTTCGCTCGCCGCCACGGGTGTGCAGGACCCCAACCTTTCGCAGGGACTGTGGATCGTGGGCGCATCCATTGCGTTGGCGGTGCTGACCACGCGCTTTGTGGAAAAGCCCCTTCGTGACTGGCACTGGCCGCAGCGTCGCACCTGGCGGAATGCCGTCGTCGTCGTGGCCTGCGGGGCCCTCCTGGCGGGCCCCGTGGCCGTCTGGCAAACCACGCTCAGTGCCGAGGAAAGCGCGACGGCGGCCCAGCCCAAGGAGCTCACGCCGGGTGCCGCCGCACTCAGCCCGGAGAACGTCGGGCAGCCCGTCCCGGAGGCACGGACCATTCCGGGGCCCACCGCGCTGGACAATGACTGGGCGGGTATCAGCGATCCGTGCGTCGGCGACAACGCAACGGACGATCCCATCCTCGAGGGCTGCCGCCAGCAGCTGCCGGAGGGCGACATCACCAAGCGGATCGTGGTGCTGGGCGACTCCCACTCCCAGCAGTACCTGGCCGCGCTGGAGCCGCTGGCCGCCGAACGGGGTTGGCAGCTGGTCACCCTCCTGATGCCCGCCTGCCGTTTCGGCGCCGAGTCGGATGCGCGGAACGAGGAATGCAACGCCTATAACAGTGCCGCTTCCTCCTACGTCCTGGAGCGCCGGCCGGATGCGGTCTTCACTGTTGCCTCGCTGACCCACGAGCTGGCGCCGTACGAGACGGACGTGCCCGGCTACCTGGAAGGCATCCGGCCGTTTGCGGATGCCGGGATCGAGATCATCGGGATCCGCGACAACCCACGGTTCACCTTTAACATGCCCGAGTGTGCCCAGCGCAGCGGCGCCGAGGCACCTGAGTGCAACCCGCCCCTGGGCGAATCCCTGGCTGAGCCGTCGCCGCTGGAGAATTACCGCGGCAAGGTCAAGGGCCTCCACCTGATGGACATGAGCGACTTTATCTGCGCGGATGGCGTGTGCCCGGCGGTGGTCGGAAACATCTACGTGTATAAGGATGACAACCACCTGAGCCGGACTTACGTGGAGAGCATGGCGCCGATGTTCAAGGAGCGGCTGCTCGCGGCCACGGGCTGGAAGTAGGCCGGATTCCGCGCAGCCCGGTGGGGTTGCTCACATCAGCTGTGCGGAATAGGGGGATCGGCCCCAAGGTTCTAATATTTACTCAACACTTCCTGCCCCGGACCTGCCCGCAGGCCCTGGACAGTGCCGACCTTCTGCACAGGCCAGTCCCGTAATGACGGGCTGGTCATCAGCTGCAACCCCTACCCGCCAGCAACCAAGGTAAGAGGCGCACTCATGACCGAGCCCGAACACAACCCATTTGGCTTCATTGGCCTGACCTACGACGACGTCCTGCTGCTTCCCGGCCACACCGACGTCATCCCGTCCGACGCCGACACCTCCTCCCGGATTTCCAAGCGGATCACGGTCCAGACCCCGCTGCTGTCGGCAGCGATGGACACCGTCACCGAATCCCGGATGGCCATTGCCATGGCCCGCCAGGGCGGCCTCGGTGTGGTGCACCGCAACCTTTCCATCGCGGACCAGGCGGACCAGGTGGACCGGGTTAAGCGCAGCGAATCCGGCATGATCACCAACCCGCTGACTATCCGTCCGGAGGCCACGCTGCGGGAACTGGACGACCTGTGCGCGCAGTACCGCGTGTCCGGCCTGCCCGTGGTGGACCAGGACAACCGGCTGCTGGGCATCGTCACCAACCGGGACACGCGGTTCGTTCCGGAATCGGATTTCCCGCTCCGGCTGGTCAGCGACGTCATGACCAAGATGCCCCTGGTCACCGGACATGTGGGCATCAGCCGTGAGGAAGCCTCGCACAAGCTGGCCACCAACAAGATTGAGAAGCTGCCGCTGGTGGACGACCAGGGCCGCCTTAAGGGCCTGATCACTACCAAGGACTTCACCAAGGCTGAGCAGTACCCGCTGGCCACCAAGGATGACGAAGGCCGCCTCCGCGTGGGTGCCGCCATCGGCTTCTTCGGCGATGGCTGGGAGCGCGCCATGGCACTGGTTGACGCCGGCGTGGACGCACTGTTCGTGGACACGGCCAACGGCCACTCCCAGGGCGTGCTGGACATGATCCGACGGCTCAAGTCGGACCCCGTCGCTGCCCACGTGGATGTCATCGGCGGCCAGGCGGCCACCCGTGAAGGCGCCCAGGCACTGATCGATGCCGGTGCGGACGGCATTAAGGTGGGCGTCGGCCCTGGCTCCATCTGCACCACCCGCGTGGTGGCCGGCGTCGGCGTGCCGCAGATCACCGCCATCTACGAGTCCGCCAAGGCAGCGATTCCTGCCGGAGTTCCCCTGATTGCCGACGGCGGCCTGCAGTATTCGGGCGACATCGGCAAGGCGCTGGTCGCTGGAGCCGACACCGTCATGCTGGGTTCCCTCCTCGCCGGCTGCGATGAGTCCCCGGGCGAGTTGATCTTCGTCAACGGCAAGCAGTTCAAGTCCTACCGCGGCATGGGATCGCTGGGCGCCATGCAGTCCCGCGGCAAGAACACGTCCTACTCCAAGGACCGCTACTTCCAGGCCGACGTCTCCGGCGATGACAAGCTTATCCCCGAAGGCATCGAGGGGCGCGTGGCCTACCGTGGGCCGCTGGCCTCCGTGGCGTACCAACTGGTGGGCGGCCTTCGCCAGACCATGTTCTACACCGGAGCACCCACGGTGTCGGAGCTCAAAGCGCGCGGCAAGTTTGTCCGCATCACCCCGGCAGGCCTGAAGGAATCGCACCCGCACGACATCCAGATGACAGTGGAGGCGCCGAACTACGGTTCGCGCTGACCCTGTTCCGGCCTACACCTAAGGGGCCCGCTTCCGCTGGAAACCAGCCGAAGCGGGTCCCTTCGGCATGGTCAAGTAAAGTGGTCACGTGACTTACGAGATCGAGATCGGCCGTGGCAAGCGTGGGCGTCGTGCCTACTCCCTGGATGACATTGCAATCGTCCCCAACCGTCGCACCCGCGACCCCAAGGACGTCTCCGTCTCCTGGCAGATTGATGCCTACCAGTTCGGCATGCCGGTAATCGGCGCCCCGATGGACTCTGCAATGTCTCCGCAGACGGCCATCGCGCTGGGCCGCCTCGGCGGACTCGGTGTCCTGGACCTCGAAGGCCTCTGGACCCGCTACGAGGATCCGCAGCCCGTCCTGGACGAAATCGCGCAGCTGGAGGATGAGACAAACAGCCCCGCCGTGACCCGCCGGATGCAGGAACTCTATAAGGCACCCATCCAGCCTGAACTGATTACCTCGCGCCTTGCGGAAATGCGCGACGCCGGCGTGACGGTAGCGGGGTCGCTCACCCCGCAGCGCACCCAGGAGCACTACAAGACCGTGGTGGCCGCCGGCGTCGACATCTTTGTCATCCGCGGCACCACCGTCTCCGCTGAGCACGTCTCCAAGGACCACGAGCCGCTGAACCTCAAGCAGTTCATCTATGAACTCGACGTTCCCGTGATCGTGGGCGGCGCGGCCGGCTACACCCCCGCCCTGCACCTCATGCGCACCGGTGCGGCCGGCGTCCTGGTCGGCTTCGGCGGCGGCGCCACCACAACCACCCGCCGCGCCCTCGGCATCCACTCGCCCATGGCCTCCGCCATCTCGGACGTCGCGGCGGCCCGCCGCGACTACATGGACGAGTCCGGCGGCCGCTATGTCCACGTGATTGCCGACGGCGGCATGGGCACCTCGGGCGACATCGTCAAGGCCATCGCCATGGGCGCCGACGCGGTCATGCTGGGCAGCGCCCTCGCCCGCGCCGAGGAAGCACCCGGCAAGGGACGGCACTGGGGACAGGAAGCGCACCACCTGGAACTTCCCCGCGGCGACCGCGCCAACGTGGGCACTGTGGGACCGCTCGAGGAAGTGCTGTTCGGGCCGGGGCACCACACAGACGGCACGTCCAACCTCATCGGCGCACTGCGCCGTTCCATGGCGACCACAGGCTACTCGGACCTGAAGGAATTCCAGCGCGTCGACGTCGTGGTTTCCCCGTACCAGGGGAACTGACGCAGCGGAGGCCACAAGCGCCCCGGAAACAAGTAGTGTGGGTTTACTACCGGCACTAGGGGTACTGGAGGCGTTCCATGCAGACTGTCCGCGGAAACGGCGGGACACTGGGTCCCGAAGCCAGGGAAGCTGCCATCCAGCGGCTGCGCGAGACGGCGCAGCCCGGCAGGGAACTGGACATCCTCATCGTCGGCGGCGGCATCGTGGGTGCCGGTGCCGCGCTCGACGCCGTGACCCGCGGGCTCAACGTGGGAATCGTCGAAGCGAACGACTGGGCTGCAGGCACCTCATCGCGTTCGTCCAAACTGATCCACGGCGGCCTGCGCTACCTGGAAATGCTGGACTTCGCGCTGGTCAAGGAAGCGCTCCAGGAGCGGGGACTGCTGCTCTCCGAACTTGCCCCGCACCTGGCCAGGCCGGTCCCCTTCCTCTACCCCCTGACCAAGCCGTTTGTCGAGCGGCCCTACGTCGGCGCGGGTATTGCCCTGTATGACGCCATGTCCGTCTCCAGCGGCCACAGCAGGGGAGTGCCCTTCCACAAACACCTGACCAGGCGCGGGACACTGCGGGCAGCACCCAGCCTGAAGGACGACGCCTTCGTGGGAGCCATCCGGTACTACGACGGCCAGGTGGACGACGCCAAGTACGTGGCCAACCTGGTCCGGACGGCCGCGCATTACGGTGCGCACGCCGTCAACCAGATGGCGGTCGTTGACTTCCTGCGCGAGGGGGAACGGGTGGTCGGCGCCAAGGTGGCCAACCACGAGGACGGCTCGCAGTTCAACATCCGCGCCAAGCAGGTCATCAACGCCACTGGTGTCTGGACCGACGAAACGCAGGCCATGGTCACTGAACGCGGCCAGTTGAAGGTGCGCGCGTCCAAGGGCATCCACCTGGTGGTACCGAGGGACCGCTTCCAGTCCACCGTTGGCCTCATCCTCCGCACGGAGAAATCGGTGCTTTTCGTCATCCCCTGGGGCAGGCACTGGATCATCGGCACCACGGACACCGAATGGAACCTGGACAAGGCCCATCCGGCTGCATCCAGCAAGGACATCGACTACATCCTGGAGCACGTGAACCGGGTGCTGAAGCGCCCCCTCACCCGCGAGGACGTCGAGGGGGTGTATGCCGGACTCCGGCCCCTGCTGGCCGGCGAGAACGACTCCACCGCCAAGTTGTCCCGCGAACACGTGGTGGCCCACCCCGTTCCCGGCCTGGTGGTGGTGGCCGGCGGAAAGTGGACCACCTACCGCGTGATGGCCAGGGATGCGGTGGATGAGGCCACGCGGACCCTGGACGAGCGGGTGCCGCGCAGCTGTACCGAGACCATCCCGTTGCTGGGCGCCAGTGGATTCCGGGCCGCCTGGAACCGCAGGAACCGCACGGCAGCCGAATCCGGAGTGCATGTGGCCCGGATCGAGCACCTGCTCAACCGGTACGGCTCACTGACGCCCGAAGTCCTGGCCCTGATCGAGGAAAGCCCTGAACTGGCGGAGCCACTGCCCGGCGCAGACGACTACCTGCAGGCTGAGGCGGTCTACGCGGCCACGCATGAGGGTGCCCGGCACGTCCAGGACGTCCTGACCCGGCGCACCCGGATCTCCATCGAAGCGTGGGACCGCGGCGTCTCCGCAGCTCCGGTTGTCGCTAAACTGATGGGTGACGTCCTGGGCTGGAGCGAAGCGCAGCGCGAAAACGAAGTCCGACACTACATCGCCCGCGTGGACGCCGAGCGCCTGAGCCAGCAGCAGCCTGACGACGAATCAGCGGATGCCGCCCGCCTGGGCGTGGAAGACATCGTCCCGCTTCGCTGAGGGGCCGGCCGCACCAGCTTTTGCCGACTGAAGGGATACGCCTTGGCGGAACCACTAGACCGCTACGATGCCCACCTCACCACTCCCGGGATGGTCATCCTGGAACTGGACGCAACCGATAAGGAAGACGCCGCCGCCCAGTTGGCCCAGCGACTGTTCGACGCCGGCCGGGTGTCCGACCTGGACGGATTCCTCCGTCACGTCAATGCGCGGGAGCACCAGTTGGCCACCGGTCTGCCCGGCGGCATAGGACTGCCGCACGCCCGCAGCGAGTTTGTCTCCCAGACTTCCATCGCGGTGGGCATCACCAAGTACGGCCGGGCCCTCGACTTCGGGGCCGCGGACGGCCCTGCCACCGTGGTCCTTCTCATTGCCACCCCGGCCAGCTCCTTCTCGGACCACCTCGAGGTGCTGGCCACGCTGGCGCGCTCCCTCTCCAAGGAGTCCTTCCGCGAATCCCTGCGCCGCGCCTACGACGCAGAGGTCATCGCCGAACTGATCAACTCCAGCCTGGTATTCTTCGACCACTGACGCTGCCCGGGCTCCTCCCGTTTAGTTGTTCTACAGGAGAACGAAGTACGGTTAAGAGGTGTGGAAAACAGCTCTTAAACCCCGATGGATCGCGGGCTTTGTGTTCGCCATTGCCATCTCCGGGGTCTTTGTGCTGCTCAGCCAATGGCAGTTCGGCCGCTCCACGCAACCCGAGGTCGTGGACAACCCGGCCACCGAGCAGGTCCGGCCCCTGACCGGCACCATCCGGCCCGGCGAGTTCTTTCCGGGCAGCCAAGCGGACCAGATGGTCAGCGCCCGGGGAGCGTACGACCCCCACCGGCAGGTCCTGGTCCCGGACCGCCTAAAGGGTGGAAAACCCGGGTACTGGGTGGTCGCCGCCTTTGCCGTGGACGGCGCACCCCGCCTCAGCGGCGCAGCAGCCACGCCGGCCACCTGGATCCCGGTGGCCCGCGGATGGGTGGCCGATCCCGGTGATGCGGCAGCACCGCCGTCGGGCGTCATTGAACTGACCGGACGCCTCCTGCCCTCCGAAGCGCCCTTGGCCGGAGTGGCGCCCCGGCACGGTGAGGCAACCGCGGTATCGGTGGCCGAGCTGATCAACGACTGGGAAGTCAGCAGCTACCCGGGCTTCATCGCGGCCTCGGCCGAAATGGCCGGCGGCTCGGACGTCAGTGCCGCGGCCGTCAACGGTCCACTGCTTCCGCTGGAGATCGGCCCCCAACCGCCCGCGCAGAAGATCAACTGGCTGAACCTGTTCTACTCGCTCGAATGGGTGGTATTCGCCGGCTTCGCTCTCTTCATCTGGTGGCGCCTGGTCAAGGACGATTACCAGCGGGACCTCGAGGACGCCCTGGACCACGCGCATGCAGGCCCCCCGGCCTCCCCTGACCAACCACAGCAAAAGGCAGACCAATGATCGATCCCAAACCGGCAACCCCCGCCCAGGACGCAGCCACCGCGGCCGGCCGCAAGAAGCGCTTTGGCGGCACCGAGGCCCAAATCCGCTCGGCGCTGAAGTTCTACAAGGTGCTGGCCTACCTGACCGGCGCCATGCTGCTGCTCCTGTGCGCGGAACTGGTGGCCCGCTACGGCTTCGGACAGTACCTCTTTGCGGGCGGCACCAACGCGGTGACCGGCGAACCGTTCGGCTTCGGTTTCGCCGACGCCGAACCCAAGGGAGTGGTCGGCGGGCTGAACCTTTCCGTTACGGTGCTCATCGTGCACGGCTGGATGTACGTGGTGTACCTGATTTCCAACTTCCGGCTGTGGGCCCTGATGCGCTGGCCGTTCCTGAAGCTCGTCCTGCTGGCGCTGGGCGGCGTGGTGCCGTTCCTGTCCTTCATCGTGGAAAAGAAGTTCCACGCCGAAGTCGAGGCTGAATTAGCGGCCAACCCGCAGGCGCCCCGGAGGTACTGACCGGGCGTTCGCTGCGTCACAGCGGGGCCCCTCGAGGTGCGCGGGCATCACGGCGGCCAGTACCCTAGTACGGTGACTACTCCCACTGCATCCCAGACTTCCCAGAAGCCGGTGCTGGTTGTTGACTACGGTGCCCAGTACGCGCAGCTGATTGCCCGCCGCGTCCGGGAAGCGAATGTGTATTCGGAAGTGGTTCCGCATACCTGGTCCACCGAGCAGCTCCTGGCCAAGAACCCTGCCGCCATCATTCTCTCGGGCGGACCTTCCAGCGTCTATGCCGACGGCGCTCCCGCCGTGGGTGCGGACCTCTTCGAGGCCGGCGTCCCGGTCTTTGGCATCTGCTACGGGTTCCAGGCAATGGCCAATGCCCTCGGGGGCAAGGTGGACAAGACCGGCCTGCGGGAATACGGGTCTACCCGGACCACCATCCTGGGCGAGGGCCGTTCAGTGCTGGAGGGCATGCCCCAGGACCAGAACACCTGGATGAGCCACGGCGACTCGGTCCACGAGGCCCCCGCAGGCTTCGAAGTCCTGGCCACCACGGCCGGCGCCGAAGTTGCCGCCTTCGCCAACGAGGAAAAGTGCCTCTACGGCGTGCAGTGGCACCCCGAGGTCAAGCACTCCGCCTACGGCCAGCAGGTGCTCGAAAATTTCCTGTTCAAGGGCGCCAAGCTGGAACCCAACTGGACCACCGGCAACATCCTGGAGGAGCAGGTTGAACGCATCCGCCAGCAGGTAGGGGACGCCCGGGTCATCTGCGGCCTCTCCGGCGGTGTTGACTCCGCCGTAGCAGCGGCCCTGGTACAGCGCGCCGTAGGCGACCAGCTCACCTGCGTTTTCGTGGACCACGGCCTGCTGCGTGAAGGCGAAGCTGAACAGGTTGAGCGCGACTTCGTGGCCGCTACCGGCGTCAAGCTGTACGTGGCCAATGAACAGGAACGCTTCCTGTCCGCGCTGGCTGGCGTGAGCGATCCCGAGACCAAGCGGAAGATCATCGGCCGCGAATTCATCCGCGCCTTCGAAGAAGCCGAATTGGCCATCATCGCCGAAGCCGCCGCGCACGGCGAGAAGATCAAGTTCCTGGTCCAGGGCACCCTGTACCCCGACGTCGTCGAATCCGGCGGCGGCGAAGGCGCGGCCAACATCAAGAGCCACCACAACGTGGGGGGTCTCCCCGAGGACCTCCAGTTCGAGCTCGTCGAGCCGCTGCGCGCCCTGTTCAAGGACGAGGTCCGCGCCGTTGGCGCCCAGTTGGGCCTGCCCCAGGAAATCGTGGGCCGCCAGCCGTTCCCCGGTCCCGGCCTGGGCATCCGGATCGTTGGCGAGGTCACCAAGGAACGACTGGACCTGCTCCGCAAGGCGGACGCCATCGCCCGCGCCGAACTCACCGCCTCCGGCCTGGACCATGAAGTCTGGCAGATGCCGGTGGTCCTCCTGGCGGACGTCCGCAGTGTGGGGGTCATGGGCGATGGCCGCACTTACGGCCACCCCATCGTGCTCCGTCCGGTCTCCTCCGAAGACGCGATGACGGCTGACTGGTCCCGCCTCCCGTACGAGCTGCTGGCCCGGATTTCGAACCGGATCACCAACGAGGTGGAAGGCGTCAACCGGGTGGTGCTGGATGTCACCAGCAAGCCGCCGGGAACCATCGAATGGGAATAGCACGCTGAGTGGCCGGCCTCCGCTGACGGAGGCCGGCCACTGCTGTTTCCCGGTGAAATCCTCGGCAATTTAGGCTGCCGCAGTGTTGCGGTCTCTCAGTCCGGCGTCTGAGCGGCTACGCTCGAATCTATGCCGGTATGGTCCAGGGCGTCAGGTGCAAGCGCAGAAAAGAAGGCAGTAGTGTCAGTTGGTCAAGGCCACCCGGAAGGCTCGGAAGAGCTGCGAAAATGGCTGTCCGGGCTTAAACCCGTTACCGGGGCGGACACCATGCTGCGTTTTACCAAGACGCCTGAAGGGTCCATCGACCTCACCCATGCCCACCCCTCGGGCCTCGCCCAGCTGATGGCCGGGCGCCGGACCCGCCTGTCCACGCTGATCCGCGACCGGGAGCAGTACGTGGTGGCAGCCCGTGCGTCCCGCAACATCCGCTCCAAGATTTTCGAGCTCTCCAACGACCGCGGCATCGATGCCGGCTACCTCTCCGCGGGAACGGTGGTGTGGACCTCCGCCGTCGGCGGCAAGCCCCAGCGCATCTCGGCACCCGTGATGCTCACAGCCATCACCCTGACCGTCCGCCCCGGGGAGGACGACTTCGAGCTCCAGCTGACCGAGCAGGCCCACATCAACCCGGCCCTCGTACGGCACCTGAAGACCATCCACGGGATTGTGTTCGACGTCAACGCGGTCACCCGGCTGGCCTACAGCACGGCACGCTTCGACCCGCAGCCCGTCCTGGACCGGCTGGCCGCGCTCATCAGGCCGATCCATGGCGCCGAAGCCCAACACAACCTTTTGGTGTCCACATTCGCGGATCTCTCCGGGAACCTGGACGACCCCTGGATCAACGATTCCAGTCCCGTCGTCTCTGCGCTGGCCACGGCGGCCGGCGGCGAAGTGGTGGACGTGCAGGAGCCGGATCCTTCCCGCTTCCCTCCGCTGGACGAGCGGCATCCCCGGGATGAGCTCCTGCTGCTGGACGCGGACCGGGACCAGCAGTACGTGGTGGACGCCGTGCGGGCCGGGGACTCGCTGGTGGTGACCACACCGCCGGGGACGGGCCAGACCCAGACCGCCATCAACACCATCGGTGCCCTCGTGGACGAGGGAAAGACAGTGCTGGTGGTGGGCGACCGCCGGGCCAGCCTCAATGAAGTAACCGGGCAGCTGGATACCCTGGGCCTGGAATCCATCCTCTTCCAACTCTCGGGCAACGTCACCCCGCAGCAGCTCAAGGCGCAGTTGGTGCGTGCCATCGTGCGGAACGAAAAGTCCCTGAAACCCCAGCTGGACAACCTCCACAAGACCCTCACGGAGCACCGCCACGCCCTCATGGACCACGTGGCCTCTCTCCACAACGTCAGGCAGCGCTGGGGCTGCTCGCCGTACCAGGCGATGCAGTCGCTGGCGGAACTCACCTCCATCCACCCCGCGCCGGCCACCACCGTCCGGCTTAAGCGCAGCGTGCTGGACAGCATCCGCGATCGGGAAGAGTTGGCCGGCCGGCTCCGCCGGGCTGCAGAATTGGGCAGTTTCAGCAAGGCCTCCACCACCAGCCCCTGGCATGGAGCCAGGCTGCTCACGCGCAAGGAAACCGAAGAGGCACTGGGGCTGGTCCGGTCCCTCGAGAAGAGCCTGCCGGAGCTGCGCGAACGCATGGGGGCGGTGGCGGATCACGCCGAAATCCGGCTGGGCAAGTCCTTTGCGGAGTGGGGCGAGCAGCTGGAACTGCTGGTGGCCGTCCGTGGAAGCCTGGACAAGTTCACCCCGGACATCTTCGACCGGCCCGTCACCGACCTGATTTCGGCCACGGCACCCGCCGCCTGGCGCCGTGAACGCGGGATTGATCTCACCGCCATGCAGCGCTCCCGCCTGCGCCGTGTGGCCAAGGAGTACGTCCGGCCCGGCGTCCACATCGCAGACCTCCACAGCTCCCTGGTCCTGGTCCAGGAGCAGCGCGCCTTGTGGGACGGCTACGCCACCACGCAGCGCCACCCTGCGGTCCCGTCCGGCCTGGCCGAGATGAATACCATGTACCGGTCGCTGGACCGGGAGCTGGAGCAGCTCGGGGAGGCCCTCCGGCACACCGCGGCCGGCGCTGAACTGGCTGCTGTACCTTATGCGGAACTCATGGATCGCCTGCAGCGGCTGTCCGCGGACGCCGATACGCTGAAAACGCTGCCCGAGCGCACTCTACTGGTGGAGAACATGCGCGAGCACGGGCTGGGGGAGCTGCTGGCAGATCTCGCCGAACGTGAGGTGCCGGCCGGGTCCGTCGCGGCCGAACTGGACCTGGCCTGGTGGCAGTCCGCGCTCGAAGCCATGATCAGCGGCGACGACTACCTTGCCATGTCCGACGGCGAGGCCCTCCGCCAGCTCGAAGCTGAGTACCGCCTCGCTGACAACGCCCACATCGCCAGCGGCTCCGCGCGGCTGCGCTGGGACCTCGCCGAGCGCTGGCGGGGTGCAATCGCAGCCCACCCGCGCCAGGCCGCCCTGCTCCGCAGCCTGCTCAAGGACGGCAGGGTCTCGCTCCCCGCCCTCACCGCCCAGGCGCCGGAGCTAATTTCCAGCCTGGTGCCGGTCTGGTCCGTCAGTCCCTACCTGATGACTGGCCTGCTTCCGGCAGAGCAGCGGTTCGACGCCGTGGTGATTCTCGACGCCGAAGCAACCTCGCTGCAGGCGGTGCTGCCGTCAATCGCCCGAGCCCGGCAGGTCATTGCCTTCGGTGACGCCCGCATTGCCAGCCCCCGGACGTTTACCGTGGGCGTCGAGCGCCTCGCCCCCGGCGAAGCTGCCCACCAGCGGGTGCAGAGCGCGTATGCTGCGCTTTCCGAGGTGCTGCCCGTCTGGCGGCTGAATTTCGTGTACCGGGCGGTGGACGAGGACCTGATCCTCCAGCTCAGCAAGAACTTTTACGACGGCGGCCTCCGCCTCCTGCCCGAGGGACAGACCGCTACGGGGCTGGACCGTTCTCTGTTGGTTGAGTACCTGGCGGACGGAACCGGGCTGCCCAGCGCCAACGACGAGGGCGTCGAGTCCGTAGCGGCCGAGGTCAACCGCGTAGTCCACCTGGTCTTCGAGCACGCCCGGACCCGGCCCAGGACATCCCTGGCCGTGATCACTGCGAGCCTGCGGCACGCGGCCCGGATTGGCGAAGCCATCCGACTCCAGCTGCCCAACCATCCCGGACTGTCTGCCTTCTTTGGGGCGGGCCCTGAATCGTTCCGGGTAGTGGACCTGGAACGTGCACAGGGCCTGGTGCGGGACCACGTCATCTTCTCGCCCGGCTTCGGCCGGACACCCCACGGCCGTGCTTTGCACAACTTCGGTCCGTTGTCGGCTGAAGGCGGCCGGGAAAAGTTCGCGCTGGCCATGACGCGGGCCCGGCGCTCCATGCATGTCCTGACCTGTTTCCGGCCCGAGGACCTGGACCACACGCGGCTGACGCACGGAGCCATGGACCTCTACACGCTGCTGGACCGTGAGATCGCCGGCAACACCGACCTCGGTACGCCGGCCTCCCGCGCCGCAGCCAGCGAACAGGCGCTGGGCGCCGATCCGCTGGTGGCGGATCTGGGGGACCGGCTCCGGGCCCGTGGCGCTCGGGTATGGCACCAGTACGACGGCGCGATTGACGTCGTGGCTGCGGCGGACCCGTTGAGCACCATGGGGCAGGACGACGCGGAACTTCCCCGACCGGTTGCCATTGAGTCCGACGGTACCGAGCAGTACCGGACGATGAGTGTGCGCGAACGGAGCCGGCTGCGGCCGCAGCTGCTGGAGCGCCTGGGCTGGCGATACATGCCGCTGTGGACCATAGAGGTCTTCACCGATCCGTCGTCCTGCGCAGACCGGATTGCCGGCTATCTGGGCCTTGAGAAGATGGTCCTTCCCGGCCGGACGGCGCCTGCCGCCGGATTCCTGGACGACGATGTGGACCAGGCCCTGAATGGCATCGACCTGCGCGATGCCATTGCGGCCCGTGGCGCGGGACCAGAAGCCCATCCATCATTTGAAAAGGAGGCGGGCAGCGTGAGCCCGGACCAGACGAAGGACGGCGCCGCGAACGACGCCGCTGAGGACAGCGCAGCGAAGGGTACGGCTCCGGTGAAACCCAGCCCGGACAAGGCGCTTCCGGACAGGGTGCTTCCGGACAAGGCTGCCGAGGATGATCCCCGGGCGTGGGGCGACCGCGACGAGGACCACGACACGTGGCTCAAGGAGCAGCGGCCTCCGCACTGGGGCTGATCCCAGGGTTACGGCCCCACGAGGACGAAAAACAGCTTTCCGCGGGTGGAGGCCCCCGCCAGGCGGGCCGCCTGCTCTGCTCCGGCAGCCACCACCAGCAGCCCCTCCGTCTCGGCAGTTCCCAGCCACTGGCCGCCGTCCCCGCCATGGGTCGACGTCCACAGGACCGGCACGCCTTTGGCCAGGACCTCCGGAGGACGTGCCTCCTCAAACCCGCCGGCACCAGTGAGGACCACGTTCACCAGCTGGCCAGGGGATACCAATCGGATGGAGGAGGGATCCGCCATGCGCAGGGGCACTGCGGCGGAGCCTGCCGGAGTGCCGGCCAAGAGGCCCGGGCCAACGAGCTGCGCGTCGGTGAGCAGCTGGCCCTTACGCAACGGTCCCGCCAGTTGCCGGCCAACGGCCTGGTCCTGCTCCCCGAAAAAGCCGTCGGCCACCGTCCCTGGAGGTACCTGAACGCGGGCCAAATCCGCACCGTCCAAGGTGGCCCCGGCGGGGAGGTCCCGTGCGGCGGCCACGGCTGCCACCGTGTCCAGCGGCGCCGGCGTCAGTTGGTGGACGGTGCTCGCGGCGGCACCGCATAAGAGCAGCGCCACGGCCAGCCGTCGGTTTCGGTTAAGCCAGCCGGCGAACCGTGCGGGAAACGTCCTGCGGGGCGTAGGTCGCAGCGTACCGGGGCGGCCCGGGCCGCCCCGGTTCGCTGCGATGCGGTTCGTTCGGGTGCGCGATGGTTTCGAACTGGTCCGGCCGTGAAGGAAAAAAGCAGGCATGTGCCCACGGTAGGGGTTCCGGCGACGGTAGGGTCAGGACGGGATTCCGTATGTGGAAAAGCGGATTCCGTGGGTGCAGCAGTGAGGGCGCCCGTTTACGGCCGGATGCCCGCCGGTCAGCTGGCAGCGGCTGCCGGAGCAGGCGTTGCGGGAGCGGCCGCGGGGGTCGACGCCGGCGCCGACGGCGCGGCCGAAACGGTGTTGCCCTTGGCATCGCGGGAATCGGTACGGTAGAAACCGGAGCCCTTGAAGACCACGCCCACGCTGTTGAACTTCTTGCGCAGAGTTCCCTCGCATTCGGGGCAGGATGTCAATGTGCTGTCCGAGAACGACTGGACAATGTCGAAGGCATGGCCGCAATCCTTGCAGGCATATGCATACGTTGGCACTGGTGCTCCTCCTCTTGGACAAACGAGAGGTCCCGTGCTGCCGGCCGCGGAACCGGTTCATCCGGTCGCCGCATTAGCAGTCGCAGGGCCTGAGTGCCAATTCTACCATCCGCCGGGCTAAGCCTGCGGCCTGGTCATTCTGAGGAAAGCTCCCGAAGACCTCCGGGGGTGAGCACCGCAGGCACCGGTCGGTCGAACGCCTCGGCCGGTATGCGGCCGGCGGGAAGCAGTTCCTCATCGTAGATCACTGCGGCCAGGGGGATCTCCTTCCCGGCGGTTGCCAGGTGTCCCAGGAATTTGTCGTAATAACCCCCGCCCTGGCCGACCCTGTTGCCTTCGACGTCCACCGCGGTGGCCGGAATGAACAGCGCAGCGGCCCCGCCGGCCGTCTCCGGTCCATGCCGGTCGCCCACCGGCTCGAGGATGGGAGCGAAAGGACTCCGCTCAAATTCGGCGGCGGGGCTCCAGTACACCCAAGCGAGTTCCCTGCCCGGTTCGCACACGGGCAGCAGGACGCTGTGCCCTGCCCCGTGCAGGGCTTCGATGAGGCGGAGGGTGGGCGGCTCGAAGCCCACGCTGAGGTAGACGCAGACGGTGCCCGGCGTGCCGGCTGTGATGGAACGAGCCCAGGCCAGGCCGTGCCGGGCCAACGCCGCTGCGGCCGCTTCCCGTTCCTGCACTGTCAAGGACGCCCTGTGCTGCCGGTGGGCCGCCCGAATGGAGTCCTTGGCTGCTGTTGAATCCTGGTGCACGTTACTGCCTTCCATGGTCGCCTCGTAGGTGCCGGGCTTCCGCTGTTACTGAATGCTTGACGCTGACGTTAGATTAGTCCGGTGAGCACCAGTAGCCCGAGAGTCCGCAAAGCCGTCATTCCTGCTGCCGGACTGGGTACCCGGTTCCTGCCCGCCACCAAGGCGATGCCCAAGGAGATGCTCCCCGTGGTGGACAAGCCTGCCATCCAGTATGTCGTGGAGGAAGCCGTCAGCGTGGGCCTCCATGACGTCCTGATGATCACGGGCCGCAGCAAGCGGGCGCTGGAGGACCACTTCGACCGGGTACCTTCCCTCGAATCGACGCTGTCCGACAAAGGAGACACCCGAAAACTCGAGGCCGTCCAGGCTGCCACGAAACTCGGCGACATCCACTATGTCCGCCAGGGCGACCCCAACGGGCTGGGGCATGCAGTCCTGCGGGCCCGCCAGCACGTGGGCGAGGAGCCCTTTGCCGTCCTGCTAGGTGACGACCTCATCGACGCCCGGGACGAACTCCTTGGCACGATGATCGATGTCCAGGCTCGGACGGGAGGCTCCGTGGTGGCACTGATCGAGGTGGAACCTTCGCAGATCAGCGCCTACGGCTGTGCAGACGTCGAGGCGATCGACGGCGAGGGGTACGTTCGGGTCAACCGGCTCGTGGAGAAGCCGTCCCCGGAGGAAGCACCGTCCAACCTGGCGGTGATCGGCCGCTACGTCCTGCACCCGGAAGTGTTCAACGTCCTGGAAAAGACCGGTCCCGGACGCGGCGGTGAGATCCAGCTGACCGATGCGCTGCAGGAGCTGGCAGGCAGCGATGGCGACGGCGGCGGCGTCTACGGCGTGGTTTTCAGGGGCCGCCGCTACGACACCGGAGACAAGCTGAGCTACCTCAAAGCCTGCGTGCAGCTTGCCATCGACAGCGAGGACCTGGGCCCGGGGCTGCGGGAATGGCTGCCCGGCTTCGCCGCCGGCCTGTCGAAGTAGCGCCGTGCGGCCCGGCCCAATCTGGCCTGTCACGCTGGACTGCGGCGACCTTGTGCTGCGCCCCATCAGGTACCGGGACAAGCGGGAGTGGACCGAGGTCCGTGCCCGCAACGGTGAGTGGCTCGCCCCGTGGGAGGCATCCAATCCCGACCCTGCCGGCGGCCTGCCGAATTACCGCCAGATGGTCCGTTCCCTGAACGCGCAGGCTGCCCAGGCCACGGCGCTCCCGTTCGTGATCACCGAGCGGATGCCCGGCCGTCGGCAACCCGTCATCGTGGGCCAGTTGACTGTGTCGTCGATCGTCTGGGGTTCTGCCATGATGGCCACGCTCGGGTACTGGGTGGATCAGGCACGCGCCGGGCACGGGATCGCGCCCACCGCCGTCGCGCTCGCTACGGACCACTGCTTCCGGACGCTCGGGCTGCACCGGATGGAGATTAACATCCGGCCTGAAAACGGGCCCAGCCTGCGGGTGGTGGAAAAGCTGGGATTCCGTGATGAGGGGTACCGGCCGCGCTTCCTGCATATCAACGGCGAATGGGCAGACCACCGGTCCTTCGCACTCACCGCCGAGGAGGTGCCGGAGGGGCTGCTGAACCGCTGGCTGGCTGCCAGGCCGTCATAAATCCAGTGATTTGGCGGCTGTGGCACGACACACCGGCGCGAATGCGACGGCAGCCGCCGTGAAGCTCATACGGTTTTGAGTGTGGACTTCCCTCTTAGCAGCTCAGTGATCCTTGTGGTTGCTGTTGCGCTCTGGATTGTTTGGGTTGCCCCGTATGTCCTTCGGAACCGCAGGCAGCGGCTGCTGCCCGCCGGCGACGTGCCGGGGGATGCCCTGACCGATCAAACACCGGACCGGTCCGCCGGCCTCGTGTTGAACGTTGCAGCCCAGCAGGAGAAAGCCATGGACCCCAGGAAGAGCGCAGGAACCGCCAAGGACGCCGCCACTGCCCCTGCCCGGCGGCTGCGCATCCGGTATGGGCGCATGGCACTCGCCCTCGCCGGGCTGCTTTCCCTCGTGACCGCAGCGGTTTCCGGCACGATGCTGATCTTTGGCCTCGGCAGTCCCGTCCTTCCCGCAGCCTGCCTGGCCGTGACGTTCCTGTCCGTCGTTATCCTGCGGCGCCTCGCTGTCAGCGACCGCCGCCGCCGTGTTAACGCTGCTTTCCGGTCCGCCATGTCGGCGCCCGCCGGCAGCACCCGCACGTCAGGGAGCATGCCGCCCAAGCCCGCCGAACCTGCCCGCGCAGCCTTGCCCGAGCGTCCCCTGTTCGACGCCGAAGCCGGGCAGGACCGGATTAAGCAGCTCACCGCCGTCGAACTCCGGGAAGCCGCGCTGGCCGTTGCGCTGGCTGCCGGCGACACCAGCGCGCCCGCCCAGCCTGCCGCTGCCTCAGGCACGCCGTGGGAGCCCGTTGAGGTGCCCAAGCCGGTCTACGTCGAGGCTGCCAAGGCGGAGCGTCCGGAACCTGAACCACTGGCGCTGCCGGAAGCCCCGAAGGCCGTGGGAAAGCCTTCGCTGAAGCAGGGCGCCGCTCCGGTCCAGGCCGGCGGCGCAGTGGAGCCCCGCCAGCTCACCAAGGCACAGAGCGCCCTCAGCAACCTCGACGACGTCCTGCAGCGCCGCCGCGCCTGACACCGGTGCGCCGGTTGGCATTAGGCCGCGAAAATTTGTAGCCTAAGGTCACCGGTTCCATCCGCCGGGGGCTATAGCTCAGTTGGTAGAGCGCTTCGTTCGCATCGAAGAGGTCAGGAGTTCGAATCTCCTTAGCTCCACATTTCGTCCGCGGTCCCGCCTACGACCCGGAGATTCCCTCCACGAGGCGTACGTCCGACTCCATCAGCGGGAGCCCGGCAAGCATGCCGTCAATCCGCTGCAGCGGCTCCTTCGCCTCCGGATCTGCGGCGGCCGCTTCGAGCCACCGGGGTACCTCGCGCGCAACTAGGAACAATGCGGTATTTGTCGCTGCCAATGCCGCCAGCACGTCTGCGAAACACCGCCAGGTCCCGGGCCGCGACACACCGGACGGGACCGCTCCCGGCGGCGGGACGTCGTCCACCACCCAGAGGCTGTGCTCCGCTGCCAGCGCCTTAAGCGCGGCGGGAGGGAGGTCTGGCGCGCACAGCTCGCCGAAACTGAGCCACAAGAGGCCGGGCACGCAGGCTTTCGCCTCGAGGATGTGACCGGCTGCCGCTACGGGCCGCCGCTGGGCGGACGACGGCGGGAACAGGCCGCACATGCCGAGCTGGTGTTGGGTGCCGGGCACGATGATCCGTCCCCGGCTCAGTGCCTCCGGTGCCACGACCCTACAGCCAGCCTTTCTTCTTGAAGATGCCGTACATCAGCCCTGCCGTGGCCAGCATCAGGCCCAGGGACATCGGGTAGCCCCAGGTCCAGTGGAGCTCGGGCATGTGGTCGAAGTTCATGCCGTAGAGGCCCGCCACGAGCGACGGGGCAAAGAAGATGGCGGCCCAGGAAGAGATCTTCTTGACCTGTTCGTTCTGCCGGGCGCTGGCCTCATTTTGGCGGTTGGCGGTCAGCGTTCCGTCCAGGGTCAGGGCATTCTGCAGCAGTTCCCGGAAGGAGTCTGCCCGGGAGATCACCCGGGCCACGTGGTCCTCCACATCGCGGAGGCTGTGCTGCAGTTCTGAGTCCACGCCGTACTTTTCGAACCCCCGCTTAAGCTGCTGCATCATGCCCGGCAGGGGGTGGATGGCGCGCTGGAACTGGATGACCTCGCGGGCCAGCTCATAGATGCGGCGTGAGACGTTGCTGTCGCCGGTGAAGAGCTGGTCTTCGATTTCGTCGATGTCGTTTTCCAGGCCCGACACCACGGGGGCGTAATCATCCACCACCCGGTCAAGAAGCGCGTACAACACAGCTTCCGGGCCGTGGCGCAGCAGGTCCGGCCGTGCCTCCAGCCGGCGGCGCACACCGGCCACGCCCGCCATTTCCGCGTGCCGGACGGTCACCACGAAGTTGCTTCCGGTGAAGACGTGGAGTTCGCCGAATTCCACGGTCTCCGTCTCGTCGAGATACCTGGCAGGGCGGAGCACTGTGAAGAGACTGTCTCCATAACGCTCCAGCTTGGGCCGCTGGTGCGCGGAGATGGCGTCCTCTACGGCCAGCTCGTGCAGCCCGAACTCTGCGGCCACCGCAGCCATTTCGTTGGCTGTGGGCCGGTACAGGCCGATCCAGGCCATCCCGCCGTGCTCGGCAAGGGTCTCGAAAGTCTGCTCAAGGCTCTTCGGTTCGGCGTGCCTGACGCCGTCCACGTAGACGGCGTTATCGATGATGGTCATGACCGGCACCCACGCCCCCGCAGCAGCATCAGGACATCGCTCCGATAATCGCGCCGGCCAGGCCCATGGCCACCAGGTCATGGCCGGCGTCGATCAGCGTCACTGCCGCCGGCCGGCCGGCGAAACCGTTGTGGATGACGTGGCCGCCGGCCCGGAAGACCAGTCCCATGGTTAAGCCGAAGACGGCACCTCCAAAGGCGCTGTCCAGGCCGAGGTCTCCCATCAGGACGGCCAGGAGGATGGCGGTGAGGGCGGAAGCCAGCATCATGGGCAGCCACAGCCCGGCGCCGCCGCTGATGTTCTTGAGGTCGTCCTCGGTCTTGCCGATTGCGGCCATCCAGCGGTTCCCCAGTACTGCCGGCATATACCAGACAAATCCCACCGCGAGCGAGGCAACGAACGCCAGGAGCACGGCCAGCCAGTTGATCTGTGAAACGTCAGTGAGCCAATCCATGCAGGAAATCCTAGTCCGGGCTGCCGGCGAGGCCGGGTTCCCCCGCCGGTTACCCCGAAAGGCCGCTGATCAGGGGATCGGTGCGGTAGGGGATGTGCGTGTGCAGGGCGAGGACGGTTTCAGTGCGGATGACTCCCTTGATGCGGAGTATCTGGCGCAGCGACGCCTGGAGATTGTGGGTATCGCGGGCCGCCACCCGGCACCAGACGTCGCCCCGGCCGGAGATTTCATGCACCTCCAGTACCTGCGGGATCAACCTGAGCGCTGCCACCACGCCGTCCAGTTCGCGGTGTGAAACTTCGATGGTGACAAAGGCCAGCACGTCATAACCCACCGCCTCGAGGTCAACCTCGCGGCCGCCGGGACGGAGGACGCCTGCCCGCAACAGCCTGCGCACCCGGGTCTGTGCCGTATTGCGCGCAATCCCCAAGGATTCGCTGAGCTCCCCGATCTGGATCCGGGGGTCGCGGACCAGGGCCAGGAGGATTTTCAGGTCCGTTGGGTCCAAGGTGTTCAAATAGTCACTCTCCAGCATCGGGCCGCACTATTTTTGATGATTTTGATCGATTATCCCATGGATTTCGATTCAAACCTGCAGTAATGGCCCATTCTGGAGTCACCACCGGTATACCCGCGCAGGCGCCCCACAAGGGTAGCCGGTGCGCGGATTCAGCAAAGGCACTACCTTGACAGTCTTCAGCGAACTGCGCATGCGTCCCGTTCCGGCCACCGTTGGTTGGGACGCCTCCAACACCTCCCGCCTGGTCATGGCCGGGGCCGTCATTTTCGTCCTCCTTGTGGGCGCCAACCTTGCCACGCCGCTGTATCCGCTGCTGCAGGCAGAGCTGGGCCTTTCCAGCCTGGGAGTTACCGCAGCCTTCGCCACCTACGTGCTGGCACTCGTGGCCACCCTCATGCTGGCCGGGCACTGGTCGGACCACATTGGGCGCAGGGCCGCGCTTATCCTGGCTGTGCTGGGAGGGCTGGCCGGCGGCTGGATCTTCGCCGAGGCCCAAAGCCTTGCCGCCCTCAGCGCAGGCCGTGCGCTCCAGGGCGCCGCAGTGGGCCTTGCGACCGGCGCCAGTGCGGCGGCACTGCGGGAACTGCTGCCGCACCGTCCGGAATGGGCGTCCCGCTTCACCCTGCTGGCCTCCGCCGGCGGCGTGGCTGCCGGCCCCGTCATTGGCGGCCTGCTCTCGCTTCTGCCCGGTGCCACGTCGACCCCGTACTACGTCCACTCCGTCGTCTTGGCCGCACTGCTGGTGCCGCTCTACCTGCTCAGGGCGCGCCCGGCCATCCAGTTGCCGACCGGTCCGCGGCCGCTGCAGGCATTGGCGCCGCGGCGTCTGTCCGTATCGCGCGAGGCGCGCGGGGCGTTCTGGCTGGCGTCCGCCGTCGGCTTCCTGAGCTTTGCCATTTTTGGCTTCGCCCTGTCCCTGGCACCGGGTTACTTCGCCCAGGTCCTGGCCACCGATTCCCGGCCCGCCATCGGACTGCTGGCCGGGCTCACCCTGGCGGCGTCGGCCCTGAGCCAGCTACTCAACGTCAGTGGGCGGTATGTGGTCCCGGCAGGGCTGGCGGTGCTCGGTGTTTCCGTAGCGCTGCTGGGCTTCGCGGGCCAGTGGCACAGCCCCGCGCTGTTGGTGGCGGCCAGCATCACCGCCGGCGCCGGCCAGGGGCTCGCTTTCCGGACGGTGTTCAACAACGTGGCGGCGCAGGTGGAGCCTGCCCGGCACGCGCAGATCATCAGTACCGTCTACGTGATCACGTACCTGGGCAGCGCCGCGCCGGTGCTGGGCCTCGGCTGGGCCGCCGGGACGTTCGGCCTGGGCGCCGCTGTGGTGGGCTTCGCCGGGACGTGCGGGGCCGCCGCCCTGAGCCTGGCAGCATTGACGCTCGTCCAGGCCTTGCCCGCGCGCCGCCGCCTAACTGACGGAAGCGCCGCTTCCTGAGTGCTGCAGCCCCTGCGCTGAAGCACTCCCGGGGACGGGCCGGCGCGGCGCTCCTGGTGCTGCGCGCCCTATTCGGGAATCGGCCCGTGGTTGCCTTGGATGTGCTCGAACACCAGCGTGGTCTCGGTGTGGCCCACCACGGGATCCGTGGCCAGATTGTCCAGTACCCAGTCGCGGAGGTCCTCGGTGCTCCCGACGGCGATGTGCAGGAGATAGTCGACAGAACCGGACGTGTGGAAGGTGGACAGGACTGCCGGCAAGTGCGGGACGCGGCTGGTAAAACGGTCGATCTGGTCCCGGTCGTGCGCCCGCAGCCGGACCGCCACCAGCGCCTGCACGGAGCGCCCGATCGCGGAGAGGTTCAGCTTGGCCTCGTAGCCCTGCACGATGCCCCGTTCCGACAAAGCGCGGGTCCTCATCAGGGCTGTGGAGGGAGCGATGCCCACGAGTTCGGCGAGCTGTTTGTTGGAGATGCGCGCGTCCGCCACCAGCGCGGCCAGCAGGCGTTCGTCAATCGCGTCCAGCGGTTCATGGGGTGCCCCGGGTCTGGTGTTCCTGGCGTTCGTGCTCACTGCAGCTCCTTGAAGTTTTCCTTCCGTTCATCCTAAACGGCGTATTCGACGCCGGAGGGACGCCGGGCGCGGGCCCTGCCGAATTTCCCGCTGCCCGGGCCGCGGTACCGGCCGGTAAATTCGTCCCCGGTCTCGGGGGAAGGGTCAGCGGCCCCGGCGCGCGGACGCAGGGCGGCGCGGGTCGGCAGGGGGATGGACGACGGCGACCAGCACCGCCGTCGCCACCGCAAGGACCATGACTGCCGCGGCGAGCGCATTCCAGCCCGCCGCCTGGAACACGAGCCCACCCGCCCAGCCGATAATGCTGGAGCCCAGATAATAGGCGAGGTTGTAGAGGGAAGCTGCCTGGGCGCGTCCTGTCAGGGCGATGGCACCCGTCCACCCTGCTCCGATGCTGTGGGCTGCGAAGAATCCGCCCGTGAACAGGACCAGCCCGGCCAGGACGGCGGCCAGCTGGTCCGTCAGCGTCAGGACGAGTCCCGCCGTCGCGAGCGCCAGGCCGGCCAGGAGCACCGCCCGCCGGCCGAACCGCAGGGTCATGCCGGCGGCCCACCGGGAGGAAACGGTGCCCGACAGGTAGGCCAGGAAGATGAGGCTGATCAGGGTGGCCGGCAGAAGGAACGGGGCAGCGGACAGCCGGAACCCCAGGTAGTTGTAGACGGCGACGAAGCCGCCCATCATCAGGAAGGCCTGGATATACAGCGCCACCAGCCGGATATTGCCGAGATGCCCGCCCAGCGTCCGCAGGGCACCGCGCAGGCCCGGGCCGTGGACAGACACGAAGCCCTTCGCCCGGGGGACCAGTACCAGGAACGCGACGGCGGCCAGCGTCGCCAGCACGGACACCGCCAGGGCAGCGGCACGCCAGCCCCAGAGTTCACCCACGGGCCCTGCCACCAGCCGTCCGGCCAGCCCGCCCAGCGTGGTGCCGGCGACGTAACTGCCTGCGGCCAGCGCGGCATGCGCCCTGGTGACTTCCTCGTTCAGGTACGCGATGGCGATGGCGGGGATCCCGCCCAACGCCATTCCTTCGAGGAGCCGCAGCGCCAGCAGCATGCCGAAGCTGTGGGACAGGGGAACGGCGAGCCCCAGCACCGTGGCCAGGGAAATGCCCCAGGTCATCGCCCGGACGCGGCCGATCCGGTCCGCCAGGAAGGACCACGGGATCACGGTCACCGCCAGGCCAACGGTGGCCAGCGAGATGGTGAGTGCCGCCTCGGCCGCGGTGATGCGCAGGTCGGTGGCGATGAGGGGCAGGACGGCCTGCGTGGAGTAGAGCTGGGCAAACGTGGCCACGCCCGCAAAGGAGAGGCCGGCCAGGATCCTCACATAGGCCCGCGAGCCCTTGGGGTGCCCCTCCCACCGGGCCGGATCTTCCCCGGTCGGCGGATCGCCGTGGTCGGGCGGAAGGGAATCATGGGGCACCCGGCCAGCCTAGCGCCACCGCGGGGCGTGCCCGGGCCTCCGCGCGTGGTTCGGCGGAACCTTCAGTAACCTTGTGGCGTGAGTAACGCCGAAAACCTCCCTGCAGACCGCCCCGCCCTGGCCGCCGCACTTCGCGGTACCGTCATCGGCCTGGACATCGGCGGCACCAAAACGCACGGCATCCGGTTCGAGCACGGCGTTCCGGCGGCGGACCAGTCCGCCGGCAGTTCGAACGTCCAGAATGTTTCGCGCGAGGCGGCGGCTGCCAACCTCGCGGACCTTTTCGCCAGAATCGGCGGGGGACAGGTGTCCAGGGTCTACGCAGGCTCGGGCGGCATTGATACGGAGGAAGACGCGGCGGCCCTGGCTGCGCTGATCCAGCCGCACGTTCCTGGCGCCCGCGTGACCGTGGTGCATGATTCACGGCTCCTGCTCGCCGCCGGCGGTGCGGGCACAGGGGTCGCGGTCATCGCCGGCACCGGCTCGGCCGCCTGGGGAAGAAACCAAGACGGCGGCGAAGCCCGGGCCGGCGGGTGGGGCTACCTCCTGGGCGACGAAGGAAGCGGCTATTGGCTGGGCCGCGAGGCGGTACGGCACAGCCTCCGCCGGATGAACCAGGGACACGGGCCCGACCAACTGACCGTTGCCCTGATGGAGGCCTGCGGCGTTGACCATCCCAACAGGCTCATCGCGTTGTTCCACTCTCCGGAGACCGGACGCCGCTTCTGGGCGCAGCAGGCCCGCCTCGTGGTGGAAGCAGCCGCAGCGGGCCACCCGGAAAGCCGCCAGCTGCTGGACCAGGCGGGGGCGGACCTGGCTGCGCTCGCGCTGGAAGTGCTGGGCCAGCTCGGCATCAAGGGTCCGGTGATCCTGGGTGGAGGGCTTGGAATGCACGTGCCCGCACTGCAGGACTCCTTCCGTAACCGCCTGGCAGAGGGCGGCGTGACGGACATCCGCGTGCTGGACCGGGAACCGGTCTTCGGCGTCCTGCAGCTGCTGGCCGAGGAAGCCTGACGCGCTTCAGCCTTTCGCGGCACGCCTGCGCGGGGTCAGCCGCACTGTAGGCAGCGGGGGAGCCGGGATGCGCCCGGCTTCTGCGCCGGCCTCCGGCCCGTGGCCGCGCACCAGCCCGTAGCGGGCCTTGGCGGCGGCCTCCTCGGGGAGTCCGGCCTGCGCCTCCCAGTCGGCGCGCGCCGCCGCAACTTCGTCGTGGGTCCGGCCCACGAAGTTCCACCACATCAGCAGCTCTTCCTGGAACGGTTCGCCGCCAATGAGCAGGAACCGCGTTCCGGGCTCCGCGGCGACGGCCAGTTCGCTGCGGCCTGTCCCGAGGTAGCCCAGCGGTCCCGGCCGCAGGTCGTGCCCGTCCACCGCCAGGCCGCCGTCGAGCACCAGGATGCCGTGTTCGAAGGCCGGCTCCAGCGGCAGCACTGCGGGCCCGCCGCAGGTGACATCGGCACCCACGATGGGCGTGTACATGGTGGCCGGGGAAGCAGCCCCGGCAAAGCTCCCCACCATGACTGTGGCCGTGAAGCCGTCCCCGGCGGCGCGGGGAAGTGCCCGGTGCTGCTCGAAAGCGGGTTCCCGGTGCCGTTCCCTGTCCGGCAGGGCCACCCACAGCTGGAGCCCCCGCTGCACAGGCAGGTCACCGCCCTCCGGAAGGACGGCGAATTCCGAATGCGACACGCCAAACCCCGCTGTCATGATGTTCAGCTCGCCCGGGCGGACCACCACATCGCTGCCCACGCTGTCGCGGTGCCGGATGTTGCCCGCCAACGGCCAGGTGACCGTCTGCAGGCCGATGTGCGGGTGCGGCAGGACAGACATCGCGGTCCGGTCCGGGCCAAAGCTGTCCAGGAAACACCATGCCCCGATGGTCGGCAGGCCGCGCTGCGGCAGGGTGCGGCGGACGTTCATGGCGCGCACCCCGCCCAGCGGCACCTCCCGCTCCGGCCACAGCTCCAGGCACGGGCCCGCCGGCCCCGCCGCTGCGGCCGGGGGACAGACTTCCTGCTGGGGCGACACTTCCAGGTTGGTCATTCCCACACTCTATTCCCGTCCGCACCCATCCGGCCCGGCGCCGGCGCCGAATGGTTACGGAAGGGATTCCTTTGCCCGGAACGGGAGTGCTCCGGGTGAACGCGGCAGAGGTTTGGGCTACGTTAACTAGCAGCGTGATGATGACAAAGTCGCGGTGCTCCAAAAGCTGTCCAACAGAAGAGGGTATGTCCGCACCATGGGCCAGGCGATGATCGAGTTCCACGAGGTAACCAAGCAGTACCAGGGCGGACAGCCGGCCGTGGACGCCTTGACCATGTCCATCGCAGAAGGCACCATCACGGTCCTGGTGGGACCGTCAGGATGCGGCAAGACCACCACGCTGCGCATGATCAACCGCATGGTGGAGCCCACCTCCGGCACCATCACCGTTGCGGGCAAGGATGTTACCGCTGTCCCGGCCGCGGAACTGCGCCGTTCCATGGGTTACGTGATGCAGTCGGCCGGCCTGCTGCCGCACCGCTCGGTGCTGGACAATATCGCCACCGTTCCGCGGCTGAACGGGGTGTCCAGACGAGAAGCCCGCAAACGCGCAGAGGACCTGCTGGACGTGGTGGGCCTGGCCCGGACCCTGGGCGGCCGGTACCCGTCCCAGCTGTCGGGCGGCCAGCAGCAGCGCGTCGGCGTGGCGCGGGCGCTCGCCGCCGATCCGCCCGTCCTCCTCATGGACGAGCCCTTCAGCGCCGTCGACCCTGTGGTCCGGGACGAACTGCAGCAGGAACTTCTGCGGCTGCAGAAGGACCTCGCCAAGACCATCGTTTTCGTTACCCACGACATCGACGAGGCCACCGTCCTGGGGGACCAGGTGGCCGTGTTTGCTGTGGGCGGCAAACTCGCCCAGTACGCCGCCCCGGAGGAGATCCTCCGCGCCCCGGCCAACGACTTCGTCGCCGGCTTCGTGGGCAGGGACCGCGGCTTCAGGCACCTGGGTTTCACCGCGTCCGACGGCGTCACGTTCCATCCCGTGCCCACGGTCATCCGGGGCGCGGACGGGCACAGTTCGGATCCCAACGCCGCAGACGGCTGGCAGCTGGTGGTGGACGGCGACATGCGCCCTCTCGGGTGGGCGACGCCCGGCACCGACGCCGACCTGATCCCCGGCGGTTCCCTCTTCCACCCCGGCGAAAGCCTCCGGCGGGCCCTCGACGCAGCGTTGTCGTCGCCGTCGGGCCTTGGCGTTGCCGTGGACGCCGATGGGCGGGTGCTGGGCGCCATCCGAGGTCCCGAGATCCTGGCACTCATCGAACAGGCCCGCCAGGCACGCCAGGCCGCCGTCCAGGCTGCGCGCTGATGGAGTGGTTCCTCGCCAACAGCAGCATGGTTCTGGAGCGGGCCGGCCAGCATATGGTCCTGGCCATCATCCCGATGGTCCTGGGGCTGCTGCTTTCCGTCCCGCTGGCGCAACTGGCCCGCCGGCACCGTGTCCTCCGCTCCGTGGTGCTGACAACCTCCTCGCTGCTCTACACCATCCCGTCGCTGGCGCTGTTCATAATCCTTCCCAGCATCCTGGCCACCCGCATCCTTGACCCCCTCAACGTGGTGGTGGCCCTGACCCTCTATGCCGTGGCGCTGCTGGTCCGTGCGGCGCTTGATGCGTTCGATTCCGTGTCAGCGGACGTCAGCCAGGCCGCGGTCGCCATGGGGTTCAAGCCGCTGGCAAGATTCATGCGGGTGGACCTTCCACTCTCCCTGCCGGTCCTGTTCGCCGGCCTGCGCGTGGTCTCCGTCAGCAACATCTCCCTGGTGAGCGTCGCTGCCCTGCTGGGCGTGGGCAACCTGGGCATGCTCTTCACCTCCGGCCTGCAGCGCGGCTTCATCACAGAGGTAATGGTTGGCATCGTGGCGATCCTGGTCCTGGCCCTGCTGATGGATGCGCTACTGGTCCTCCTGGAGCGGATCCTGACGCCGTGGGAGCGGGCCGGACGGAAGACGCCCGCCACGGGACGGGCGGCGGCAGCATGAGCGTCTTCTCCGATACCTTCGCCTGGCTGGGCGACCCCCTCCACTGGACCGGGTCCGCTGGGATCCCCGCCAGGCTTGCCGAGCACCTGCAGTACACCGGGCTGGTCATGGCCATCGCCGCAGCCATCGCCGTTCCCATCGGAATGTTCGTGGGCCACACCGGCAAGGGCAAAGTGGCCATCGTTGCGCTCGCCGGGGCCCTGCGGGCGCTGCCTACGCTGGGGCTGTTGACGCTTTTCGTGCTGCTGGCCGGCATCGGATTGATGCCCCCGGTATGGGCGCTGGTCATCCTGACCATCCCACCGTTGCTGGCAGGAACCTATGCCGGTATCTCCAGCGTGGACCGCACCGTCGTGGACGCCGCACGGGCCATGGGCATGACCGAACTGCAGGTGCTCTTCCGGGCCGAGCTGCCCAACGCCCTCACGGTGATGTTCGGCGGCTTCCGCACCGGCGTGCTGCAGGTGATCGCCACCGTCTCGGTGGTGGCCTACATCAACCTGGGTGGCCTGGGCCGGTACCTGTTCGACGGGCTGGTCCTCAGCGACTTCCCGCAAATGCTCGGCGGGTCCCTGCTGATCGCCGCCCTGGCCATCGCGGTAGACCTCATCCTGTCCCTGGTCCAGCGGTTATTCCTGTCCCCGGGCGCCCCGCAACAGTCACGCCGCGGCCGCCCGGCCGCGGTTGATCTCACAGACCCCGCAGTGGCGGAAGCTGTCTCACAAGGAGGAAAGTCATGAAGAATAGCTCTCACCCGCGCCCGGCCCGGCGCACGTTCGGCGGCCTGGCCGCAGGCCTCGGCCTGGTAATGGCGCTTTCCGCCTGCGGCGGATCATCCGATCCGCTCAGCAACTCGCCCGCACCCACGGGCGGAGCGTCCGGCGGCGCCACCTCGCTGGTGGTGGGTTCCGCGGACTTTCCGGAAAGCCAGATCCTGGCAGAGGTCTACGCAGGAGCACTGAACGCTGCCGGCATCACCGCCACCACCAAACCGAACATCGGCTCCCGCGAGGTGTACATCAAGGCTGTCCAGGACGGCTCGGTGGACGTGGTCCCGGACTACTCCGGGAACCTGCTGCTGCACGTGGACAAGGGGGCCACGGAGGAATCCGCCGAGGACATCGCCGCCGCACTGCCTGAGAAGCTGCCGGAAGGCCTGGCTGTCCTGGACCCGTCCAAGGCCGAGAACAAGGACGCCATGGTGGTCACCAAGGCCACGGCGGAAAAGTACCAGCTGAAGTCCATAGAGGACCTGGCCAAGGTCTGCAGCGAGATCGTGGTCGGGGCCCCGGCCACCTTCGCCGAGCGCGCGTACGGCCTGCCCGGACTGAAGGAGAACTACAACTGCGAGCCCAAGAAGCTGGAGCCCTTCAGCGACGGCGGCGGCCCGGTCACCCTGAAGGCGTTGCTGGAGGACAAGGTGCAGGTGGCCGACATCTACACCACCACTCCCTCCATCGCCGACAACGACCTGGTGGTCCTGGAAGATCCGAAGAACAACTTCATCGCCCAGCAGGTCATCCCGCTGTACAACACGGCCAAGATGACGGACAAGGCCAAGGAGGCGCTGAACAACGTTTCCAGCATCCTGACCACCCAGGACCTCATCAACCTCAACCGCGCAGTCAGCGGCAGCCAGAAACAGGGCGCCAAGGAAGCTGCTGAGGCCTGGCTCAAGGACAAGGGCATCCTGAAGTAAGGGAGTCGCGGACGGCAGCCTGCCGGACGCATGCGACCACGACGGCGGCTGCCGGACTTCCATGGTCCGGCAGCCGCCGTCGTCGATGTGTCCTAAGTCTCAACGGCTGCCTATCCCTCCTGTGGCATATTTGATGGATGGCAGAATTCAGGCAGTCCACCAAACTCAACAACGTCCTTTATGACATCCGTGGACCGATCCTGCAGGCCGCCCAGCAGATGGAGGCGGAAGGGCACCGCATCCTCAAACTGAACATCGGCAACCCGGCGCCGTTCGGGTTCGAGGCGCCGGACGCCATCCTGGTGGACATGATCCGGCACCTGCCGCACGCCCAGGGCTACAGCGACTCCCGCGGCATCTTCTCCGCCCGTACTGCGGTGTCGCAGTACTACCAGACCCGCGGCATCCAGAACATCCACGTGGACGACATCTACCTGGGCAACGGCGTCAGCGAACTCATCACCATGTCCCTCATGGCGCTCCTGGACGACGGCGACGAGGTCCTCATCCCGACCCCCGACTATCCGCTGTGGACCGCCTCCGTAGCGCTGGCCGGCGGCCGGCCCGTCCACTACCTGTGCGACGAGGAGACCGGCTGGCAGCCGGACCTCGAAGACCTGGAAGCCAAGATCACGCCCCGGACCAGGGGCATCGTGGTGATTAACCCGAACAACCCCACCGGTGCCGTGTACCCGGAGGAGACGCTCAAGCGCATCGTTGCCCTGGCAGAAAAGCATGGGCTGGTGATCTTTGCCGACGAAATCTACGAAAAGATCCTTTACGAGGACGCAGTCCATATCAACATGGCGACCCTGACCGGAGACGACGTCCTCTGCCTGACGTTCAGCGGTCTGTCCAAGGCCTACCGCGTGTGCGGCTACCGTGCAGGATGGATGGCGATTTCCGGGCCCAAGAAGGACGCCGCCGACTACCTTGAGGGCATCAGCCTGCTGGCGAACATGCGTCTCTGCGCCAACGTTCCGGCCCAGCACGCCATCCAGACAGCCCTGGGCGGCTACCAAAGCATCAACGACCTCATCCTCCCGGGCGGGCGCCTGCTCGAGCAGCGGAACAAGGCCTACGACATGCTCAACGCCATCCCCGGCGTCAGCACGCAGCAGGCAAGGGGAGCGCTGTACCTGTTCCCGAAGCTGGACCCCGAGTATTTCCACATCCGCGACGACGAGAAGTTCGTCCTTGACCTCCTGCGCGAACAAAAGATCCTGGTTTCGCACGGCCGGGCGTTCAACTGGGTGCGTCCGGACCACTTCCGCATGGTCACGCTGCCCAACGTGAAGGACATCGAAGAGGCCATCGGCCGGATGGGGGACTTCCTCAGCAGGTACCAGGGGAACTAGCCTGTGGTTCACGGGCTCTCCGCCCGCTGACCACTCCGGAAGGTGCGCCCCATGACCGACGTCGTCGAGTTCGAAGAACATCCGGTAGACACCCTGCGCGTGGGGAAGGGGTTTTCGCTGGACAGCGTGGACCCGGACTCCACCCCCGGCTACAACGGCACCAAAGAGGACGGCCAGGCCCTGCTGGCCGGGATGGACGACGAACTCGCGGAACTGCAGGAAAAGCTTTTTGCGGAGTCCCGGTTCGGCGGCCGCAAGCGGGTCCTGCTGATCCTTCAGGGTATGGACACCGCGGGTAAGGGCGGCGTGGTGAACCACGTGATGGCCGCCATGGACCCGCAGGGCGTCCAGTTCAAGGCCTTCAAGGCCCCTACGGATGAGGAAAAGTCCTACGATTTCCTGTGGCGGATCGAAAAGGCCGTGCCCGCGGCCGGCATGGTGGGGGTGTTCGACCGGTCACACTACGAGGATGTGCTCATCCACCGGGTCCACGGCTGGGCGAGCCCGGACGAGATTAAGCGCCGGTACCTGGCCATCAACGAATTCGAGGAGCGCCTCACCGATTCCGGAACCAAGCTGGTCAAGGTCATGCTGCACATCAGCAGCGACGAGCAGAAAGAACGGCTCCTGGCCCGCCTGGACAACCCTGCCAAGCACTGGAAATACAGCAGGGGCGACCGTGACGAGCGCGCCTTCTGGCCGGACTACATGGGCGCGTTCCAGGCAGCCATCGAGGCCACCAACACGGCATCCGCACCATGGCACGTGATTCCGGCGAACAAGAAATGGTACGCGCGGATCGCCGTCCAGCAGCTCCTGCTCAAGGCCCTGAAAGAGCTGGACCTGGAGTGGCCCAAGGCGGAGTTCGACGTGGACGTTGAACGCCAGCTGATCCTGAAAACGTAGCCCTGCCTGGAGGCCTGACTTAAAGCGGCTGGTCGCGGGCGGCGGCGAGCCGCTTCCGCGCACCCTCCAGCCACTCCTCGCAGCGGGCTGCCAGGGCTTCACCGCGTTCCCAAAGGGCCAGCGACTCCTCCAGGCTGGCACCGCCCGCTTCCAGCCGGCCCACGACGGCAACCAGCTGCTCGCGGGCCTCCTCGTAGCTCAGCGCTGTGACATCGCCCGGCTGCTGCTGTGCGGTGTTTCCCTGTCCCGTGCTTTCCTGTTCGCTCATTCAGTTCTCCTCGACGGTGGTGGTTGTGCCCGTGGATGTGGCTCCAAAGCGGCCCTCGGCCACCCGGATGGAGAGCGGCGCCCCAGCGGGGGCTTCCGCCGGGCGCCGGACCACGGCGTGGGCGGCGGAGGACTCCCGGGCAAGTTCGACGACGGCGTAGCCCCGGTCCAGGGTCTTCTGCGGCGAGAGCGCGCGGACCTGGGCCTTGAGGTGCTGGAGCTGGTCCGCGGCACGGACCACGGTGGAGCCGATGGCGGCCGATGAACGGCGAAGCAGGCGCTCGACTTCCTCCCCACGGACGGTCACCAGGCCCTCCGGCGCGGCCAGCACAGGGCGGGAGCGTAGGGACGCCAGCCGGTCCGACTCCCGGTCCACCAGACGCACGATGCAGCGTTCCAGCTGTTGGCGCGCCTGGCGGACCCCCGCCAGCTCCTCGGAGACGTCCGGCACGATCCGCTTGGCAGCATCGGTCGGGGTGGAGGCCCTGAGGTCCGCGACATCGTCCAGCAGCGGCCGGTCCGCCTCGTGGCCGATCGCACTGACCACAGGAGTTACTGCGGCGGCCACGGCCCGGATGAGTTCCTCACTGTTGAACGGCAGGAGGTCCTCCAAGGCACCGCCGCCGCGGGCAATGACGATGACGTCCACCTCCGGCCGGCCGTCCAGCTCCCGCAGGGCACGCACCACCTGGCTGACGGCCGTGTTTCCCTGCACTGCCACTTCGCGGATCTCGAATTCCACCGCTGGCCAGCGCAGGGCCGCGTTCCGCAGGACGTCCTTCTTGGCGTCCGAGTCACGGCCGGTGATGAGGCCGATGCGGTGGGGGAGCAGGGGCAGGGGCTTCTTGCGGGAGTCGGCGAAGAGGCCCTCCGCGGCGAGTGCCTGGCGCAGGCGCTCGATGCGGGCCAGCAGATCGCCGAGGCCCACCGGCCTGATGTCACGCACCTGCATGTTCAGGCGTCCGGTCTTCAGCCAGAATTCCGGTTTGAGCAGCGCAACCACCCGGGAACCCCGTTCCAGAGGGAGGTCCTGGCGTTCCAGCACCTTGGTCCAGACCGAGGCGGGAAGCGAAACCTCCGCGTCGACGTCGCGCAACGTCAGGTAGGCGTTTGTCCCGCGCCGGTTCAGCTCGATGACCTGGCCCTCCACCCACGCTGACGGGGTTCGGTCGATGTGCGCCTTGAGCTTTTGGGACAGCAGCTGCAGCGGCCACGGATTGTCCGGCGTGGTGTCCGCCGCCGTTGCCGGAAGAGTTGTGGGTACCGTGCCGGGCAGCGCCTGTTCAGACATGGCACCGCTCCTGCGGAGGTGAAGCTGCGGGCATGATGTCCTTCGTCTGCTGATCCAAGGCCGGTCCGGGGCCGCGTGGGGCGGTGTTTCCACCTTATCCATAAGGTCTACCACCGGGGTCCGACAGGACCTGCCGCGCAGATCCTGCCTAGGATGGATGGAAGCCCCCAACGCGAAGGATCCGCTGTGCGCACTGTTGTTTCCGCGGCTGCCGCCATCCTCGGCATGCTGCTGGCCGCCGTCGCGGTTCCGGCCATCTGGCTGGACCGCACCATCGTCCGGGAGGACGGGTTCGTGGCACTTGCCGGTCCGCTTGGCAAAGACCCGGCGTTCCAGGAGCGCCTCGCTGCAGCGGCTGTCGGGACGATCGACACCAGCTCGTTACCGGGCTTCCTGACGGACCTGGTCCAGCCGGTGCTGGAGGACGCGGCTGCATCCCTGACCGGCCTGCCCGCGTACCGGCAAGCCTGGGAGGATACCCTCCGCAAGAGCCACCGGCTGAGCCTCTCAGGAGCGGGTGAAGCCGAAGCGGAAGGCTCGTCGGCGCTGACCCTGGACGTCTCACCGCTTGTCGCACTGGGAGCCGGTGAGATCTCGCGTGCCACCGGACTGCCGCTAAGCCCTCCAGACCGGACGCTGCTGAACGCGGGCGGTCCAGAGCAGAAGGAATGGGCTGAACGCCTGACAACCTACGCACCTGCGGGCTACCTGCTGGCCGCGGGATCCGCCGTCGCGCTCCTACTGGCCGTGGTGGCCGCCCGGCGCCGCTGGACGCTCCTGGCGGGGACAGGACTCGGCGCGCTCCTGGTGGCAGCATGCTGGGCCGCCGTAAGCGGGATCGCCCGGGATCGCGCCCTGGGCACCGACGCCGGCAGTGACGTTGCCAACATGTTCCGCGATGAGTTCGTGGCGGCCGCATCCCGGGACTTCCAGGCCTGGACGCTGGTTGCCGCCCTTACGGGAGTGGTGGCCCTGGCGGCCGGCCTCGCCGGCAGCCAAGCGGCGCGGAGGCGCGAACGGGCAACCGGTAGCATGGAGAAATGACCTCCTCAGCTGTTTCCCTTTCGATGCCAACTGTCCCGCGGAGGCGCCGGTCTCCTGAGGAAGTCGCTGCCGCAGCGCCGGTGGCAGGGGCCAAGAAGGTCCTGCTGGCCGCTCCCCGGGGCTACTGCGCAGGAGTGGACCGCGCGGTCATCGCCGTGGAGAAGGCGCTGGAGCACTACGGTCCGCCGGTTTACGTGCGCAAGCAGATCGTGCACAACGTCCATGTGGTCACGTCCCTCGAGGAAAAGGGTGCCGTCTTCGTGGATGAGACGGACGAGGTACCCGAGGGCGCCCTGGTCATCTTCTCCGCGCACGGCGTTTCCCCTGCCGTGGTGCAGTCCGCCGAGGACCGGGGGCTGCGCACCATCGATGCCACCTGCCCCCTGGTAACCAAGGTTCACAAGGAGGCTGTACGGTTCGCCAAGGACGACTTCGACATCCTGCTGATCGGCCACGACGGCCATGAGGAAGTTGAAGGGACGGCGGGCGAAGCACCGCAGCACATCCAGATCATCAACGGCCCGCACGAGGTGGACAAGGTCACGGTCCGGGACCCGGAAAAGGTCATTTGGCTTTCCCAGACCACGCTCAGCGTCGACGAAACCATGGAAACCGTGCGGCTGCTGAAGGAACGCTTCCCCACACTGCAGGACCCGCCAAGCGATGACATCTGCTACGCCACCACCAACCGCCAGGTGGCCATCAAGAAGATTTCACCGCAGGCAGACCTGGTGATCGTGGTGGGATCGGCCAACTCCTCCAACTCCGTCCGGCTGGTGGAGGTGGCGCTCGAATACGGCGCCAAGGCCTCCTACCGGGTGGACTTCGCCAACGAGGTGGACGAGTCCTGGTTCGAGGGCGTGGCCACTGTGGGCGTCACCTCCGGAGCCTCGGTTCCCGAGGTGCTGGTCCAGGACGTGCTCCGCCTGCTGGCCGACTACGGTTACGGCAGCGTCGAGGAAGTGGTTACGGCCGAGGAGGACCTGCTGTTCTCACTGCCCAAGGAACTCCGGGCCACCCTCAAGCAGGCCGGCGACGTCAGCCGCGCGCTGGGCGGCCGCAGGCCGCGCGACTGACGGCACCCGAGTGACGACGGCCCCGGGGGCGCGGCCTGCCCGTCAGGCGGCGGCCCCGTCCTCCTGCAGTTCCGGCGCGGCCAAGGCGCGCGGCGTCGCTTCCACCGGGGGAGGGCCGGCCAGGCCGGATTCATCCAACGAGTTCAGTTTCCGTGCCGTCGGCAGCACCCGTGCTTCGAGTGTTCCCACCATGGCGTTGTAGCGGTCCACCGACGACTTCAGCGATGACCCCAGCTTGGTGACATTTTCGCCCAGGGTGCCCATGCGGTCATACAGCTGCCGGGCCAGGTCGAACAGCTCCCGGGCGCTGTCCGTCAGCACATCCTGGCGCCAGGTGAACGCGACAGACTTCAGCACGGCGAGCAAGGTACTGGGGGAGGCCAGGACCACGTTCCGTGAGAGGGCATGGTCCAGCAGCTCCGGATCGGCGTTGAGCGCCGCGGCCAGGATGGATTCGGCCGGGATAAAGCAGATCACCAGCTCCGGGGAGTTTCCGGAGATGTCCCAGTACTTCTTGCTGCTGAGAGCATCCACATGCGCCCGCAGCGCCTTGGCGTGCGCTGTGAGGAGGGTCTGCTGGTGCCTCCGGTCCATCCCGGACAGGGCTCCGCCGGCCTGGCCGCCGCGCGGATCCTGCACCCCACCGAGTTCCTGGGCTTCAAGGTAAGCGGTCAGCGGAACCTTGGCGTCCACCACCAGCTGCTTCTCGCCGGGAAGCTGCACCACCAGGTCCGGACGCACCGCAGAGTCCCCGCCGGAGCTGTGCAGCTGCTCGACAAAGTCCACGTGCCGCAGCATTCCGGAAGCCTCCACCACCCGGCGGAGCTGGACCTCACCCCACTGGCCGCGTGCGCTGTTGGACCGCAGGGCCGACTCCAGTGCATGCGTGGAGCGGATCAGCTGCTCATCCGAAATCCGGGCTTCCTGAAGCTGTTGGGCCAGCTGGCCGTACTGCTCCACGCGGTCGCGTTCCAGCAACGCCACCTGCTGCTGGACGGCCGTGAGCTTCTCAGCGACGGGTGCCAGCGCGCGCAGCACACTGCCGTCCTGTGCGCGCGCCTCCCCCAGCTCGCGGTTCTGTGCAGACAAAAGCCGCCGCTCGGCGTCGGCCGCGGCGAACTGCGAGCTGACCTCCGCGAGGCGGGAGGACACCTCATCAAAGTCCAGCTCCAGTGCACGGGTCTTCCGGCGGAACGCAACAAACGTGGCCGCGGCACCGGCGAACGCACCGAGCAGCAGCATGAACAAGGCCAGAATCAAGGCGAAAGCATCCATGCCTTCACTGTTGCACGGGCCACCGACAATCAGCGGCAGCCGCATCGAGCCGGTACTGCCGGGCGGCGCGATGAAGGTAAACTTGGTGCTCGTGGCTCTTACTATTGGCATCGTCGGACTGCCCAACGTCGGCAAATCAACCCTTTTCAATGCGCTCACCCGCAACCAGGTCCTGGCGGCGAACTACCCGTTCGCCACCATCGAACCGAACGTGGGCGTGGTGAACCTGCCTGACCCGCGGCTCCACGAACTCGCCGGGATCTTCGGCTCCCAGCGCGTGCTGCCGGCCGCTGTGTCCTTCGTGGACATCGCCGGCATCGTCAAGGGCGCCTCCGAGGGCGAGGGGCTGGGGAACCAGTTCCTGGCCAACATCCGCGAAGCCGAGGCCATCGCCGAAGTGGTCCGAGTCTTCGATGACCCCGATGTCATCCACGTTGACGGCAAGGTGGACCCGCGCTCGGACATGGAAACCATCAACACCGAGCTCATCCTCGCGGACCTGCAGACCATCGAAAAGGCCATTCCCCGGATCGAAAAAGAGGTCAAGATCAAGAAGCGGGAGGCCGCTGAACTCGCCGCCATCAAGGCCGCGCAGGCGGTGCTGGAGCGGGGTGACACCATCTTCTCCGCCATCAAGAGCGACAAACTGGAGATGGAACACCTTAAGGAGCTGAGCCTGCTGACGGCCAAGCCGTTCATCTACGTGTTCAACGCGGACGAGGGCATCCTGGGCAGCCCGGAAAAGCAGGAGGAACTACGGGCGCTTGTGGCACCGGCGGACTGCATCTTCCTGGACGCCAAGCTCGAGGCGGACCTGGTGGAACTGGACGAGGCCGAAGCCCGCGAGATGCTCGAAATGAATGGCCAGGACGAATCCGGCCTGGACCAGCTGGCCCGCGTGGGCTTCCACACCCTTGGCCTGCAGACGTACCTCACCGCAGGGCCCAAGGAAGCACGTGCCTGGACCATCCACCAGGGCGACACCGCACCCCAGGCCGCCGGCGTGATCCACTCCGATTTCCAGCGTGGATTCATCAAGGCCGAGGTGGTCTCGTTTGAAGACCTGATGGAGGCAGGATCCATGGCCGAGGCCAAGTCCCGCGGCAAGGTCCGCATTGAGGGCAAGGAATATGTCATGGCCGACGGCGACGTGGTGGAGTTCCGCTTCAACGTCTAGCCGCGAGCACCAACCGAGGAGGCAGCATGCCGGCCAGGCGCCTGAGGCAGTTATTCGCGGCGGCGCTGTGCGCGCTGCTGGTCCTGACAGGCTGTTCCGGCGGCGGTGGCGGTGTGCCGGTGGTGGTGGGGGAGACAGCCCGGGGCGGAACTGTGACCGTCGCCGAGGCCAACGCCTTTTCCTCCTTCAACCCGTACAGCACCGCGGGCAACACCGACATCAATACCAAGATCGGTTACATCACCCACTCGGGGTTCTTCTACCTGGACAACAACTCCGTGGTGGTACGCAACGACAAGTTCGGCAAATTCGAGAAGGTCTCCGACGACCCCCTCAAAGTCCGGTACACCGTCAACGAGGACGTTAGATGGTCGGACGGTGCGCCGGTCGACTCCGGGGATCTCCTCCTGGCGTGGGCGGCAGGTTCCGGCTATTTCGACGACGCCGATGCCGCCGCCGGAACCGGCACCAGGTACTTTTCGACGGCGTCGGACACCAGCGGGCTCGCCGGGACCGGGCTGCCCGAACTTGGAGACGACGGCCGTACCATCACCCTGGAATACACCCGGCCGTACGCTGACTGGGAAGTGGCGTTCGACGTCGGGCTTCCCGCCCACGTGGTGGCCGCCAAGAGCGGTTTGAATGACGAAGCGGACCTCGTGGACCTCATCCGGGACACGCCACGCGGGGATCCCGACAATCCCACGCCGAATTCGGTACTCAAACGGGTCGCTGATTTCTGGAACAGCGGATTCGACACGGACTCACTGCCTGAGGACCCTGCACTCTACCTGTCCAATGGTCCCTACATCGTGCAGGACATGGTTCCCGGCGTATCGCTCCGGCTGGTCCGCAACCGGGACTACACGTGGGGCCCGGAACCCTGGCTTGACGAAATCAACGTCCGTTACACCGGCAAGGCGGAGGACGCCGTGCAGGCCCTCCGCAACGGGAGGGCGGACATCATCTCACCGCAACCGGCGGCGGGCCTGCAGGAGCTTTTCGCCGGCCTTGAACAGCAGGGGAACACGGTGGAACGGTACAGCCAATCAGGGTACGACCACCTGGACCTGGAATTCTCCGGGCCGTTCGCGGACCGGGACGTGCGCGAAGCCTTCCTAAAGACCGTCCCCCGCCAGGAGATTGTGGACGCCGTGGTGGGCGGGCTGGTGCCGGGGGCCGTGCCGCTCGACTCGCACGTCTTCCTGCCTGGCCAGCCCAAGTATGACGAGACTGTGCGGGACAACGGTTCATCGAAGTACGGCGAGGTGGACATCGAGGGAGCGAAGGAACTTCTGGATGGGGCAAAGCCCACCATTCGGATCCTTTACAACCGTGACAATGCCAACCGGGCCAAGGCCTTTGGCCTGATCCGCGATTCCGCGGAACTGGCCGGCTTCACCGTGGTGGACACCGGCCGCGGCAGCGCAGACTGGGCCGCGGAGCTGGCGGGGGATGGACACGATGCCGCACTCCTTGGCTGGATTGGGAACGGACTGGGCGTCAGCCGCGTGCCGCAGATTTTCCGTACCGGCGCAGGCAGCAACTTCAACGGTTTCTCCGATGCCCGCGCCGACCGGCTGATGGAAGAACTGTCGGGCACCCCTGACTTGGCGCGGCAGGACGAGCTCCTGGGGGACATCGACCGGCGGCTCTGGGAGAACGCCTACGGCCTGCCCCTGTACCAAGCCGTTGGGAGCACAGCGTTCAGCACCAAGGTCACGGGAGTCAAGACGAGCCCGGGCCCTCTGGGCGTGTGGTGGAACGCTTGGGAGTGGCGGCTCGCCTAAACGACACGACAAGGTTGTCAAAAGTGGTGTTACTGGGGAGTAGTATGTGACTTGCGTAACTGGCGAAGGTCAGATATGGCGCCTAAACCTTGCGATTACGGTTTGGCAACGTTGTACCAGCATCTGGAATTAGTTCGGTTAGGCTACGAGCATATGTAGGCTGCGTCACAGAAATTCTGCGCCGGGCCTGCGGGGGAATCGCATGAATCCCCACTTCACTTCCACTACTCATAGGAGGCGGAATGCGTTTTGCGCGCACTTCCAAAGCACTGGGCATTGTGGCGATCGCCGCGCTTGCCCTAACCGGATGCGGTGCCGGTGGCGGCAGCAATGACGGTGGCGGGGACGCCGCCGGAGATCCGAACAAGATCATCACCGCGTACAGCAACGAACCACAGAACCCGTTGCTGCCGGCAGACACCGGCGAAGTTTACGGTGGACGCGTGGTGGAGCTCCTCTTCGAGGGCCTCACCGTTTACAGCCCCAATGGGGAGTCTGAGAACGCGCTCGCCGAGTCGATCGAATCCCCTGATGGCCAGAACTACACCATCAAGGTCAAGAGCGGCACCAAGTTCACCAACGGCGAGGAAGTCACGGCCAAGAGCTTCGTGGACGCCTGGAACTTCGCAGCACTGAGCACCAACGCACAGACCAACAGCTACTTCTTCGAATCCATTGAGGGATACGACGCCGTCAGCGCCACGAAGAAGCAGGGCGAATCGGAAGTTCCCGCGCCCACCGCGGAAACCATGTCCGGTCTGGTAGTCAAGGACGACTACACCATCGAAGTCAAACTGCGCCAGCCTGAAGCCGACTGGCCGCTGCGCCTCGGCTACTCGGCCTTTATGCCACTGCCCGCGGACGCCATCAAGGACCCCAAGGCGTTCGGTGAAAACCCGATCGGCAACGGCCCGTACAAGATGGCCAAGGAAGGTGCCTGGCAGCACGACAGCCAGATCGAATTGGTTAAGAACCCGGACTACAAGGGCAGCCGTGAGGCCAAGAACGGCGGCGTGACGTTCAAGTTCTACACCGACCCGGCACCGGCCTACACGGACATCCAGGGCAACAACCTTGACGTCACCGACGTCCTGCCCACGAATGCCCTGAAGACCTACACCTCGGACTTCCCGGAGAACCACCTCAACAAGCCGTACGCCGGTAACTCCACCCTGAACATCCCGGGCTACCTGCCGGAGTTCAAGGGCGAAGCCGGAAAGCTGCGCCGGCAGGCCATTTCCATGGCCATTGACCGCGAAGAGATCACCAAGGTGATCTACAGCGGCACGCGCATCCCGGCCAACGACTTTACGTCCCCTTCGGTCGACGGTTACAACGACAACGTTGCCGGCTCCGAGGTCACCAAGTTCGATGCCGCCAAGGCCAAGGAAGCCTGGGACAAGGCCAACGAGATCAGCCCCTGGCCGGCCAACAAGGTCCTGCAGCTCGCCTACAACACCGATGGCGGTAATAAGGAATGGATTGACGCCGTAGCCAACAACCTCAAGAACAACCTCGGCATCAAGGCTGAAGGCCAGGCCTTCGCCAAGTTCGCCGAACTTCTTGACCTGCGCAAGTCCAAGACCCTCCCGGGCCTGGCACGCGCCGGCTGGCAGGCGGACTACCCGTCGCTCTACAACTTCCTGGGCCCGCTGCTGGGCACCGGTGCAAGCTCCAACTACGAGGGCTACTCCAACCCGGAGTTCGACAAGCTCCTGAAGGAAGGCCTGGGCGCCAAGTCCACCGACGAGGCAAACGCCAAGTTCACGGAAGCACAGGAAATCCTGTTCCAGGATCTGCCGAACATCCCGCTTTGGTACGCCGCACGCCAGGTTGTCTGGAGCGAGAACGTTTCCAACGTGGACACCGGGTGGAACGGCGTTATCCAGTACTACAACATCACTGCGAAGTAGTTCTGGGATCGTCCAACTCAAATAGCTAGTGGGGGTCCGGCCAACAGCCGGGCCCCCATAGCCTTGATACCGGCAGGAAGCTTGTTCTCAATGAATATTTCACTCATCCGCCAGTCCTCGGAGGGTCCGCTGTGATCCGATTTATCCTCCGACGACTGCTCCAGGCCATTCCGGTGTTCCTGGGCACCACGCTTCTGGTGTACTTCATGGTGTTCGCGCTCCCCGGCGATCCGGTCCGGGCGCTTTTCGGTGACCGTCCGCCAAGCGAAGCCGTGATTGCTGCACTTCGCCAGCAATACAACCTCGACCAGCCGTTCTGGGTCCAGTACGGCCTGTTCCTTAAGAACCTCGTGACGTTCAACCTTGGGGTTGACTTCACCGGTCAGCCCATCGCGGCCACGCTGGGCCGTGTCTTCCCTGTGACGGCCATGCTCGCTGTGGAGGCGCTGGTTATCCAGGCTGTCTTCGGCATCGGGTTCGGCCTGGTCGCCGGCCTGCGCAAGGGCGGAATCTTCGACTCCACCGTCCTGCTGGCCTCCCTCGTGGTCATCGCTATCCCGGTGTTCGTGCTCGGCTTCGTGCTGCAGTTGGTGTTCGGCGTGTATCTCGGATGGGCCAAACCCACGGTGGGCACCAACGCTGACTGGGGAACCCTGATCCTGCCTGCCTTCGCCCTGGCGCTGGTGTCCTTTGCTTATGTGCTTCGCCTGACCCGGGCCTCCGTCATCGAAAACTCCACTGCGGACTACGTGCGGACGGCAACGGCTAAGGGCCTCTCCCGGCCGCGGGTCGTGATGGCCCACATCCTCCGGAACTCGATGATTCCGGTCGTCACCTACCTGGGTGCGAGCCTGGGCGGACTGATGGGCGGAGCCATCGTCACCGAAGGCATCTTCAACGTCCCCGGCGTTGGCCAGAAGCTCTACCAGGCTATCCTCCGCAGCGAAGGCCCCACCGTCGTCGCCATCGTCAGCGTGCTGGTGCTGGTATTCGTTATCGCCAACCTGCTGGTTGACCTGCTGTACGCCTGGCTTGATCCGAGGATTCGCTATGAAAAGTAACCGACAAATCACCCACTTCGTCGCGCCACTGGAGGAGACGCCCCTGCTGGCCACGGACTCGGTCAAGACTGACGAAGCGCCATTGAGCCTGTGGGCAGACGCATGGCGGAAACTGCGCCGCCGGCCGCTGTTCATCGCTGCGGCAATCATGATCTTCGTCATTGTGGTGGTCGCCGTGTTCCCGGGCCTGTTCACCCAGACCCCGCCCAACGACAACTGCCTGCTTGCAAACTCGGATGGCCCGCCGGCGCCCGGACACCCGCTGGGCTTTACGTTCCAGGGCTGCGATGTCTATGCGCGCGTCATCTACGGTACGCAGGCATCGGTCACAGTGGGTCTGTTCTCCGTTCTCGGTGTCCTGCTGGTTGGCGTTACCCTTGGCGCGCTGGCTGGCTTCTTTGGCGGTTGGATCGACTCCGTGCTGGCACGGCTGGGCGACATCTTTTTCGCTCTTCCGCTCGTGCTCGGGGCGCTGGTTGTGGTGCAGTTGCCCTTCTTCCGCGAAAACAAGAGTGTATGGACCGTCGTCGCCGTCATTGTCCTTCTGGCCTGGCCCCAGATGGCCCGGCTCACCCGAGGGGCCGTCATCGAGGTCCGGAACGCGGACTTCATCACGGCTGCGCGGTCACTGGGCGTTTCGCCCATCAATTCGCTCATCCGACATGTATTGCCCAATGCGGCCGCACCAATCATCGTGCTCGCCACGATGGAACTCGGTGTTTTTATTGTCCTTGAGGCCACGTTGTCCTTCCTGGGCATCGGCCTGCCGGGCAGCATCATGTCCTGGGGCAATGACATCAACGCGGCGCAGTCCAGTATCCGCACCAACCCTGCGGTGCTGCTCTATCCCGCAGCAGCACTGTCGATCACGGTATTGAGTTTCATTATGCTCGGCGATGCCCTGCGTGATGCCCTCGATCCGAAGAGCCGGCAGCGATGAAAGAGGCACATATGACGACGTCGGAGATCACCATCGAGGAAGCCGGCAACACAGCGGAGCGGCCCCTGCTGGAAATCAAAGACCTGGCCATCACGTTCAAAACGAGCAATGGCGAAGTGAATGCCGTCCGGAACGCGCATCTGACCATCATGCCGGGCGAGACCGTCGCCATTGTCGGTGAGTCCGGGTCAGGAAAGTCCACCACGGCCTTGGCCGCGATCGGACTGCTGCCGGCCAATGGCCGGGTTTCCGGGGGCCAGATTCTGCTGGATGGCGAGGACATTTCACACGCCAGCGAAAAACGGATGATCGAACTGCGCGGCAATACTATTGGCATGGTTCCCCAGGACCCCATGTCCAACTTGAACCCGGTGTGGAAGATCGGTTATCAGGTCAAGGAAACATTGCGTGCAAACGGCCGGCCCAGCGGCCCGGCAGACATTGCGGAAGTGCTGTCCCAGGCCGGCCTGCCCGATGCACACCGCCGGGCAGGACAATACCCGCATGAGTTCTCGGGCGGCATGCGCCAGCGTGCCCTGATTGCCATTGGCCTCTCCTGCCAGCCTCGCCTGCTGATCGCGGACGAACCGACATCGGCACTCGACGTCACCGTCCAGCGGCAGATCCTGGATCACCTTGAGGGCATGACGGCAGAGTTGGGCACTGCGGTGCTGCTCATCACCCACGATCTTGGCCTTGCAGCCGAGCGTGCCGACCAGGTGGTGGTCATGTACCGCGGGCAGGTGGTTGAGTCCGGACCGTCCTTGGAACTGCTGCGCAACCCGCAGCACCCCTACACCCAGCGGCTGGTTGCCTCGGCCCCGTCGCTGGCCTCACGCAGGATTCAGGCGAGCAAGGAGGCCGGCCTTGCCGCAGAAGACCTCCTGGCTCCGACTGAAGCTGCAGTGGTCCCGGACAAGACTTCCGAAGTGCTGGAGATCAGGGACCTGACCAAGGTCTATAAGCTCCGCCACGGCTTGGGAAAGTCGACGGACTTCAAGGCTGTGGATGCCGTGAGCTTCGCCGTGAAGCGCGGCACCACCACAGCGATCGTAGGGGAGTCCGGCTCGGGAAAGTCCACCGTGGCCAAGATGGTGCTGCAGTTGGAGAAGCCCACCGACGGGACCATTGTCTTCGACGGGGTGGAGACCTCCACGCTGAAGCCTGCCGAGCTGTTCAAGTTCCGGCGCCGCGTGCAGCCGATCTTCCAGGACCCGTACGGGTCCCTCGATCCGATGTACAACATCTACCGGACCATCGAGGAGCCGCTGCGGGTTCACAGGATCGGGAACAGGGCCAGCAGGGAGAAGAAAGTCAGGGAGCTGCTGGACCAGGTGGCGCTGCCGCAGTCCACTATGCAGCGCTTCCCGAACGAGCTTTCCGGCGGCCAGCGCCAGCGCGTGGCCATCGCCCGGGCACTGGCACTGGACCCCGAGGTCATCATCTGCGATGAGGCCGTCAGCGCCCTGGACGTCCTGGTGCAGGCGCAGGTGCTTAATCTCCTGGCCGAGCTGCAGTCGAACCTTGGTCTGACCTACCTGTTCATCACCCATGACCTGGCCGTGGTCCGGCAGATCGCCGACCACGTCTGCGTCATGGAAAAGGGCAAACTGGTGGAGACCGGTTCCACGGACGAGGTCTTCGAATCGCCGAAGCAGGACTACACCAAGGCCCTGTTGAACGCGATCCCGGGCGCCCGGCTGATGCTGCCGCCCGAGGTGGCATAGCGCGAAAAGCAGACTGCGACAGGCCGGTGCGGCACCCCGCAAAGGGGCCGCGCCGGCTTTTCGTCCCTATGGACCCGAAAGGCCCGGGTCAACCGAGCTCGCGTCCGGTCCCGCGGTCCCGCACCGCATCTCCCGCGGGGGACTTCAGGTCAGGGACACCCATGTCCTTGAAGCGGCGTGCCAGGAGATTCCCCAGGACCCGCCGCCCCTCGTTGTCCATGTGCACTGAATCCATGAGCCGGCGCTCCAGGTCATACCGCGTCAGCCAGTCTCCGACGCCGACGAATTCCAGGCCGTGGGCAGCGGCGATACTGCCCACCAGGGCGTCCACTTCGGTGCGCCGGCCGCCCCCGTCGCGGGCCAAGGTGCCCACCATCACGATCCTTGCAGTGGGAAAACGGGACTTCAGTGCCGTCAGGAGGCGGTCGGCGTTGGTCCTGATCTCGCCGTCGGACGCTCCCTGGGCGGCATCATTGCCGCCACCTTCGACGATGATCAGCGCGGGAGCCTGCGCCGGCAGCAGCCAGTCGCCCTGCTCCAGCGCATCGATGTAGTTCCCCACGGCACCCCTGGAAGCGACGAACCCGGTTCCGCCAAGGCCGCAAAAATGCACGTTGTAGCCCAAGGCTGCCAAAGCCTGCCGTGGCCAGCCGTTGGCAGGGGAAGACTGGGAGTCACCAATGAGCAGGGCAGTACGGCCCGGATCTGCAACCACCACTTCGTCGCGGCCAAACACAGGGTTGAAGACCACGGACCCCGGCGCCATGACGTCCAGGGACTGTCCGCCGGCCGCTCTCAAACCGCCCTGCGCGGCTCCCAGCTGCGCTGAATAGGGGGCGGCTACCGGTTCGCCCGGCGCGGGCGGAACTGCCTTGGCGCCGGCAGCGGCGCCGGCCCTGCCGGCGGCCGCCGAGGGGACTTCCGCCACCGTCGGCGCTGAAGGGAACCCTCCCAACGGCTGTCCCGGCGTCGAAAGCAGTAACCCTGCCGTGATCCCCAGCACAATAAATCGGGTCAGGGCCGGGATGCGGCTCATATGGTTTCTCCGGGATTCTCGCTGCGTTCCCAGCAATAATGGGGCATCCGGGGGCATAAATCCAGTGCCGGACCGCCCGGTTTTGGTGACATCTTGGCAACGGAAACGCATCCGCCTAAGTAAGGCCGCGAACCATCGTTTTAGGCCAATAAATGTCAGGGGCGCTAGAATAGGAGCAGGTGCCCTGTGTAAAGGGCCGAATCCTTCGTGCGTTCCGGTAGGAAATGGCGCGATACAACAGCTGACTCCACTGAATCGAGCCATTACGCATGTCTGAAACCACCACCAACACCGCGGTAGCCACTGCATCGCGCAGTGATCTGCGCAACGTCGCGATCGTGGCCCACGTTGACCACGGCAAGACCACCCTGGTCGATGCCATGCTCAAGCAGACCAACTCCTTCGCGGAGCACAACCACCTCGAAGACCGCGTGATGGACTCCGGTGACCTGGAACGCGAAAAGGGCATCACCATCCTGGCCAAGAACACCACGGTGGCTTACAACGGTCCTTCCTCCAACGGCGAGACCATCACCATCAACGTCATCGACACCCCCGGCCACGCCGACTTCGGTGGCGAGGTGGAGCGAGGCCTGTCCATGGTTGACGGCGTCGTGCTCCTGGTCGACTCCTCCGAAGGCCCCCTGCCCCAGACCCGCTTCGTGCTCCGTAAGGCCCTGGCTGCACACCTGCCCGTGATTCTGCTGGTCAACAAGACCGACCGTCCGGACGCCCGCATCGACGAGGTTGTCCACGAGTCCATGGACCTTCTTCTGGGCCTCGCTTCCGACCTCGCGGACGAGGTTCCGGACCTGGACCTGGACAAGGTCCTGGAAGTTCCCGTCGTTTACGCCGCCGCAAAGGTTGGCCGCGCGTCCCTGGAGCAGCCGGCCAACGGCTCCGCCCCGGACAACGAGGACCTCGAGCCGCTGTTCAAGGCCATCATCGAGCACATCCCGGCACCGACCTACAACCCGGACGGTGTCCTGCAGGCGCACGTCACCAACCTGGACGCCTCCCCGTTCCTGGGCCGTCTTGCGCTGCTGCGCATCTACAACGGCACGCTCCGTAAGGGCCAGCAGGTTGCCTGGGCCCGGCAGAACGGCGAGCTGAAGACCGTCAAGATCACCGAACTGCTTGCCACCAAGGCACTGGACCGCGTTCCGGCCGAATCCGCAGGCCCGGGCGAGATTGTCGCCGTCGCCGGCATCGAGGACATCACCATTGGCGAAACCCTCACCGATGTCGAGAACCCGCAGCCGCTGCCGCTGATCACGGTGGACGACCCCGCGATCTCCATGACCATCGGTATCAACACTTCGCCGCTGGCCGGCAAGGTCAAGGGCGCCAAGGTCACCGCGCGCCAGGTGAAGGACCGCCTGGACAAGGAGCTGATCGGTAACGTCTCCATCAAGGTTCTCCCCACCGAGCGTCCCGACGCCTGGGAAGTCCAGGGCCGTGGCGAGCTGGCACTGGCCATCCTCGTGGAGCAGATGCGCCGCGAAGGCTTTGAGCTCACCGTGGGCAAGCCCCAGGTGGTCACCAAGACCATTGACGGCAAGATCCATGAGCCGATGGAGCACATGACCATCGACGTTCCCGAGGAATACCTCGGCGCCGTCACCCAGCTGATGGCTGCCCGCAAGGGCCGCATGACCAACATGGCCAACCACGGCACCGGCTGGTGCCGCATGGAGTTCATCGTTCCCGCCCGTGGCCTCATCGGCTTCCGCACCAAGTTCCTCACGGACACCCGCGGCGCCGGTATCGCAGCCTCCATCTCCGAGGGTTACGAGCCGTGGGCCGGCCCCATCGAGTACCGCACCAACGGCTCAATGGTTGCCGACCGTGCCGGCGTGGTCACCCCGTTCGCCATGATCAACCTGCAGGAGCGCGGCTCGTTCTTCGTCAAGCCCACCTCCGAGGTTTATGAGGGCATGATCGTGGGCGAGAACTCCCGCGCCGACGACATGGATGTGAACATCACCAAGGAAAAGAAGCTCACCAACATGCGTGCCGCTTCCTCTGACACCTTCGAGAACCTGACGCCGCCGCGCGAGCTTACCCTCGAAGAGTCGCTGGAATTCGCCCGCGAGGATGAGTGCGTCGAGGTGACTCCGGAAGCCATCCGCATCCGCAAGGTCATCCTGGACACCAACGAGCGTGCCAAGGCCAACCGAGCCCGCGCCAAGGCCTAGTAGCAAGAGGAAAGCCGGAACGGCAGGCGGGAATCCGCCGTCGTTCCGGCTTTTCCTTTGTACCGCGCTGCGCAGTGAGGCCCGGCCTGGATGCGCAGGGGCAGTCCCCGCGCAGTGAAGAGTGCAGCAATTGCGCTGTCCCGTTTTCCACATAGCGGCCTGCGGCGGCTGCGCCCGGCTCCCGGGCCGGGCAGCATGCCCACATGCAAACCATTACTGAGACCCTGGCTGCAGTCGGCGGAGTAGCCTCGTCCGCCTCCCTGCGGCTGGCGGGTGTGCCGCGTCGAAGCATTGAGGCCTGTGTTCTTGATGGATCGGTGCAGAGGATAGCGCGGGGAGTCTATGCCCTGCCTGATGCTGACCCGCTGCTCATCCACGCGGGGCGCCACCACGCCGTGCCCGGCTGTGTCACGGCAGCAGGGGCAGCGGGGCTCTGGGTAGTCCGGCTGCCCCCAAAGCCGCATCTTGCCGCCCGGCATGGGAGACCGGTCCCGGGCTGCGTTGTTCATCGGTGCGACATCCCCCTGACACCGCTGGACATTGTGTGCCAGTCCCTCCGTTGCCTCCCGCCGCTTGAGGCGCTGGTCATTGCAGAATCCGCAGTCAAGAAGCGGTTGATCCAGCTGTCGGCGCTGCGGGAACGCTTTCCGGCCCCGCGGGAGAAAGCAATCCTCTGCCTGGTGGCCAGGATCCGGCCGCAATCCGGTTCCATCATCGAGACCATCGCCCGGTACCTGCTCGAAGAAGCGGGATTGACGGTGGAGTTGCAGGTCAACATTCCCGGGATGGGCCACCTGGACCTTCTGGTTGACGGCCTGGTGGGCATCGAAACGGATGGCTATGCCCACCACAGCGGCCGGGCAGCCTACCGCGAGGACAGGCGGCGCTGGAACGTTACCGTCATCCGCGGTGTTCCAACGCTGAGGGTCACGTTTGAGATGCTCCTCAACGAACCAGGGGAATTCGTGCTGATGGTGCGGCAGGCGTTGGCCACGTACCGCGCTGCGCAGTGAGGCCCGGCGTGGATGCGCAGGGGCAGTCCCTGCGCAGCGAAGGCAGGTTTAGGCGCGCGGGGCGCGCCGCGGGGGCGCCGGCGGGACCTGCTTGGCCGCCACCACCTCTGTCAGGGAAATGACGACGTCGGCCTGCCGGGTACGGACGGTACACGCACCGGCGTCGCACGCCACCAGATAGCCCAACGCGTCGGTGAGGCCGCCCTCGATCCGGTAGCGCACAACCACGCGCGTGCCGGGCGCTGCGGCGGCCAGGAAAGCAGCAGGGGAGGGGGTGGGCAGACTCACCAGTTCATACTAGGTCTGTCGGCTAGGTTCGCGGGAACCGGCTGGGAGATAATAGGCTCAGATGTCAAGAGTCCGGCCCTGGTTGCCGGATGCAATAGCCGGCGGGTCGCCGGAACCAACGTGGAGAGGCCAGGGACGTGACGTACGTAATCGCGCAGCCGTGTGTAGATGTCAAGGACAAGGCATGTATCGAAGAATGCCCCGTCGACTGCATCTATGAGGGTGAGCGTTCGCTGTACATCCACCCGGACGAATGCGTCGACTGCGGCGCGTGCGAGCCCGTCTGCCCTGTCGAGGCCATCTACTACGAGGACGACACTCCGGACGAGTGGGCGGACTACTACAAGGCAAACGTCGAGTTTTTCGACGACCTCGGATCCCCGGGCGGTGCAGCGAAGATCGGCAACACCGGCAAGGACCACCCGATGATCGCCGCCCTGCCGCCGCAGAACCAGGACCACTGACAGCAGCGGCCGTGAGTGCAGCAGTGAAGCGGTTTGGCCTGGACCTGCCCGATTACCCCTGGGAAGCGATGGCTCCGTACCTGGCGAAGGCCTCGGAGCATCCCGGCGGCGCCGTCAACCTGTCCATCGGTACGCCCGTGGATCCGACGCCGGCCATCGTGCAGGACGCCCTGAAGGCCGCCGCCGACGCCCCGGGCTACCCCACCGTCCACGGTACGCCCGCGCTCCGGGAAGCCGTGGCCGGCTGGTTTGAACGCCGCCGCGGCGTGGCCGGCCTCGATCCCCGGAACGTCATGCCCACGGTGGGCTCGAAGGAACTGGTGGCATGGCTGCCGCTCCTTTTGGGGCTTAAGCCGGGTGACGTCGTCGTACGTCCTAAGGTTGCCTACCCCACCTATGACATTGGTGCCACCCTTGCGGGCGTCACCTCCGTGGCCACGGACAACCTGGCCGAGCTCGACGACGAAACGCTCGCTCGCGTGCGTCTCATCTGGGTCAACTCGCCCGGCAACCCCACCGGCAGCGTGCGGGACGCGGCCTCGCTCAAAGCCGTGGTGGACCAGGCCCGGGACCTCGGCGCCGTGGTTGCGTCCGATGAATGCTATGCCGAACTTGGCTGGGGTGCCTGGGATGTACAGCGTGGCGGCGAGGCCGTGCCCAGCATCCTGGACCCGCGGGTGGCAGGAGGCTCGCACCAGGGCCTGCTGGCGGTGTACTCCCTGAGCAAGCAGTCCAATGTGGCCGGTTACCGCGCAGCCTTCGTGGCAGGCGACCCGGACCTCATGCCGAACCTGGTGAACAGCCGCAAGCATGCCGGCATGATCGTGCCGTATCCGGTGCAGGAAGCCATGCGGGTTGCGCTCGGCGACGATGCGCACGTGGAGACCCAGAAGGACCTTTACCGCGGACGCCGCGAACGGCTCCTGCCGGCGCTGCAGGACTTCGGCCTCGAGATCAAGGACTCCGATGCGGGGCTGTACCTCTGGTCCACGGCCGGTGAGGACACCTGGACCACGGTGGCCAGGCTCGCCGAGCGCGGCATCGTCGTCGGGCCCGGCGTGTTCTACGGCGAGGCGGGCAATCGGTACATCCGTGTTGCCCTCACCGGCTCTGACGAACGCATCGATGCGGCGGTGTCCCGGCTGGGGCACACCCCGTAACAATCCTGTGACTCGCGCCACTTACGGCGCTGTTTGGCGGTCCTTGGGCCGTCGCGGATTAGTGACACCCGCCAAGGAGCGGTAGTTTTTAAGTGACTATCAATGGTGGCTTTCTACAAGAAGGCAGTCCGGGTGTTGGAACCTGTCTTCTCAGGGTCAGTGCGCGGGCGCACCTGATGTTGGATCAAGCTTTCGACAGAGGCCCAAGAGCCTCATGAAGGGGACTCCATGACTGAGACCAACAACGCGGCGACCCTGCTCCACGCAGGTGGCGAGCTCAAGCTCCCGCGCATCCAGGTTATTGAAGGAAACGAAGGCTATGACGTTTCCAAGCTGCTGAAGCAGACGGGCGCAGTCACCTTTGACCCCGGCTTCATGAACACCGCAGCCACTACCTCGGCAATCACCTACATCGATGGCGATGCGGGCATCCTGCGCTACCGCGGATACCCCATCGAGCAGCTGGCACAGCACTCCAGTTTCCTTGAGGTGTCCTACCTGCTGATTTACGGCAACCTGCCCACCCCCACGGAGCTGGACGCCTTCGACCAGAAGATCCGCCGGCACACCCTGCTGCACGAGGAGCTCAAGGGCTTCTTCGGCGGCTTCCCCCGCGACGCGCACCCGATGCCCGTCCTGTCCTCCGCAGTGTCCGCGCTGTCCACGTTCTACCAGGACTCCCTGGACCCGTTCAACGCAGAACAGGTGGAGGTCTCCACCATCCGCCTGATGGCCAAGCTTCCGGTCATCGCCGCCTACGCGCACAAGAAGTCCATCGGCCAGCCGATGCTGTACCCGGACAACTCCATGAACCTGGTGGAGAACTTCCTGCGCCTCAGCTTCGGCCTCCCGGCCGAGCAGTACGAGCTGGACCCGGTCATCGTCAAGGCCCTGGACCTCCTCCTCATCCTGCACGCAGACCACGAGCAGAACTGCTCCACCTCCACGGTGCGCCTGGTGGGCTCCTCCAATGCCAACCTGTTCGCCTCCGTTTCCGCCGGCATCAACGCGCTCTTCGGTCCCGCCCACGGCGGCGCCAACGAGGCAGTGCTGAAGATGCTGCGCCAGATCCAGGCCGAGGGCCTCAAGCCCGAGGACTACATGGAGAAGGTCAAGAACAAGGAAGACGGCGTCCGCCTCATGGGCTTCGGACACCGCGTCTACAAGAACTACGATCCGCGCGCCAAGATCGTCAAGGCCACCGCGCACGAGATCCTCGAGAAGCTCGGCGGCAACGACGAACTGCTCGACATCGCCCTGCGCCTCGAAGAGAAGGCGCTCAGCGATGACTACTTCATCCAGCGCAAGCTCTACCCCAACGTGGACTTCTACACCGGCCTGATATACAAGGCCATGGGCTTCCCGGAGAAGATGTTCACCGTCCTGTTCGCCATCGGCCGCCTGCCGGGCTGGATCGCCCAGTGGCGCGAGATGATCAGCGACCCCAACACCAAGATCGGCCGTCCGCGCCAGCTGTACATCGGCGAGCCGGAGCGCGATTACCCGGTGCGCTGATCGCGTCGGCTTAGAAACGGCAAGAACGACGGCGGCCGCCCACCTTCACAGGTGGGCGGCCGTTTCGGGTTCCACCCCTACGGAGCAATCGATAGAGGGTGGGGGTTAGGTGGCGTAGCCGTTGGGGTTGTTTTTCTGCCAGCGCCAGTGGTCCTGGCACATTTGGTCCACGGTTTTGGTGGTTGCCCAGCCGAGGTCGGCCAGGGCTGAGGAGGCGTCTGCCCAGAAGGCGGGGAGGTCGCCGGCGCGGCGGTCGGTGATTTCGTAGGGGATGGGCCGGCCGACTGCTTTTTCGAAGGAGCGCAGGACTTCCAGGACGGAGGAGCCTTTGCCGGAGCCGAGGTTCCAGCGGAAGACGCCGGTGCGTTCTGCGATGTGGTTCAGGGCTGCGACGTGCCCGTCGGCGAGGTCCACGACGTGGATGTAGTCCCGCAGACAGGTCCCGTCCGGGGTGTCGTAGTCCCCGCCGAAGACCATGAGTTTTTCGCGGCGGCCCACGGCGACCTGGGCGATGAACGGGACGAGGTTGTTGGGGATGCCCTGGGGGTCTTCGCCGATCCGTCCGGAGGGGTGGGCGCCGACGGGGTTGAA